>JAZQTW010000038.1:0-28137 GCA_045630985.1 Alphaproteobacteria bacterium
ATGATGGTGATGATGGTGGTAATGATGTCTTGGTGGTGGCGCCATAAGGATATCTTCCATAACACATAATACACCACAAGATGATAACATACACACCGAAGCGAGGATAATCGCTGTTTTAATAAACTTTTTCATAATAGTAATGCTTTTATATAGGTTAAACATGACAGATCTATAACTTTCGGTCTTTATTGTACCACATTTTTAGAGTTTTGTCTAGTATTTTACGTACATTTTTTGAAAAAAAAATTCTAAAAAAATAAAAAAAATGCTTTTCTTTATAAAAAAAATCAAAAATAATTATTATGTAAATAAATGGTTATATTAAAATAGGAGATGAAAAATGAAGACAAGTAAAGTTTTAGCTGTAGCTGTATTAGGTGTTAGCTTTGCATTAGTTGGTAATGCTATTGCTCAAGTTGCTGGTGGTTTCCAAGGCCCTGGTATTTCAGATTCAACAGTTGCTGATGCTTTGAAATTGCCTGATGATACTCCTGTTGTGTTAAAAGGTAAGATTGAGAAAAGTTTAGGTAATGAAAAATATCAATTTAGCGACGGTACAGGTGTTATTGTTGTTGAAATTGATAATGAAGAGTGGAGAGGTTTAACTGTTACTCCAGAAAATACAATAGAAATCAAAGGAGAGATTGATAAAGAAATGTTATCTGCTCCTGAAGTTGATGTTGATATGGTTAGCTTAGTAAAATAGTTTTATATTTCAACCATTAAGAAAGGCGAAGAAAACTTCGCCTTTTTTTTTATAGTTCAAAATCTTTTTTGGGTAGATCAATTGTTTTCCCCTTCTCTGCTTGAGAAACTGCATCTTTTATTAGCGAATTTACATCTATTACAATTCCTGTACGAGAACCTTGTCGACTGCTATATGCATTCACTCCATGATTATGAAATCCTGAAAAACCAAGCAATAGCGGAGATTTTGTTTCTTCATCAAAACCATAGCACATCATAGCATGACCTAAGTTACCATTATTTCTGGTTAATATAACAATATCACCGATAGCCATTCCCTCTTCTATATCTTTTAGGTAACCGCTTTCTGCTGATTTGATATATTTTTTATCTATTGCTTCAACTAATGTTGTAGGATGTGCTAAATTATCTATATTATCAGGATTAAAGTTTGGAAAAATTTCTAATCCATATTTCTCTTGTAGCTTATAAAGTGAAAGTGTTAAAGACTTTGTACAGCTTCCAATATCTTTGTCTTTATCAAAAAGTATTATATTTTCATCGCTTTTGTTCTCATTAAATCTTTGATGCACAATCTCTCTGTTATAAATATCTGTTTCCTTCTTAGCCAATGTTTTTCGGCAAAAATCTCCAACATAGTCATTTTCTATAATTTCAGTTTTATGTTGATCATAAAATATATCTAATCTTTGTTGTAATCCTTTTATAAGTGTATTTTTTTGTTCTTGGGTATAATTTTTATTTTCAATTATATTTACTCTTTTGGCTTCAATATCTTGTACTTCTTGATTATCATTGAAGTAATTAGTTACTATATTTCTTTTGAGTTCTTTTTTATATGTTTCAAAATCTAGTGAAGCATCTTTTTTACCACGATATTCCTCTTCTTTTTTATAAATCTTTTCTATCTCTATTAAGAGCTCTTTTGTTGTGAGTTTTTTATAATCATTATATTTTTTTTCTTGATAATCACATATATGCTGGTTAAGAGATATAACATCAGCGATATACTCTTCTAAGATTTTTTGTGTATCAAGTCCTGTTTTTTTCATATTATATTCCTTATCAACGTTCTATTTGATGAGATTGTATTTTTCCACTGCACCTTCCTTCATCTTACAATTCTATCATTTTTTTAGTTATTATGCAAGGCTTTATTTAATACGAATCGGCAGACTTGTATTTACACTTCTATTAACATACCGTCATAAGCTAATTCAAAGTTAGACGGTAGATATTGTTGAAAGTCATCATAGTCTACACGCCAAGAAAGATGAGATAATATAACTCGTTTGGGATTTATAATAGATACAACTTCTTTTACTTTATCTAAATAGGCATGGCCTGTACTTTCTTGCGTTAGGCCATCATTACATTCAATTATTAGCAAATCTAAATTATGCAGTAAATCTAATGTTTCTTCAGATATTTCTGACCAATCGGTAACATATGCAAAATTTTTATATCTAAAACCTGATGGATGCAATTTATGGTGATTTACGGTAAAGGTTTGGAAAGTTATTCCTTCTACTTCAAATTCTCCCAAACAAGGAATTTCTTTCCAATGCAGTGATACACTATTGGGTTCTGCGTCTGAGTTTGTATTAAATAAATAACTAAAATTATCTTTTATCCCATTAAGTGTCTCAGAATGAGCATAGATATTTATGCCATGATTTAAAATTTTTGTAGCTCGTGGCAGCTCAGGGATACCTCCTGTATGGTCATAATGGCCATGTGTTATAAAAACAGAATCGATATTAGTTATATTATTTTTGTTGATTTGTGTTCTTAAATCTGGACCAGCATCAACTAGAATATTATAACCATCAATATCTAAAAATAACGATGCCCTTGTACGTTCATTTTTGGGATTGTTAGGATTTAATTTTCCCCAAGTATTAAATATCATTGGAGCACCAAAAGCTGAACCAGAACCTAATATTTTTATTTTCATTGTATCCTCCTTATTTTGATTTTATGATATTTAGATAAGTTATCTGATGTCAAGGTGTTTTTTAGGTATTGACTTTTTTATTTTTACTGTTAATCTATAATTGTTCTTGATGCTCGAAGGGCTTATGGGCATAGAACATTACAAACTGAGCCAGTTTGATGAGATTTAGAAATATGATGTAATTTAAATTTCGTTGATGGCTCCTACTTAAAAGGAGTTTTTTTATGACTAATTTCAAATATATTCACGGTTTAAGTATTATGAGAGCTCAACCTTTTCATATTGGGCATCAAAAGCTTATTGACCAAATGCTTAATGAGTGTGAACGCGTAACTATCGTTTTGGGTTCTATTCAAGAGCATGGAACAGAACGTAACCCTTTAAACTACACAACTCGTAAAAAGATGATTCAAAACATCTATCGTTCTAAACCAGAGTATGAACGCCTAAAGATTGTTGGTTTGTTTGATATAAATAATCCGGCTGAATGGGGCGAATATGTACTAGATTTTATAAATGAGAGTTTTCCTGATTTACCAAAGCCTGATGTTTATTATGCTGGTTCTTCTTATGATGCTCACTGGTTTAAGGATTGTTTTGAGAATATTGAACTTGTTGATAGAACTGATCCTAATTTTCCATTTGTTACCGGAACGATGGTTCGTGATATGATTAAATTTGGTGATGCAAGATGGAAAAATTTTATTGCTCCTGAAAATCATAATATTGTAGAGGAAAACTTTAATAAGAAAAAAGGTATTATTTAATATTTGTTTTTGGCCTGCGTCTTCTGAAGGGCTTATAGAAGACAGGCTGTAAATTAACCCGATAAGCCTTGAAGGGAATTTTTAAGATGAATAAACGTATTTTAATGCGAGTGGATTTTCAAAATGATTTTGTTCACTCTGATGGTGCTTTAACCATAAACCAACCTGAATTGATTGATAAACATCAGCAGTTTGCTAATAGTTTGTTTAGCAATACATTTGATGAAATTATTGATACTTACGATACACATTTTGCTGATACATATAAAAATACATTAGAAGGAAAGCAGTTTCCTCTACATTGTGTTTATGGTACTTGGGGATGGGAACAAGCTGCACCTTTCAAAGAAAACCTTAATGTTACTAAGATGTTTAAGTCTACTACAAATCTTTGGAATGAAGAAAATGTATATGATGAGCTTAAAAATGATTGGAAAGATAAAGATGTTTATCTTTGCGGTGTTTTGAGTGATATCTGCGTTGTTCAAGCTATGAATGGACTTTTGAAAAAAGGTGCAAATGTGATTATTCTTGATGATTTGTGCATGGGAATAAAAAAACAAATGCCTGATATTTTACAAAAAGATTGCTATTCTGAATTTATTAAAGAAGGGAGACTGAAGAGTATTACTTCCCAGCAATTTTTTCGTTCAATATTGTTAGATAAAAAAATTAAGCACAACTTAGTAAATAGAAGTTTAGGAGAATAGATATGAGAAATGAATTTAATAACACAAGACCAAGTATTTTAGAAACAGGTACACCTTTATTTTGCGATTTATATCATTTAACAATGGCTCAAGCTTGGTTTTTGGATGGAAAAGCTGAAGAAATTAAAACTTCAGAATCTTTCTTTAGAAGATGTCCTTTTGGCGGTAGTTATTTATTAGCTGCAGGATTAGCTGAATTTTCTCAATGGCTTAATAATTGGCATTTTAGCGATGAAGATATTGAGTATTTAAGAAGCTTAAAAAATGCGGATGGTTCTAACAGATTTAATGATGAGTTCTTGAAGTTTGTTCAAAATGATAAATTAAAAGTAACTATTAAAGCTGTTAATGAGGGTGAAGTTGTATTCCCTAATGAACCAATTTATTCTGTAACAGGACCTTGCTGGCAGGTTGAAGTTATTGAGGCTGCTTTATTAAATATTTTCAACTCGCAAAGTTTGATTGCAACAAAAGCATCTCGTATTGCAAGAGCTTCTACTTTAGACGGGGTTCAACGTCCTCTATTAGAATTTGGTTTAAGGCGTGGGCAAGAGTTAGGATGTTTTAGTGCTACAAGAGCATCTTTTATTGGTGGCGCTACAGGAACATCTAATGTTGCTGCGGGTAAGCACTATGGTATTCCTGTAAGTGGAACTATGGCTCACTCCTTTATTATGAGTTATGAAAATGAGCTAGATGCATTTAAGGCTTACATGAAGTCATCTACTGGTAATACAACTCTTTTAGTTGATACTTATGATACAAGAGAAGGTATTAAAAATGCAATTAGAGCTGCCAAAGAAACTGGTATCAAACTTATGGGAATGAGAATCGACTCTGGGGACTTAGCATATTGGGCAAAAGAAGCTCGCAAAATTATTGATGAAGAACTTGAAAACATGGATGATAAGAGTTTGATTTCTGAGGTAAAACTAGTTGCTTCTAATGATTTGGATGAATATGCAATTGAAAACTTAGTAATGGTTCAAAATGCTCCTTATGATATTTTTGCTGCTGGCACTAAGCTTGTTACTGCATATGACTGCCCTGCCCTTGGTGGCGTATTTAAGACTAAACGCTACAAAGGAGAACCTAAGATAAAAATTGCTGAAGGAAAAACAACTATTCCTGGTGATACAGATGTTGTACGTATTATCAGAGATGGTAAATATGATGGCGATGTTATTTGTAGAGCTAACGATAAACTTGTTGAAAATGGCGAATTGGTTAGTGATATTACATCTTATACAATGGGAAGTCAAAACATGGCTAAAGTTGTTTTCAACAAAGGTGAAACTGCATATAATTTGCTTCAACCTTTAATGGAAAATGGTAAATTTGTGCGTATTCCTGAATTTGATGTTACTGTTTTGCAAAAACGTGCTAAAGAAAACTTAGCAATGCTTGACGAATCTCACAAACGACTTTCTAATCCTCATATTTATGGTGTTGGTTTAGAAACTAGATTGTTTAATTTGCAACAAGATTTAATTAGAGCTCATAGCGGGAGGGAATAATGGAAGAATTATGGAATAAACTAAAATTTGGATTGAAGGACTATTGCGATAATAATGGCTTTAATAAGGTTATTTTAGGATTATCCGGTGGACTTGATTCTGCGATTTGTGCTGTGCTAGCAAAAGATGTTTTGGGTGGTAAAAATGTAAAGTCAATTATGATGAAAACAAAATATACCTCTGATTTGAGTCTAAAAATTGCTAGAGAAATTGCTGGGCTCAATGGTTTGGACTACCAAGAAATTGATATTGAAGATATTGTTTTAAGAGAAGTAGAATTTCTTAAAAATAACTTTGGTGAAGATGTTAAAGGAATTGTTATTGAAAATTTGCAAGCTCGTATTAGAGGACAAATTTTGATGGCGTATTCTAATCAATTTGGTGGTTTAGTTTTAGCTTGTGGCAATAAATCTGAGGCATATACTGGATATTGCACATTATATGGCGATACATGTGGCGGTATTATGCCAATTGGTGGAGTTTATAAAACTACAATTTTTGAACTAGCTAAATGGAGAAATACCATTGAATATGCTTTGCCTGAAGAAGTTATATCTAGAGCTCCTTCGGCTGAACTTGCAGAAAATCAGAAAGATGAAAATTCTCTCCCACCCTATTCTGTTTTAGATGCAATACTAAAACAATTGGTTGATGAGAAAAAATTACCGTCTGAAATTATTGATTTTGATGCAACATTGGTTGAACGTGTTGATAATCTAGTTAAACGTTCGGCATTTAAGAGAGCGCAAATAGCTAAGCCGATTATTGTTTAATTATTGTTTTATCAGCATATTTTTCATCCCTCTTTTATTTATTGCTATAAAAGAGGGAATTTTTTGTTTTATAATCTAAGTCTTTGAAATATTAAAAAAGAGATGTTGACAATGCATAAATAGTGATATATGTTACTAAACGTGTTTAATTTATAGAGGTAAAAAAATAAACTGACATGAGTCTGTTATACATTTTTTTGGTATTGTTTTTAGTTTTTTGTAATGCTTTTTTCGTTGTTTCTGAATTTGCCGTTGTAAAGATGCGTCGTACTCGCATAGAAGAGCTTGTACATTCTGGTAATAAGCGTGCAAAAATTGCATTAAAAATCAATGAACATTTGAATACTTATTTAAGTGCCACACAGCTTGGTATTACTCTTGCATCATTGGGTTTAGGTTGGATTGGTGAGCCTGCTGTTTCTAGACTTTTAGAAGTTGGATTGGCTGAATATTTTGTTGGGAAAGAAGTACTTTTGCACTCTATTAGCTTTGGTATTGCATTTACTTTGATTACCTTATTGCATGTTGTACTTGGTGAATTAGTACCAAAGACAATGGCTATTTTGGATACTGAGAAGTACACACTTCTTGTTGCTATTCCTTTGTATACGTTTAATAAGTTGTGTACACCTATTATTTGGGCGTTTGATCACCTTTCTTTATGGATACTTAAAATTATGGGAATGCATGCTGCTGATGAAAGTGAAGAAGCTCACTCAGAAGAAGAAATTAAGCTTATTATTGATGCATCGCAAAAAGTTGGTGTGATTGATGATACAGAAAGTGAAATTATTCAAAATGCTATTAGTTTTTCTGAGATTTGTGCCCACGAGATTATGATTCCAAGACAAGATATGGTTTGTATTTATCAAAACTCTTCCTTTAATGAGGTAATGGAATTAGTAAAACAAAATAAACACACTCGTTTTCCTTTATGCAATGGGGATAAGGACCAGATTTTGGGTATGATTCATATTCGTGACTTATTAGAGTATAAAGATACTCAACATAAAGATATTTTGAATATGATTGTTCGTAAGATTTTATTTGTTCCTGAAAATAAATCTGTTTCTGAAATTTTACATGAGATGATGAAAAAGCGTATTCATTTAGCAGTTGTTGTTGATGAATATGGAGGAACAGCGGGCTTGTTATCTATGGAAGATATCTTAGAAGAGCTTGTTGGTGATATTCGTGATGAACATGATGAAGCATGTCCTGATCCTGTTAAGAAAATCGATGAAAAGATATGCGAATTTGATGGATTATATTTGGTTGAAGATGCATATGATTGTCTTGATTTACCTTATTGTGAGTGTGAAGAAAGTACGATGGGAGGATATGTATTCAATCTTTTAGGTAGAGAACCTCAAATCGGAGATAAGGCTGAAGATGATTATTGTCATTATGAAGTGATATCTGTTGATAATATGCGTATCACACGTGTTAAAACAACAGTTAAAGATATTCCAATTAGCGAAGAAGATGAATAGAATAACCCCTCCGAAATGGAGGGGTTATTTTTTTGTTACATAAAAGTGTATTTACTTTATATAGTAGCCTATATGTGGGTCTGGTTTTTGTGTTATAACTGTTAAAGATCCATCTTTATTTATTGTCTTTTTAGCTATATCATTAAATAAATAATCTTTGAAATTATTTAAATCTGCTTCTTGCTCCCCATTTAAATATATATTGCTTACTGTTACTTCTTCATTTTCCACATCAAAATCTAACCTTACACGATAAATCTTATCGGCAGGAATTGCTACTTTGTATGTTTGTTCCCCTGCTTGACCTGTAACAGATACAACATGTTTAGGATCATACCATACTTCATCTTTTACAGTATAGAAAACCTGATAATTAAAGTCTTTATCTGCTTGAGCTGTAAAATTGAAATAAACATATTTTTGTTCCCCAACTTCTGCTGTATCTTCGTATACCTCTTTTATTTCTGTTAAACTTGCTTTTTCAAGTTTAAATTTTTGTGCTGGAACCATAACTTGAGTTATTTCTTGTTTCTTATTATTTGATAATGATGCTAAAAATAATATAATAGCTATAACCAAAATTATAGCTCCAACTATTATCTGCTTTGGATTTTTTTTAACATACTCAATACATTTAGTAGTATATATCGGAGCTTTATCTTTTATTTTTTGTAATATCTTTTTTGTTTTATCCCAATATATAGGCGCTTTTTCTTTAATTTTTGCAACAACTTTCATTGTTAGCTTTTTTAACTTATCAAAGTATACAGGTGCTTTTTCTTTCACCTTTTGAGCTATTTCCTTTAATTTTTCCATAACAACAGGAAATTTTTCTTTAACTACAGATACAAACTCTTGTATTTTTTCCTTTATTTTATCTTTCATTTATATTTCTCCATATATCTTAAACTATACGACTTTGATTAATTGAGGCTTTAACAAACTCTACAAATAGAGGATGTGGAGCAAATGGTCTAGACTTTAGTTCTGGGTGGAACTGAACACCAATAAACCATGGATGATCTAATCTTTCAACAATTTCTGGAAGTTTTCCATCTGGTGATGTTCCTGATATAATCATTCCACCTTGTGCTAATTGGCTCTTATATTTTATATTTACTTCATAACGGTGACGATGGCGCTCTGAAATTTGTGTTGTTTTATAAACTTCTGCAACTTTAGAGCCTTCTTTTAACACTGCTTCATATGCACCCAAGCGCATTGTACCACCTAAATCACCATCTTTATGGCGAATTTCTTTAGCTCCATCTTTATCCCATTCAGTCATTAAACCTACAACTGCTTCACAATTTTCATCTAATTCTGTTGTGTTTGCATTTTTGATATTTAACACATTACGCATAGTTTCAATAACAGCCATTTGCATACCAAAACAAATACCTAAAAATGGAATTTTATGTTCACGTGCATATTTTACTGCCATAATTTTACCAGCTGTTCCTCTAGAGCCAAAACCACCTGGAACTAAGATACCACTAACATCAGAGAGAACATCTTCTACATCAGCTGTTTCTAACTCTTCAGAATCTATCCATTTTATTTTCACTTTATATTTATTAGCAATACCTGCGTGATTTAAGGCTTCGCTCAAAGATTTGTATGCTTCAAGTAATTTTACATATTTACCAACTACAGCTATTCTTACTTCTCCTTCTGGAGCTTTTATTGTTTCTACAATTTTTTCCCAACGACTTAAATCTGTTTCTTCAGGGCAATCTATATTAAAGTGACGACAAACTGCTTGATCCATACCTTCTTTATGATATGCAAGAGGAACTTGATATATATTGCTAACATCTAGAGCTGCTATAACATTCTCTTCTTTTATATTACAGAATAATGCAATTTTTCTTCTTTCATTATCAGGTATTACCATTTGTGAGCGACATAATAACATATCTGGTTGAATACCATATTCTTGTAATTTTTTAACAGAGTGCTGAGTTGGTTTTGTTTTTAACTCTCCGGCTGTTGGAATATATGGTAATAATGTTAAGTGTAAGAACATTGTACGTTCACGACCTAAATCATATGCCAATTGGCGAATCGCTTCTAGATATGGTTGTCCTTCAATGTCACCAACTGTACCACCTATTTCACATAAAACAAAATCTTCGTCTTCTAAGTCGCTAATAATGAATTCTTTAATTTCATTTGTTACGTGAGGAATAACCTGAATTGTAGCTCCTAAATAATCTCCGTGACGTTCTTTATCAATTACTCTTTGGTAAATTTTTCCGGTTGTTGTACTATCACTTCTCTTCGCATTTACACCAGAAAAACGTTCATAGTGTCCTAAATCCAAATCTGCTTCTGTACCATCATCTGTAACAAATACCTCACCGTGTTGAAATGGGCTCATTGTTCCTGGATCTACATTTAGATATGGATCTAATTTTCTTAAGCGAACTTTAAATCCTCTGCATTGTAAAATGGACGCTAATGAAGCTGATGCCAAGCCCTTTCCTAATGAAGATACTACACCACCAGTGATAAAAATAAATTTTGTTTTTGGATTTAATTCAGACATTTCCCTACCCTTTTGACTAGTTATTTATAGTGAAAAAGGCACCTCCTTGAAAAGGTGCCTTATTTTTTAGTTTAGCTTTCATGCTCTCTATTCCGCTACAGGAGCTGTTGGCTCTGTGGTTGGAACTTCATCAGCTGTTGCATCTGGTACAGTTGGAACAACTGGAGCTTGTTGTGTTAATGGCGCAATCTCTGTTATTGATTCTGTTTTTCTTGTTTCACCTTTAAAGTATAATGCCAATAAAATAGAAGTGATAAAGAATGTTGTAGCAAGAATTGCTGTAGTACGAGTAAGCAAGTTACCTTTACCACGTGCTGATAGGAAGCTATCTGCCCCGTTGCCACCACCAAGACCACTCAATGCATTACCTGAGTTGCGTTGCATTAAAATCAATGCCACCAATAAGATGGCTACCATTAAATGAATTACTAACAATACTGATCCCATTTTTCTTTCCTCTTAGTTATTGTTGTTTACTTGCTTCACCAATAGCCATAAAGTCTTCAACTTTTAGGCTTGCTCCACCGATTAAACCACCGTCTACATCTGGTAAAGCTAATAATTCTTTTGCATTTGATGGTTTCATACTACCACCATACAACAAACGCATTTTATTAGCATTTGCACGACCTAATTTTTTAGCAACAACTTTACGAATAGCAAAATGAACATCTTGAACATCTTGAGTTGTTGGTGTTTTACCTGTACCAATTGCCCAAACTGGTTCGTATGCTATTACTGTATTTTGGTGTGTAGAAATTGCTGGAACAGAACCCATAATTTGATCTGTACATACAGCTATTGTCTTACCAGAATCACGCTCAGCCTCTGTTTCACCAATACAAATAATTACTTTTAAGCCTGCATTTATTGCTGCTTCAGCTTTTTTAGCAACTAGCTCATTTGTTTCATGATGGTCTGTACGACGCTCAGAGTGACCTAGTATTACATATTGGCAACCTAAGTCTTTTAACATAACTGGGCTAATATCACCTGTGTGAGCACCTTTGTCTGCAAAAGAGCAATCTTGAGCACCAAGCATTAATCTTGAACCTTTAATTGCTTTTTTAGCACTTGTTAAAAGTGTGAATGGAGGACAAACTAAAAATTCACAATCTTTACGAGCTGCCTTTTTTACTTCTTGAGCAACACCTTTTGCTAAGGCTATACCATCTTCTAGCAAACCATTCATTTTCCAGTTGCCAGCAATTAAAGTTTTTCTTACCATTTAAATATTCCTTATATTATTAAAAAAAATTAACTTCCTTTGTTTTAGCATATGCTTTTTTATTTTCCAGCCAAAAATAAAGTTGTTTACAAGAAAATTTATTAAAAAAAGTGTTGAACATATTTACATTGAGATTGCATATTTTTTTTGACTTTCTATAATCTAGAGCAATTATGTTATTTTTGGGGTAAAAAAAATGATAAGCAAATTAGTAAAAGCACAAGAAAATTGGTTATTTAAAAGTATTTTTATTGCGGTTGCAATAAGTTTTATTTCTTTATTTGGTGTAACTGGTTACATTAACACTGCTGCACAAAATCAGGATGTAGTTAATGTTGGTGGTAAAAAAACATCACAAAGTGAATTTTCTTTTCGTGTTCAAAAAGAATTAACTGCAATAAAAAATATTGCTGGAGAAGATTTTGAAATTAGTGATGAACTTAGTAGTTCTATTGCTGAAGGTGTTTTGCGTCAAATAATTGAAGAAAGCGTAATTGACCAAACAATGGCTAAATATAATATCAATTTCCCAAAAGAATTCATAAGACAAGTTATATTCTCTCAACCAGAATTTATTAATCCTATAACAGGGCAGTTCAATCGTGAAGCTTATAATCGTTATTTATCTATTTCTGGCTTATCTGAAGGTGGATATATCGAAATTATAAAAAGAATTATGACACGCAAATTATTGATTGATGATTTGGTTAAGTCTTTTAATGTACCTAATGTATTGAGTAATGCCATTCATAAAATGGATAATCAGCGTAGGTCTTTTAAATATGTATTAGTTTCTCCTGAAGATGTGAATATTGAAAGACAAATTTCAGATGATGAAATTCAACAATATTTTGAAGATTTTGCTGAAACATTTGTTATTCCTGAAAGTCGTAATGCTGAAGTTTTATATATTCCTATTGATACTATTTTAAATAAGTATGCTACAAGTGAAGAAATGGTTGCTGATTATTATAAAAATAACAAAGCATCATTTGATAGACCTGAAAAACGTGATGTTTTGCAAATGGTATTCATGAATGAAGAAACAGCTAATAGCGCTTTGGATGAAGTTAATACCGGAAAATCTTTTGGTGATGTAGCTGTAAACTTATCTGCTGAAAATTCTAACAATGTTGAATTAGGAGTTGTTGCTGTAGATGAGCTTGCTGATGATTTAGGTATTGTTTTTGATATGGAAATTAATAAGCCTCAAGTAATTCAAGTAGCAGATACATGGCAAGTTGTTATGGTTAAAGAGATTTTGCCTGCAAAAGAATCTACTTTTGAAGAAGTAAAAGATGAAATTATTGCAGCTCTAAAGAATGAAAATATGTATGAGGCAATTCGTGAAGCTAAAGCTGAAATTGATGATGCTGTAAATGCAGGTGATGATTTGAATGCAATTGCTAATAAATTTGGTATGCAAGCTTCTAAGATTGCTAACATTCAAGAAAATGTTTTGATTAATGACTTACCTGAAAACTTAAAGTCTTTAGGTAATAATTTGTTACTTAATGAACTTGTATTTTCTTACAGTTTAGATGAAACAACTTCTGCTGAAGAATTTGATGATGCAATTGTTGTTGCTAAGGTTGTTAATATTGTTGATGAACATATGCCAAATATTGCTGATGTAAAAGATAGAATCGTAAAAATTTGGCTAGAACAAGAGAAGAATGCTTTGGCTAAAGAAATTGCAGAAGATATTGTTGCTGATGTTACTGATAGCATGCAACTTGCTGATGCAGCAAAAGCTCGCAAGCTTGAAATGTTCCGCTCTGAACCTATTAGCAGAAATGATACTTTTGCTAACTTATTACCTTCTGAAATTAATGATTTATTCTTAGCAAATGACAATGAAGTTAAGTTGTTTGAAAGAGTTGGCAATAGCTTTATTATTGTTGTTCCATTTGAGATTGTTAATTACAATAATGAGTTAACAGATGAAGCGTTGAAAGATATTGAGAATCGAGCTGAGGCTTCTATTGTTAGTGATATGGCTAAAGCTATGCTTGATAGCTATGCTTCAGATTTCAGAATCGAAATTGACTACAAACGCGCTGGATTTGCAGAATAATGAAAATTGTTTTTATGGGAACACCTGACTTCTCTGTTCCTGTTTTGGAGAAGTTAATAGATGAACACGAAGTTGTTGCTGTTTATACAAGAGCTCCCAAAGAGAGTGGCCGTGGAAAACGTATAAATAAGACTCCTGTTCATGTATTAGCAGAAGCTAAAGGCATTGAAGTTAGAACACCTAGAACTTTAAGAAATAGTGAAGAGCAAGATATATTACGTAGTTATAATGCGGATGTAGCAATTGTTGCAGCGTATGGTTTGTTATTGCCTCAAGAAGTTTTAGATATGTTCCCTAAGGGCTGTATTAATGTTCATGCTTCTTTGTTACCAAGATGGAGAGGTGCAGCTCCTATTCAACGTGCTATTGAATATGGTGATAAAGAAAGTGGTATTTCCATTATGCAAATGACTTTAGAACTTGATGCTGGTGATGTGTTATCTAAAGAATCTGTTGAAATATCTTCGTTTATGACTGGTGGGGAATTGCATGATAAACTATCACTTATTGGAGCTAATCTTCTTATAGATACATTAAGAAAAATTGAAGATATTATCCCTGTAAAACAGGACGAATCGCTTGTAACTTATGCGAGCAAATTAGATAAGACTGAATGCTTAATTAATTTTGATATAGAGTCTGAAGAATTGCACAATAAAATAAGAGCGTTTAATCCTTATCCTGCCATGTATTTTATGTATAATGGCGAACGTTTTAAGATTTATGAAATTGAGATTGTTGAAAAAAGTGGTAAAGCTGGAGAAATTCTTGAGGGTAACTGCAACCTTATTATTGCAACTAAAGATAAAGCTGTTAAAGTTGTTAAAATCCAACGTGAGGGCAAGCAAGCGATGAAAATCGATGAGTTGTTGCGTGGGTTTAGATTTGAAAAAGGTATTATTATTTAAAAATATGCAATATTGCAAATTTTTTGCTTGATTATATAAAAATGTTGTATATACTCGCTTTCAATTGTTGTAACCGCGGACGTGGTGAAATTGGTAGACACGCTAGACTTAGGATCTAGTGACGAGAGTTGTGAGAGTTCGAGTCTCTCCGTCCGCACCATCTTTTTAGATGGTGTTTTTTTTAGAAGAGATATACAATGGAAATTAAAGAAGTTAAATCAGAAGGCTTAAGCCGTGAATATAATGTTACAATTAAAGCAGCTGACTTCGATGTTGCTGTTGAAAATAAATTAAAATCAATTAGTAAATCTGTTGCAATGGCTGGCTTTAGAGCTGGTAAAGTTCCTTTTGCTATGGTTAAGAAAAAATATCAAGCAAATGCTATGAGTGAAGCTTTAGATGATTTACTTCGTGATGGCGTTAATGAAGTTCTTAAAGAAAAAGATTTACGTCCTGTATTTACTCCAGATGTAGATTTGAAAAAATTTGAAGAAGGTAAAGATATTGAATTTACTGTTTCTATGGATGTTATGCCAGTAATTGAAGTTAAAAACTTATCTGACCTTGAAGTAGAAAAATTAGTTGCTGAGGTTCCTGCTGAAGAAATTGAAAAAGCAATTAACTATATGGCTGAAAGTCATCGTGACAGCGCTAAAGTTGAAGAAGATCGTGAAACAAAGAAAGGCGATATTGCTGTTATTGATTTTGTTGGTTCTATTGATGGTGTAGAATTCCCTGGTGGTAAAGGTGAGGCTTATCCTTTGGAACTTGGTTCTAACTCATTTATTCCAGGTTATGAAGATCAATTAATCGGTAAAAAAGTTGGCGATGTTGTTGATGTTAAAGCAACTTTCCCTCAAGAATATCATGCTAAAGATTTAGCTGGTAAAGAAGCTTTATTTGTTACAACAATTAAAGAAATCAGAGAAGTTAAGAAAACTGAAGTTAATGATGACTTTGCAAAATCTATGGGTGAAGAAAATTTAGATAACTTGAAAGAGACTGTTAAAAACAGAATCGCAAAAGATTATGAATATGCTTCTAAAATGAAATTAAAACGTTCTTTATTAGATGTTTTAGATAAGGCTTATAACTTTGATGTACCTAACAAATTAGTTGATATGGAATATGAAGGTATCGTTAAACAATACGAAGCTGCTAAAAAGAATAATCAGTTAGATGAAGATGAGAAGAGCAAAAAAGAAGAAGATTTACTAAAAGAATATAAGGAGATTGCTGTTCGCAGAGTTAAACTTGGTTTATTATTAGCTGAGGTTGGAAATAATGCTAAAGTTGAAGTAACTCAAGAAGATATCAATAAAGCAATTATGAATGAAGCTCAACGTTATCCAATGCAAGCAAAAGCTATCTTTGATTTTTATTTGAAGAACAAAGAAGCTATTGAGCGTTTACGTACTTCTGTTTATGAAGAGAAAGTTATTGAGCATGTTCTTTCACAAGTTAAAACAACTGAAAAAACTGTTTCTGTTGAAGAATTATATAACTTTGATGAAAAGAAAGCTTAATTTATTAGCTCAAATTATTTAAAGCCCTCATAAATGAGGGCTTTTTTTATATAAAAATATTGACAATAGTAACTATTGTGTATATTTTGATCAAACTTTCTTTATATTATTTTATAAAAAAAAATTATTATGGAAAAAAACAAAGAAAAACGTGTTGTTTTGGTCTACAAAGGGTACCGACAAACAAGTGAAGAAAGAATCGTTGTTTCTTCTGAAATAGAAGGATGCATCAAGGCTGCAAGAAGTAAATGTATTTCTTTTTACTTCGAAAATGTAGAGTATATTGAGTATGCTGGAGAGCGTTTTTATGGAAAAATGGAAAGAGAACCTCAAACCTTCTATCTTGGGGCATCACATGTGACTATTGATGAGCTTGAACAACTCGATAATTCTCACATTCACCATCAAAGACTTCTTAGAGAAGCTAAAAGCCACAAATGGGAACATATGCTTTACTGCGTAAGAGGTACTTGTATGTGCCTTGAAGAGTATGTTGATGGAATGACTATTCCTGTAAACGATGATGGTTCTATTGTAAGAACATGCGTATAATGATTGTTGCTAATTAAAGTCGGTCTAACCGACTTTTTTTGTTGCATTTTTATATGTTTGTTATTAACTATAATGAAGTTTGTATTTAATTTATGAGGTAGCTATGCGTGGAATAATTATGGATATTTTGATAAATTCATTACATGAATCATTAATGCTATTTCCATATTTATTTCTTACATATTTATTTATTGAGGCAATAGAACATAAGCTATCTCGCCGTAATTCTATTTATATTAGAAAAGCAGGACAATATGGACCAATTGTTGGTGGTATACTTGGTATAATCCCACAGTGTGGTTTTTCTGTAGTTGGAGCTAATTTATATACTACTGGTTTAATTACTCTTGGTACTTTGATGGCTGTATTCTTATCTACATCGGATGAAATGTTACCATTACTTCTATCTAGGGGGATTGATACAGGTTTGATATTTAACTTGTTATTTGTAAAATTTTTATTTGCAGTTGTAATAGGTTTTTTGATTGATAAATTTTTGCCTGAAAGTTTTATTAAACATAAAAATGAAATTAACATTTCTGAATTTTGCAAAAGAGAAAAATGTAAATGTAATAAAAAAGATAATATGTTTATTTCAGCTTTTAGGCATACAGAGAAAATTTGTATCTTTATCTTTATATTTTCGCTTATTCTTAATACTGCACTTTCTTTTGGTGGAAAAGATGTATTACAAGAGTCATTAACAAGTATGCCAATAATAAGTAAATTTGTAGCATCTCTTATTGGTTTAATACCTAGTTGTTATCCATCTGTTTTATTAACTCAACTTTTTGCTAGTGGTACTATTTCTGCTAGTACACTTCTTGCTGGAACATTTTCTAATGCCGGTTTGGGATATTTAGTTCTATATAGAGTAAATAAGAACGAAGATGAAAATGCACGCATTCTAGCCTTACTACTTGTTATTGGTTTTGTTTGCGGAATTATTGCAGATTTATTCTTTTAATCTTGCTGATAGTTTTGGCGTAAAATAGATATTTCTTTAGCATATCCATCTAGTTCATTTGGGGTCTCTAAGTTTATAGGTATTCCCTTTATAGCTGGATGATTAATAAAGCGAATTACCCCTTCTAAACCTAGCGAACCTTTACCTAGTTGTTCATGTCTATCTTTATGCGAATTAAATTCAGTTAAACTATCATTTAGGTGTATTGCATGAAGACGATTTAAGCCTATTACTTTATCAAAATTTTCAATAACATCATCTAGACGATTGATAATATCATATCCGGCAGAATATACATGACATGTATCTAAGCATACACCTAGTCTGTTGGGTGCATTATCTTTTGTTTGAGAAATAATTTCAGCTAATTCTTCAAAAGTTGAGCCTACTTCACTACCTTTGCCGGACATTGTTTCTAATAATACTGTTGTATTTTTTGCTTCAACCATTACTTCATCTAATATTTCTACAATTTGAGGAATTGCAATATCTAACCCCTGCCCTACATGAGACCCTGGGTGAAAATTATATAAATTTCCTGGAATATTTTCCATACGCTTCAAATCATCTGCAAAAACCATGCGAGCAAATTCACGCGTTTTTTCATCTTTAGAGCATGGATTTAGAGTATATGGTGCGTGTGCTAATATTTTACCAAACTTGTTTTCTGTTGCGATTTTTTTAAAGCTTAAAATATCATCTTGATTTATATCTTTTGCAGCACCGCCTCTTGGGTTGCGTAAAAAGAATTGAAATGTATTTGCATTAAGTGAGAGAGCTGTTTTAGCCATAGCCGTAAAACCAGCTGATGATGAAAGATGACAACCAAGATATAGCATTATTATATTCCTTTCTTTTTGATATTACATATCGTACATGAGAGAAATATATAGTCAATTTTTTTTGACAACATACTATATTGCTCTTGTAATATTTAGTTTTTTTATGTATACAAATAACGCATATAACGGAATGTAGTTCAGTCTGGTAGAGCGCTGTGTTCGGGACGCAGAAGTCGGAGGTTCGAATCCTCTCATTCCGAAAGATGATTTTGATGTAATGTAGGATAGCAAATGTTAGGTGCAATTGTTGGTGATATTATAGGGTCTCCTTATGAGTTTCATAACATAAAGCGCAAAGATTTTGAATTATTTTGCGATAAATGTTGTTTTACTGACGACACTATTTTAACTTGCGCTACTGCAGAATGGTTGTTATCCAACAAAAAACCCGAAGAATTATTAAAAAAATGGGGTAATTTATATAAGAATCGCACATATGAAGACGGTAAAGTTGGAGCTTTTGGTAAAGGTTTTACCAACTGGTTAGAGACTGGCGTTGGATATGGCGCTAAGACAAATGGGTGTATTATGAGGCTAAGCCCTATTCCTCTTTTAGTTGATGACTTGAAAGTTGCTTTAGATAAAGCTATTGAACTTACCTCCATAACACACAATCACCCTGAAAGTTTTTTAGCTACTCGAGTATATATTGAAACGATGTATATGGCTAAAAAGGGCGTTTCTTCTGATATTATAAAAAATTATATAACCACTAAGTATGGATATGATTTATCTAAAAGTGTTGATGAGATACGTCCTGATTATAATAAATTTTATTCATCTTGCAAGAACTCAGTCCCTCAGGCAATTATTTGTGCTCTTGATGCTAATTCTTATGAAGATGCGATAAGAAATGCAGTATCATTAGGCGGAGACAGTGATACTTTAGCTTGTATGGCTGGAGGTATTGCTGAAATGAGATTTGGTGTACCTGAAAATATTAAAAAACAAGCTTCAAATTTTTGGGATAATAATGTTACTGATATAATTACTAAATTTTATCAGAACATACAGGCAAGATAAAAATTTTTTCCAAGCATTATATAAAAAGAAAAAGCTCGAAGGTGTTTTAGTGTTACGGTTTCCTTCGAGCATTTGTATAAGAATGATTATTTTTTTATTTTAGTTTTGGCTTATTAGGAACCAATTGCTTTTCATCAACTGGATTAAAATCTTTATTAGGCAACCATGTTTGATTACGTCCTAAAAAAGCAATTTTACCACGTACAATCAAATTTTCTTTATCACGCCAAATTTCACACCCATATACTGTTCCTTTAGTTGGATCTAAAATTTCACCACCTTTATACTTATCGCCTTTTTGCTCTAAATCCCAAATGATATCCATACCCATTACACGAGGATTATTAGGCAATTTTGCTGTAGCTTGTTTGTTTTTAAGCAACTCAACTACACGACCATAATATTTTCCTTGGTATTCATAAATTTGCACAACACTTTTAGCAGTTTTGGTTTCATCATCTATGGTTGTCCAAAAACCTGTAATATTAGTATCTGCTTTTGCAACGTTAGCCATCATTAAGATAGCAAAAAATATTTTTTTCATATCGTCTCCTTTTGTTTCAATCAACGATATCTTTAACAGCTATCATATAAAAAGTCAAACTTGGATAAAAACTTATTTAATAACTAAAAGTGTTTTAATCTTTTTGTAATTGCATATCTTTAAGCACTTTTAGATTTATTTTTGTATTATTTCTTTTAAACCAATCAGTTATAACCAATGACAAATTACTAGCGCTTTCTTCAGTGCTAAATGTGTGGTCACAATCTTTGATTTCTACTGACTTAACGTTGGTTTCTAAATTATTGATAAAATCTTTAGTATATTTAGTTGGAGCTGTTATATCTTTATCACCTGTTACAACTAAAACATCTGCTGTTATCTGTTTTGCTCTTTGTGATAGATTATGATTTTTTATACTATAAACAGCATTTATTGATAGCTTATCTTTATCTTCTGGATTAAAGAAGTTATATCTATCCATTATTCCTTTTTGTTTAAATTCTGCAAAATTTTCTGGACGATTTTCTTCAAAAGATTTTTCCCATTCAAATGGTGGGGTTAATAAAATGAGTTCACTTACTTCTTCTTTTTTATTTTCTGCAACTACAGTTGCTGCAAGTGCTCCCATGGAATGTCCTAGTAGTGTGTAAGGTTCTTTGTAAAACTCTTTATCTTTAGCCCAGTCTATAACTGTTTCAAAATCTTCTACAAATGTATCTAATGTTGCGTTTTCCATTCCTCTTTGGCTCTTACCAAAATTGTATCTAAAATCTATATTTATTACAGTGTAGCCGGCCTTTAATAATGCCTCTTTGCTAACTTCCATAGCTTTTTCTTCTTTTGAGGATGTGATACCATGTCCAATAATAGCTAATTTTTTCTTAGACTTTTCTGGTTGCAAAACTTCTATACAAATATTTTCTCTTTTTTTATTTTTAATATATAACTCCATAGTATACTCCATTTACTTATGAAATAGCTCAGATATGTATATCATTGATTGATGCAAATCTTCTATATCATCTGTCTTTAACATTTCTATTGATACATAATTTTGATATTTATTCTGCTTTAAGCATGCAAATAGTTCTTTATAAAAATCTCTCTTTTGAATGGGCTTTAACTGTCTCTCGCTAAGATGTACATGATTTATCAAATCAACATTTCCATCTAATATTTTTATATCTTCGTTATTGGAGAACATATTTCCTGTATCTAGATTGAGCATAAATCCTTTTGAATCTATACTTTTTATGAGTTCTATTGCACTTTTTGTATCAACTATGTAGTTTGAACCGTAATCTGTTGATACTGCTTCCATACCGATAATAGTATTTTTTGAATATGCGTAATCTGCTATTTGCCTAAAGAAAAATTGTCCTAATTCATAATCTTCTTCTCTTATTAAGTTTCTATTTTTTACGCATCCAAATGTTATATTTTTTGCTTTTATTGCAGATGCAAAATCTATTGCTTGGGCGGTGTAATTTAATAAAAACCAAAACTCTTCATTGCTAGCAAATATTTTTTCTGGTCGTTGATAGTAAATTGACTGTATTGAAGCTATATCAATATTATATCTTAATTTTAACTCACTACTCCATTTAATTGCTTCTGGAATTTTGTTGTATGGTGCTTCTGGAAAAATTTTTGTTGGAGCTACTTCTAATCCGCTAAACCCCAATTCATTCATCCAGTTATATACTATTTCATCTTGATCATTTGACCATGCTAAATTTGATATTGCTAATTTCATTTTACCTCTCTTGTTTTTGTTTATCGTACTGCAAATAAGTTAAAATATTGCAAAGAAACTTTTATTGATTATCTACTTTATGATGAGAAAATATTTTTTTATTGAATATTTTTGATATTTATGTATAATGCAGACAGTTTTTGTATATATTTGTTAAAAAGATTATTATGGTACATGTAAAGAAGTGTTATGTAGATGAAAATCTGCAAATCATTTATGATTTCAGCAAGTTAGATTATGCTACAGGATTGGCAAATCTACGTAAAGATGGCTCGGTTGAGATTGTTTTTCTTAACCCTATAGCTTCTGTTCAGAACCTTGAACAATCTATTAAAGCTATAAAGAAATGGGGAAAGAAAAACGGTTTTAACAATGTTTCGTTACCTAGTATGGATACTTGTTTTATTGCAAATTCTCTTTGCAAGTTGCCGGAAATTAAAGATTGTCATCTTGGACGAATTGCAATGGCAAATCCTACAAGCAGAAATTGGTATGCGAAGCTAAACATGGAAGGAAAGACTGAATGCACAGACGCCACAGAAGTTCTTGGTAATGTGTATGTTTCTGTTCTGATGTCGCTTAAAGACTTCATGAGCATCAATCCTTCTTCTAGATTTCCTTATGACTTTTATGTTATTTGGAGCTCTGCTGACCCTGACTGTGTAGCTTTGTCTTATTTTCACTAAAAAAAGGTGCCCGATTGGACACCTTTTTTTATTTATATTTATCAACTAACCATTTATAGAAATGATTAGGAAAATCTTTGTACATCTCTTGAACTTTTTCTTTGTTCAAATCATTTTTATCAAAGATTGATTCCGTTAAAATAACACACTCATCATTTTTAACATCGGCAACACCACTGGCGAAATAAAACTCTTGAACAACTTCATCTTTTTCATCCAGTATTTTAAGTTCACCAATTTCTAAGGTTATTAAAGAAGGGGCTCTACCCTTACCTATTGTTATAGTTTTACCATTATCGTATGGTAAAACTACACGATAGACTTTTTTATCTAGAGCCACTTTCTCTGGCATGTATATCTTTAATGAAATATCTAAAGACATTTTTATGCTACTTCCTTCCTTTGTTCAAAGCGTTCAATAACTTCTTCTATTGTTCCTGCCATATAAAAGTCTTGCTCTGGAATTTCATCATATAAACCTTCTAAAATTCCTTTAAATCCTTTAATTGTATCTTCAAGTTTAACAAAACGTCCTGGCTTACCAGTAAATACTTCTGCCACAAAGAATGGTTGAGATAAGAAACGTTGTATCTTTCTTGCACGAGATACTATCAATCTATCTTCATCAGACAATTCATCCATACCTAAAATTGCAATAATATCTTGAAGAGACTTGTATTTTTGCAAAATTTCTTGCACTCCACGAGCAACGTTATAGTGCTCCTCCCCAACGATATTTGGATTTAAGATGCGTGATGTTGAATCTAATGGATCAACTGCAGGGAATATACCTAACTCTGAGATTTTACGAGACAACACAGTTGTCGCATCCAAGTGAGCAAACGTTGTTGCTGGCGCTGGGTCGGTTAGGTCGTCGGCTGGCACATACACAGCTTGAACTGATGTAATTGATCCGTTTTTAGTTGAAGTAATGCGCTCTTGCATTGCGCCCATATCTGTACCTAATGTTGGTTGATAGCCCACAGCAGATGGAATACGGCCTAACAATGCTGAAACTTCTGAACCAGCTTGAGTGAAACGGAAAATATTATCTACGAAAAATAACACGTCTTGGTGTTCTACATCTCTGAAATATTCTGCTTCAGTCAATCCTGTTAAAGCAACACGTGCTCTTGCTCCTGGTGGTTCATTCATTTGGCCATATACCAATACTGTTTTAGATTTATCACCCTCTAAATCAATAACTCCAGATTCAATCATTTCACGGTATAAGTCATTACCCTCACGTGTACGTTCACCCACACCGGCAAATACTGAGTATCCACCATGACCTTTGGCAATGTTATTGATTAACTCCATAATTAATACTGTCTTACCTACACCTGCACCGCCGAATAGACCAATTTTACCACCTTTGGAGTATGGCTCTAATAAGTCAATAACTTTGATACCTGTTACAAAAATTTCAGGGTCTGTTGCTTGATCTGTAAATGATGGAGCTTCTCTATGAATTGGCATTTCCATTTTACTTTCTATTTTGCCTCTACCATCAACTTCATCACCTACTACGTTAATGATACGTCCTAGAAGTTCTCTACCTACTGGTACTGTAATTGGGGTATTTGTATTATATACCTTATTGCCTCGGCTTAAACCATCTGTTGCATCCATAGCGATAGTGCGTACAATATTTTCACCCAAATGTTGTGCTACTTCTAATACAAGTCTATCACCATTTGCTTCACACTCTAGAGAAGTAAGAATACTAGGCATTGCTGATGCACTTTTAAACTTAACGTCAACAACGGCACCCATTACTTGATAAATTTCACCTAGCTTATCTGTTTTTTCGAGCTTCTTAATATTTTGACGCAATTCTTCTAGTCTTGCGTTTTCATCTTTTTTAAGCTCTTTAATTTCAGCTTCTTCTTTTTTAGATTTTCTTTTTCTCTCTACCATTATTACCTCTCCAAAGTTATTACATAGCTTCTGCACCTGCAACAATTTCAACTAATTCTGTTGTAATTGCTGATTGGCGTAAACTATTATACTTAAATGTTAAAGAATTTATCATATCTTCTGCATTTCTGTTTGCATTATCCATTGAGCTCATTCTTGCGGCATGTTCTGATGCTTGAGAATTTATCAAAATTTCAAACATTTTTGAGCGAATATATAAACTTGCTAAATCGCTCAATACATCTACCTTATTGGGCTCATACCAATAAAAACTATCTCCTACTTTATCTAAATCAACATCGTCTAGGCTTACCCCTAAATCATATGGAAATACCTGCTTAGAAAGATATTCTCTAGATAAGCCGGATAAGAAATCACTATAAACAATTTCACAAATATCGGCATGATATTTCTTTTTCTTATGCCATACATCATATAGGAAGTGAAGAGCTTCACCGTAGGTTAAGTGTCTTTTGATAACACTTGTATACTCTTCTTTTATATCTGTATAGCCATATCTTCTTAGACCTGCAGTTGCTTTTTTGCCATAGCATATTACAACAACTTCTTTGCCTTGTTGTTTTAATTCGTCTATTCGTTTAATAGCCTCTTTAGCTACCATTGAATTATAGCTACCACATAGGCCTCTATCTGATGCAAGAACAAATAATAAATATTTTTTAGGATTTTGAGGTTGAAGCATAGTGTTAGGTAGAATGTATTTTATACCCTTTTCTACTTCATCCCTCTTCATTGAGTACAAGACCTTTTTTATGTTATCTTCTAACATTTTTTGGAAAGACTCACTACGCTCCAATGTTAGTTGAGCTCTACGGAATTTAGATGCTGATACCATCTTCATTGCTGAAGTGATTTTACTGGTAGACTTTACACCTTCTATTCTTGTTCTGAGCTCTTTTAATCCTGCCATAATTTATTCCCTATGCCGAAATCTTTTCTTCTTTTTCTACTTTTTTGAATTCTTCAATGTATTTTTGAATGCAAGTTTTTAGTTTTGATTCCAACTCATCAGAAATCGCTTTTTCAGTTCTAATTTCTTTTAAGTAGTCTACATGATGTTTTCTAAAGTTATTTAGCAAGAAGTTTTCAAACTCTTTAACTTCTGAAAGCTCTAAATCGTCTAAGAAACCACGAGATCCGGCAAATAGAACAACAACTTCTTCCTCCATTGGTAATGGACTATATACAGGTTGCTTTAACATTTCTGTTAATCTTGCACCACGATTTAATAGCTTTTTAGTTGATATATCTAAGTCAGATGAAAACTGTGAAAATGCAGCCATTTCACGGTATTGAGCTAAATCAAGTTTCATAGTACCTGCAACTTGTTTCATAGCTTTTACTTGAGCAGCAGAACCCACACGGCTCACAGAAATACCAACGTTTACGGCTGGTCTTACACCTTGATAGAACAATGATGTTTCTAAGAAGATTTGACCATCAGTAATAGAAATTACGTTTGTTGGAATATACGCTGATACGTCTCCGGCTTGTGTTTCAATAACAGGCATTGCAGTTAGTGAACCACCGCCATGTGCATCATCTAATTTAGCTGCACGTTCAAGTAATCTTGAGTGCAAGTAGAATACGTCACCAGGGTATGCTTCACGTCCTGGTGGACGACGTAATAACAATGACATTTGACGATATGCTGTTGCTTGTTTTGATAAATCATCATAGAAGATTATCGCATGCATGCCCCTATCTCTAAAATATTCACCCATTGCACAACCAGCATATGGTGCTAAATATTGCAATGGTGCAGCATCTGATGCTGTGGCTGCAACAACGATAGTATAATCCATTGCTCCCTTTTCTTTTAATGTTTGTACAACTTGAGCAACTGTTGAACGCTTTTGACCAATAGCAACGTAAATACAGAATAACTTTTCTTTATCTGATTTTGCTCTATCATTTGTAGCTTTTTGGTTTATGATTGTATCTACGAGAATAGATGTTTTACCGGTTTGTCTATCACCAATAACAAGCTCACGTTGTCCTCTTCCAATTGGAATAAGAGAATCGATAACTTTTAGACCTGTTTGCACTGGTTCATGCACGCTACGGCGAACAATAATACCAGGAGCTTTTCTTTCTACTTCAGAGAACTCTTTTGCATTGATATCGCCTAGTCCGTCAATTGGTTGTCCTAGAGCATCAACAACGCGTCCTAAAAGCTCTTTACCAACTGGAACACTTACAATTTTTTTAGTACGTTTTACAATATCGCCTTCTTTAATTTCTGCGTCAGAACCAAAAATTACGACACCTACACTATCTTCACCTAAGTTTAATGCCATACCCATTGTACCTGATGAGAACTCAACCATTTCGTTGTATTCAACACCATTAAGTCCATATACTGTAGCAATACCATCACCAACAGCTAGTACACGGCCTACTTCTTCTAATTCGGCATTAAGATTATGCTTTTCGATTTTCTCTTTGAGAATTGCAGAAATTTCTTCAGCTTTAATCGTCATTGTTACATACCTTTCATTGCTCTTCTAACTTGCAAATAAAATTTGTTTTATTTTATCTAGTTTACCTTTTACTGTATCATCTATTAGATACGAATCGAAACTTACACACAAACCACCTATTAATTCTTCATCTATTTCATAACTTATCACAATTTCTGAATTGAGTTTTTCTTCTAATACTTTTTTTAGTTTTTTATCTTGTTTATCAGAAAGTTGAGAGGCAGTTTTAACAAATACTTCTGTAATATTTTTCTCTTTATAATAAAGATGAATAAATTCTTCTATAGTGTTTTTTAATAGATTAAGGCGATTATTTTCCGCCATAATTTTCAACAATTCTGTTGTTATTGGAGATAGTTTACCAGCTTTTGCAACATCTGTTATTATTTCTACTTTACCGTTATTATTATCTACAGGAACGTTAAGATAATCCCACAACTGAGGATCTTTATTTATAACTTCCTCAAGCCTCTTAACTTCTGCAAAAACTTTATCTAAAACATCAGCATCTTTTGAAGCATCAAGCCAAGCCTGTGCATATGATGAAACAGTTTTAAATCTTGAAATCTTTTCCACTTAAAAATACTCTCCCTAGCAAAACTAATAAGTTTTAATAACAGAGAAGATACTTATTATTTATTAAAATTTCTACCTTTTTATTATCTTTTTAACATTAAATAAATTTTATAAGAATGTATATTTTATCTCATACAAGAAATTTAATATTTAAGTAATGGTGCTATATATCTGAATATTTAAAACTAAAACCCCCGCGTGATGACAGCGGGGGTTTTTATTACCTATGAGCAAAGTCTTAGTTTGCGCTGTTCTTTGCTTTTGCTTGTGCAGACAAATCGTCAGCAATACGAGCAGAACGACCACGTAATGCACGTAAGAAGTATAATTTAGCTCTTCTTACTTTACCGATACGTGTTACTTCAATCTTAGCTACGTTTGGTGAGTACAATGGGAATACGCGTTCTACGCCTTCACCAAATGAAATCTTACGTACTGTGAATGAAGAATTTAAACCGTCGTTCTTACGAGCGATACAAATACCTTCGTAAACTTGGATACGCTCACGATCACCCTCTTTTACTTTAGTGTGAACTTTAAGTGTATCACCTGCCTTGAAGTCAGGAATATTCTTGCCTTCTGTTAATT
>JAZQTW010000039.1:0-6419 GCA_045630985.1 Alphaproteobacteria bacterium
AATAATAATGAAGATGCTGCTATTAAATCGTTATTTGAGAATAGTAATGAATATAAAAAAGGTAATTTTTTAGAAGGTATAAATGCATCATCAGCATATGCTAGAATATATAAAGATGATGGAAAAGGTAATTTGGTAGGATTGGATGTAAATGGCAAGCCATTAAAGAAAATTAATGTAGGTATTTTAGATACAGGTGTTTATAACACAAAAGATTTGAATGGAAAAATTATTAAAGGGTATAGTTCTAACAAATTTAATAAAGATGGTAATGTTAGAGGTTTTGTAGGTAATAATGGCGTTGAGTATTATATAATTGATAAGGGTGGTAACTATCTTGTATATAGATTTAAACCTGAATATAGTTTAGTGGATGAAAGATATATTCCTACAATTCAATCAGGTACTGCTTCAAATATGGAAGAATTGAAAAATCTTCTTAAAAATTTAGGATTGTCATATGATGACTTTAATGTGATGAATGGTGGAGGTGGTGGAACACCAGGGGTTAGTTTTGAAAGTGGGAATATAGGTGCTTTGTTGAACATAAATCATGGTACACATGTTGCTGGCATTATTGCTGGTAATAAAAATGGTAGTGGTATGCATGGTGTGGCATTTGATAATGCAAATATTGTAGCCAATAGTTTTGATTTAACTGAATCAACTATAAAAAGTGATAAATTTGTAAATAATATCAAAGAAATGGTAGATGATGATGAGATATCTGTTTTAAATGTTAGTTTAGGTTTTACCTCTAAAAATATCCCTTATACTGCTAAAGATTTTTATAACTATGATTATGGAAATATTGGTGATGCTTATGAATATACAGCAAAAAATGATGTAGCATGGGTGCTATCTGCAGGTAATGTGAGTGATTATCTAGACACAAGTGATGCAGATTTAATGGCAGGTTTAGGATTGATGCATATGCCATCAACTGATGAAATGAAAAATGAAGAGAAATATGAATCCGTTCTTAATGATAAAAAAGAATTAAGAGAAAAGGCAGGTATTAAAGATGATGAAGTACCGATGATTGTTGTTGTTGCTTTGGGTAATGATGATAAAATAGCTAATTATTCTTTTAGATGTGGTTCTACTTCTGGTTTTTGTTTGGCAGCTCCTGGTACTGATATTTATTCTACGGGTGCTTTTGATGATGGAACAATTATTAAGTCAGGTACTTCAATGGCTGCACCGGTTGTTAGTGGTAGTATTGCTTTATTAAATGGATATTACCCATGGTTAAATGGGCAAAATGTTGCATATCTATTATTAAAAACAGCAGATGATAGTGGTATTTATGCTGATGAAAGCACATATGGACAAGGTAAGCTAGATTTAGAAGCGGCTATTACTACTCCAGTTGATGGATTGTTTGCGGCAACATCTTCATCATTTAATGATGTACAAGCAGTTGGTAGTTCTAAATTATCTTTATCTTCTACAATGCAAAATAAGTTATTAAAAGCTATGCCAAAAACAATTAAGGTATTTGATGGACTAGATAGACCATTTGATTATAAGACAGAAAATATGGTTAATACTGTTCATGCGTCTAATGCTAATTTGAGAAATACTGTTTCTCGTATGGCTATGGTTGGAGATAAAAAAGTTATTAAAGATGAAAAATCTGGTTTTCAGTTTAGCTCAACAGAGGCGATGGATAATAGTGGTAAAGCTAATTTAGCTTCTATGGAAGTTATTAATGAAACAGAAAATGGTGCTACTCGTTTTTGGTATGCGCAAAATACAAAATATGATACTAACGATGGAGCTTTAGTTTCTACATCTAATCCATATTTTGCAATGAATGAGGCATATGGCGCAGAGAATACATTAAATCTTAGTGATAGTTCAAAATTGAAATTGTCTTTACAAGCTGGTCAAAATGGATTGTATGAAAGAGATTATGAGCAAGACAATCATTCTTTTGATGAGCAATCTCATGTGATTAATGCTGAATATAGCTATAATATGACAGATTATTTAGAATTGTCTGCTTTGGGTGGTATGTTATTTGAGAATGATGCAGTACTTGGTATGAATGGTGTTGGTGGTTTTTCTATTAAAGATAGCTCAACATATTTTATGGGGGTAAAAGCTGCACTTAATTTAACTGACAATATATCTTTAATGGCATCTTATTATAGAGGTTATACTGGCGGAAATGATGCGTCTATGTTATCTGTTTCAGATTTAGAGACAGAAAGCTTTATGCTTGCAGGTGAATATACTATTAATAAGAAAAATAAAGTTGGTGTAAGTCTTGTTTCTCCTTTATCAGTCGTGAAAGGTAGCGCGTCATTTAATTATGCGACTGGTCGAGATAATTATTCTGATACAATTTATATGAATAAGCTAACTACATCACTTAGACCAGAAGCTAAGGAATATGATTTAGGTTTATACTATAAAGGTCAAACAGAAAATGATGTTAATCTTATGGGTAAAGTTGAAGCGAGATTTAATGCTGATGGAGAAAAGGGTGTAACAGATTACATTGGTGTTGTTGGTGTTTCTTCTGCCTTTTAATGTTGGTATTTAAGCAAAAAAAAGGAACGTCGGATTTTTCCGACGTTCTTTTCGTTTAGCTAGCAACATACTACTCTGTAAGCTCCAGTACTTTCCTCTTCGAAGCGAAGTGCACAGTAGACCTTGCTCATTTCTTTGAGTTCTTTTTTCTCAAAAGAGAGTTCTGATTCCTCAGCCTTCTTTTCGATGATACATCCGTTGTGCCAAGGGATGTAATATGAACCATTATCAGAGGTAAGTTCCCAGGCGATTGCCTTGTTAGAGTTTTTGTACCTGAGTTCGCCAAGCTCTAGCTTGAAACATCCAATCACCTTGTTAAGTTTAGATGCTAGGATGTGTGCATTCAAGTGTTCAGGTGACATCTTTGGTTCGAACCTTTCGGTGAGCCATAGACGCTCAAATTTGCCTTCAGCATTCTTGAAGTACGGAGCTATTCTGCTAGATACTTTGAATGTAGAACATCCGAGTACGAGTGAGCAGTTGCCTACTACTGACATTAAGAAGGCTTCACCTTCTTTGATTGCTTCGCGAACCCATTCAACTTCAGAATAGAGGTTTACGAAATTGTTGTCAGAGCAGAGCTCTTTTTTTGCATACTTCTCGATTCTTTTTGCAGCTGGGATGTATTTGTGTCCAGCAGGGTTGGATGAACCATAGATAACTCCTGTCTCTAATACACGGACAACGCCGTTACAGCAATAAAGTGTCATAAGCTGATTTGGTTAAATGTTTATATAAATAGTACTATTATTGACGGTAGTTATATCATTTTTTTGTCTATAGGTCAAGTAAAAAATGTAAAAAAATTAAATTTTTGTTGTTTTTTGTGTTTTTTAAAGGTTTTTTTATGATTTTTCTCTGTAAAATTATAAATATAAATATATTTATAGGGGGTGTTTATGTTAGCACAGAAAAATAAGGTTACACCTATTCGTTTAGAAATAATGGAACGTGTTGCAAAATCTTTTATTGAAAATGAGTTTGCAGATATTAATGCGGTTTATGATGAGCTTGTAGAAAAACTATCAGATAGTAAAGATACACTAAAAGCATCTATTAAAGGGCAAATTTTAGCTTGTATGGGATTTTTAGCACAAGAAGTTGATGCGAATCGCAATTTGGAAGATTTTGCAAAAGAAGCTTTAACTAGGACATCTGCACCACGGGCTGGTATTTCTGTGATAAAAGGTGCTTGTAATGCTTGTCGTTCAAAAACGTTTGAAGTTACTCCTATGTGTCAAGGCTGTGTGGCAAGACCGTGTGAAGCTAATTGTGCTAAAAATGCAATAACGGTTACTGATAAAGCATATATTGATCAAGATGCATGTATTAAATGTGGTTTATGTGCAACATATTGTCCTTATGGGGCTATTCATAAATATGTTGTGCCTTGTGAAGATGCTTGTCCGGTAGGTGCTATTACTAAAGATGCAGATGGTAGAGAAGAAGTTAATTTAGATAAATGTATTTCTTGTGGCAAGTGTTTACAATCTTGTCCTTTTGGTGCGATAGTTTATAACTCTCAAATGATAGATGTTTTAAACCTTATTAAAAATCCTGATAAAAAAGTTGTAGCAATGGTAGCTCCTTCTGTTCTTGGTCAGTTTGGTAATGATTTAGGAAAAGTAATTGCTGCATATAAAGCTTTGGGTTTTGATGATATAATTGAAGTTGCTTATGGTGCAGAATTTACAACTAGAGATGAGTCTGCTGAGTTTGTTGAGAGAATGAACGAAGGAGCGCAGTTTATGACAACATCGTGTTGTCCGGCTTATGTTAAAACAGTTAAGGCTCATGTGCCTGAGTTAGAAAAATTTGTTTCGCATACTCCTAGTCCAATGGTATATGCGGCAGATGTTGCAAAAGAGCGCTATCCTGATGCGGTTGTTGTTTTTGTTGGGCCTTGTCTTGCAAAGCGTTTGGAAGCTGAATACAAAGAAAAAATTGATTATGTTTTAGTGTTTGCTGATATTCAAGCAATGTTTTTAGCAAAGGGTGTTGATATTAATTCATTAGATGCCTCATCTTTTGCTGATGAGGCTTCAACACAATCTCGTCGTTATGCTCTATCTGGTGGTGTTGCCCAAGCTGTGGCTAATCTTATGCAGGGTCGTGCAGAGTATCGTCCTTTTGCTATAAATGGTTTGACTAAAGAGGCTGTTAAAAACTTAAAAAGATATGCGCTTAATGGTCTTGATGATAATTGTAATATGCTAGAAGTTATGTGTTGTGAAGGTGGTTGTATTGCCGGCCCTGGATGTATAGCCATGCCAAAGAAAGCATCTGTTATATTAGAAAAATATGCGGCAGAGGGTAAGAATCAGAAAGATTTATCAATATGTTAATGTTATTAGGAATAAAGTTATGAAAGTTTCTATTATTGGTGCATCAGGTAAAGTTGGTACTGAACTTACAAGAATTTTAGCAGAGCATAGTTCTTTTTCTTCTAAAGTTGATGTGGTGCTTTATGCTCCTAATAACTCAAAAAAGATTGTTGGTCAACTTACTGACTTAGAAGAAAGTATTTTATTAAGAGGTGATGTTTTTGCAAAAAATATTAGCTTTAGTGCAACATCTGATATTGCAGATATAAAAGAATCTGATTTGGTGGTTGTTTGTTCTGGTCTTTTTGCTACAAAAGAAGAGAAAGCTTTGTTTAAGACAGTTGATACATCAGGACGTAATATTCAGTCTTATAAAAACTATGAGATGATGGTAGATATTGCTAATTCAATTGTTAAATTTGCGCCTAAGTCTAATGTTATTGTTGTAACAAATCAGTCTGATATGATGACAGAAGTTGTAAATAATATTGTTTGTAATCAACAAGTTTATGATATTGGATGTTATCTTGTTACAATTCGTTATAAAACAATTTTTGTTGTAGAGGCTAAAAAGAAAAATGTAGTCCTATCTGTAAAAGATATTAAAGCATTTATTATGGGTAATCATAATGATAATATGTTTTTAGATGAAAATAATTTTAAAGTTAAAAAGAAAATATCTGGCTTAAATACTTTGATGAAAAATGTTTTGGCAAGAACAATTACTCGCGGTAAAGAAATATCTGATATGTCTAAAGACGTGCATCTTCCTGATAAAAACAGTGGTGCATCTAGATTGCCTGCTAGCGCTATTTATAAAGTGATAGAAGCCTTTACGCAAAAGGATAGAGATATAACTGTTCCTTTAAATAGATATCTTACAGACGTTGAAGCAAAGAAGATGAAGCTTTCTTGCAAAGATAGAGCAGAGCTTCTTTGTGAGGTTAAGAAAAAATCTATTAAAGCGGTTGATGTAAACTTAAATACTAAAGGTGTTAAGAGCTTGAAACACTGTATTAAAAGTATGAAGGAAGATTTAGAAAAACTATATGCTTTTTATGTAAAATAGAGTTAGTGTGGATTCATGATGTAGAGTGTTAAAAAAGTTATTTTCTTTATACTAGGTTATTTTTTTATTCCTATTGTGATGGCGATGTTAACATCATTTGCATTAGAAATAAAGGAAGGAAGAAGTTTTTGGGGTATAATTTTTTTAATCGCTTATATGTTGTTTCCTTTAATATATCGAGGAAATATATCTAAAAAGTTTTCTAATAAATATATATTTTATGGTGTTATTTATATTGTACTGGCTATAATTTTAGGTGTATTATATTTCTTTGTATAGATAAGTGAAATTAGAATGCACAACAAAAAAAGCACTCTCGAAAGAGAGTGCTTTTTCTATTTGGCATAATGCGAATAAGATTATTCAACAATCTTAGAAACCACACCAGCACCAACAGTTCTACCACCTTCACGGATAGCGAAGCGTAAACCTTCGTCCATAGCGATAGGGCTGATTAATGTTGCTGTCATTGTGATGTTATCGCC
>JAZQTW010000040.1:0-13384 GCA_045630985.1 Alphaproteobacteria bacterium
TCTTTCCATGTAAAGTTATTCCATAATAAAAAAATGGTAAAATAAACAAAAAGAGAAATGCGGCAAATTTAAAATGCTTAATCATTAATCAAGATCCTCCTTATTTTTTTGAATTTATATTTTTTATAGAAAGAAATATAAATTCCTAAAAATACTAAAAACACTAAAGGAATAACAAATACAATTAAGATAGTAAATCCTATAATTATATGCTGATAATCAGCAATCATAGAGTGTTTTAATCTATTAATTTTACTTGTAGTATCATCAATAGAAAATTCAATTTCATTAATATCTCCAATGTTTTTAACCGAGGCAAATCCTTGATTAATTATAACTTTGGTAAAATCAATTTTTTTCTTATTTGTCTTTTCTAAAACATTTTCAAGTTCTGTAATTCTATCCTTATAGTTATTTTCCACTGTGGCGTATACTGAATTTCCAATACTAGATGGATTAGTTGCAAAATATTTATAATCAAGTTTATTTTCAATTTCTCTTTTTGTTGCATTATCCAATAATTGAAGCAAAACAAGAGGATTATCAAATTGGTAGATGTTATCATAGAAATTAGAACTCTTCAAGCTATCAGATAGATAAGAAAAATCATTCAAAATATCGCTATCATAGAAAAAATATACATTTCCCTTATCTATAGACATAGGGATAACTTCGGAATCTTCAGTAATGAAATTTAAGAAGTTAGATACATAATAACCAGACGAATGAACAGCAATAACATTATCTTTATGATTTAATATAGGTACTGTATTGTATTTACTAGAGGATTTATATTCAATAATTCCAGCCTCATCAAATATGACAGATCTAGCTTTTATTAATGGATAATTTTTATCAAAAGTAGCAACACCAAAGGTAGAATCAATATTATCTATTTTGTTTTTTATCGTGCTGTGCGGAATAGGCATTATTCCATAATTTTTTATCAATTTAATAAAACTACTTGAGCTAGATCGATTTAATAGTTTAGGATCCATAAAAATTATGAGGTTACCACCATTTAATATATATTGTTCTATAGCTAGCAAAAATTCACTAGAATAAAATTGCGGATTGATAACAATTGTCGCATCATATTTTTTAGGAATGAAAACAATATTCATATCAGAGTAGTCAACATTATAAAACTCATTAAGAATATTCTTAAAGCCACTAAATTTATCTATTTCATTATTGTAGGACAAAACCACAATATTATTCTTAGACTTGCCAAATCCATAAACAATACGCATTATGTCGCTTTCAAGTAAATTTTTTCTCAGGCTATTAAATGATGAAATACGCAACATATTACCTTCATTATCAGAAAAATCAGCCAACATATATATCTTGTTACCTAGCATATCTTCTTTATATGGAATTTTTTCTCTAATTAATCTTGTTTCAAGAGAACTAAAAGGCTCTACTTTCACAATATCAACTCTTATTGCTCCCATGGATTCTTGTTCAATAAGTCTGAAAAATCTTTCAACATAATCAGCATAAACAGCATAACCTGAATTGGTCTTTTCACGCTCATTTTGTGCTTCATATAAAGTAACATCAATTCTTTTATCAATACTATTTAAAAATTTTTTATTAGTATCTGTAAGTGTGTATTTTTTTGATGATGTGATATCTTTGGGTTTATCAAAAATAAAATCAGATGTAAGTAAGGTTAAAAAATAGAAACCTGCTATAAAAAGTATAAAAGAATAAAACACTAGTTTAGATCGTTTTGATACTACCTTTTTGAAAATAAAAACAGTAGTATTAATCCATAAACATAGAAGAGTTGCTAATACAAAATATATAACATTACTCCAATATAAAAAACCATTTAAAAAGGAACTATAATGAAAGTCAAAATTTAGAGAGTTAAGAGGTATTCCCATAAAAGAAGATAATTCAATTTGTGTTACAGATAATAGAACAAAAATAGCAATAATGTAACATAAAATATTATTTTTATTAAAAATTGATACAAGACAGCCTAATGCTGTAAAAAAAGCACCACAAAGCAATAATCCAATATAGTTAGCTGTAAGTAACCCAAAATCAATAATAGATAATTTATATGAAATAATTAAATAAGGAATAGATAATGATATAAGTATTATAAAAAATGAATATGAAGAAAGAAATTTTGATAATACAAGCTTAAAATAACAGATTGGCTGTGTCAATAAAAGCTCCAAAGTCCCGGTTTTAAGTTCATCTCCCCATGTTCTCATGGTAATAGCTGGGATTATAAGTATCAAAATTGTTGGTTGTAATGCAAAAAAAGACAAAGTTACATCAGTATCTCTTATGAAATAATTACCTATATATATTGTAGCAAAGAAAGATATTAAGTAATATGAACTTATAATAAAAAACGCATTATAGTTTGCAAAGTTAGATTTGAATTCTTTCATATATTGAATAAAAAATTGCTTCATTTTTTACCTTTCGTTTGGTGGCTTAAAATACGGAAAGCTTCACTTAAATTTTTATTTTTAGATATTTTTTTGAATTCAGAAACAGTTGTATGTTTTATAATTTTACCTTTAGATAGCATTATAACTTTGTCAGCAATATCTGCATCTTCTAATACATGCGTAGAGATTAATACAATATTATCTTTTGAATAGTTTTTTATAAAGTTTCTAATCTCAAATTTTTGATTTGGATCTAATCCATCTGTTGGCTCATCTAAAATTAGTACCTTAGGAGAATGAATTAATGCAGATGCAATCTCTACACGTTTCTTATATCCTTTTGATAGATTATCTATTTTTTTAGTTAAAACATCAGTAATTTGCATTTGTTTTGAAATATCAAGTATAATTTTATCGCTCGATTTTAAATTCCAAATACCTGCAATCCACTTCAAAAAGTCAAATACAATCATATCTCCATACAATGATGATATTTCCGGTACATATCCAATGTATTTTAAAGCGTTGATACGATTCGTCTCTATATCGTGACTGTAAATGGATATATTACCATGAGAAGGGGCTAAATAACCACACATTATTCGCATTAATGTTGATTTGCCAGCACCATTTTCACCAATTAATGCGATAATTTCGCCTTCATTAAGTGTTGCAGAAACATCAATCAGAGCATTATTTTCTCCAAAAGACTTAGATATATTTTTAATTTCAATCATAAATAGAGCCCTAAAAAACTTTAATATGAAAGATATATAACAAAAAATGTTTAAAAAATTAACAATTTTATCTGAAATAACATAAAACTTTAATGACAAAAAATTTTTTATAAGATATAAAATAACAGTATAGAAAAAATGGAGAAAAAAATGGAAGAAAAATATTCTATTGACGAGGCAAAAACAATAAAAACAGGATTAATAACATTGATCTTAGTTTTATTAATTTCTTTTATTACAATTTCTCACAATGCATCAATAAAAAGTCAGGGTGTTGGAGATAAATATAATATTTATGCTAGATTCGGTCGTACTGATGGACTTAATATAGGAGATGCTGTTCGTATATCAGGAGTCAATATCGGCAGAGTAATTGGCGCAAAATTAGATGAAAATTATAATTCTAATTTAATATTAGAAATTGATAGTATTTACAAAATTCCAGATGATAGTAGTGCATCTATAGTAAGTTTTGGATTAATAGGTGGTAAATATGTAGAAATAGAAGTAGGTGGTAGTGAAGAATTTATTGAGCCAGAAGGGGAAATAAGCTATACGCAAGATGCAATGGTTTTAGAGGAGCTTTTAGATAGAATGATTGCGTTAGGAAAAAGTAAAAAATCAAAAAATATTGAAGATGATAATGTTGTAAATAGTGATATAAAAGGAGAAGATAATGAATAAAAAACCCGTAGAAACAATTATGGGAATAGTTGTTTTAGTCGTAGCTGCATTATTTATGTTTTTCGCATATAAAGTGTCTGATTTGCAAGTTGTAAAAGGATATGAATTAAATGCAAGATTCCTTAAAGTTGGTGGCTTAAATACAGGAGCTGATGTAAAAATTAATGGTATAAAAGTAGGGACTGTGATTTCTCAAAAAATAAATACATTTGACTATATGGTAGATGTAAAATTAAGTATTCTTCCTGACATTGCTATTCCATCAGATAGTACTGTACTTGTCGTTGGAGATGGTTTGATGGGGGATAAATTTATAAAAATTGAACCAGGAATATCTAAAGATAAATTGAAAAATGGGGATTTAATTGAAAAAACTAAAGAATCAAAGTCTTTAGAGGATATGGTAGGTGAAATTATATTTATGGTGTCTGGAAATGAAGAAAATTAGTTATACACTTACTTTAACTCTCTTATTGGGTGTATTTCAAAATGCAATAGCATCAGAAATCGAAACAAATGCAGCTAAAATGCAAGCAATGGATAAAATCACAGGTCGGGTGAATGAAATTATTGTTCCAGTAAAATCAAAAATAACCTACGGAGATTTTTCTCTGGTTTTGCGCTCATGTAAAAAACGTCCTGCGGAAGAAACACCTGAAAATTTTGCCTTTGTTGATGTTGCAGATAAAAGCTTTGGAGAAGATGAGTACAATATCTTTAGAGGGTGGCTTATATCTTCGACACCAGGAATAAATGCTATTGAACATCCAATATATGATGTGTGGCTACTAGAGTGTATGGATACTAAAATAGATGATGTAAATATATTGAGTAATGAAGAATTAAATAAAAGAGATAGTTTGCCAACCAAACTAGCATTGATGTCTAAAGAAATTAAAAGCAAAAATAATAAAAAGGAGCAAAGTAAACAAATATTAAAAATTAAAGATTTTATCGCAGAAGATAGAGATATTGAAAAAAATATCAATATGCCAACATATATCTCTGATAGTTCAACATCATACGTAAGTGAAATAGCTGAAGGTGAAGAACCAGAAAATTTATTAAGCTTTACTAAAATGGAAGAAGCTGAAGATATAAAAAACAATAGTGATGAAAGTTTACAAAAGGCTATAGAAGAGGAGTTGAAATCACTAGATTAATATAATGGTGTAAATAAAGAAAGATAAAAAGGCATAACAAATAGCTCCTACAAATAGGGGCTTATTTATTTTAAATTGTGAAATTAAATACCCTAAAGTAATAAGTTCAGCAATATTAATTTGTGCAAATAATCTGAAATTAGAAGAGCAAACATACGGAAAATCAATAGAATATTTAATACTATAAATGAAAATTGTAATATAAAAAATAGCAAAAAATACGTAAAAAATATGAATATTTTTTTGAATAAAAATTTTATAAATAATATATATAAATGAAACTAAGACAAATGATTTCATAGTTATATTTAATATATATATAATAACAGACGGAATATATACAATAGGAGCTATTGTACTTAAATTCCACTCTCCAAATAGTTCTGTTTTTATGAGGGATAAAATTACATTATTATCAACAATACTGGGCGCTGATATAAATATTGTAAACAAATTGGTAAAATCAAACACTCGCTCATATATATTAAAATCTCTAAAATTTTGTCCTCCAGGAGATGTATCTGGTATGTTGAAAAATTGCATATCAAATATAATGTGATTCCTAATAATCCATATTAGAGATAGTGGGACTGCAATTATAATAAAGATACTTATTTGAAACAAACACTGCTTTTTATCTGAAGAAGATAATAATTTTCTTAAAAACAAAAAAGAAATGGCAGGGGTAGTCATTAAAATAGATATCTTAGTTAAAGTTCCTATACCTATCCCTAATGCTGCAAAACACAAGAATTTTACCTTATCGCTTTTATACCATTTGATAATGTAGTAAATTACAAATGTTGACCAAAATAATACAGGAACATCATCTGAAATAAATCCAGAAAATAAAGAAAGAGTAGGATTAAAAGAAAATAACATTAACAAGCTATAAAAGGTTAATCCTTTAACCCTTAATTCTTTTAAAATATAAGCAAAGAATATGGTTGAGGAAGATACATAAAATAAAGATAAAAATTGTAATCCCTCTAAAGAAAAACTATTGGGCAGAGATAAAGATTTTTCAAAATCTAAAATAAAGCCAGAAAGAATAAAGTGCAAAGGTTGATGAAATAGATAATACATATACCACGGATTGAAATCTATTAAATTGCTAGAAATCATCTTAGTATATAAAACAATTCCACTTAAATCATGTTGCCGTATATTAACATCAGTTTGTTGAATATAAAATAAGTGCAAAATAAATGATAAGATAACAATGAATATCGTCGAATTATAAATACTATTTCTGCTTTTGTAAAAAAGAAATAAAGCAACAAATAGTTCCCCTCCCAAAAGAAAGTAAGATAGTCGAACAAATGATATATATATTAATAAAATTAATAAAGAAAAAATGAAGCTGGTAATTTTATCCAAAGTATTTTCTTGAAGTAATGATATTGTTGCAGCAATAACTATAAAATTTACTTCTTTATCACTCAGATATATACCATTAAAACATATGCCTGCTGTTAAAAATAACAGCAAGCATATGATAAAATTTGATAAAATTGGATGTTTTATTAGCGCTTTCACTAATTGATTCCCTTAAATATCATTTCTTGCGCAAGGTAATCCAGGCGTGCATTTGTGATACACTTTAGCACGACGATAACCAGTTAAACCTTTATACTCCATTGTGTGAATATATGTGTTTTCAACGGTAACATTAAAGCTAATAACAGCACTATTTCCCACATCATCAAGAGCATATACTTTTATTCTATAGTCACCTTCATCGCCTAAAGTTGGATGTCCCTTAAACGTGTGAGTTTTTTCGTCATAACTCAACCAATTTGGTAATCCTGCTTCATCAAGAGAACCTGCTACCGTTCTGTATTCACCGTCCCAATTAACTTGTTCAAATACTTCATCAGGTATTTTAATTTCAATATCCGAACCTGTGCCAGCAACAACATTAGGAACTAGTGTCTGAGAAGATATATCTACAGGAGGTTTTTTCTTTGATAAAGTAGCTTTTGCTCCATCTACTTCTGCAGTAAATATTCCGTCGTTCCATTTGTCTAAAGTATTTCTAATTTGAATAGCTATTAGAGATGGATTATCTTTTAACATATTAGTAGGAACGGCATCCATACCTATACTTGCATACAGTCTACCAATGGCTTCTTGTACATCAATATATGATAAAAATGCATTTGCTTCGTCAACAATAGCTCTTGCTGATTCAAGATGACTAATAGCTTTATTAGCACCTTCTTTGCTCGTAATATCTTCAGCTATATTTTCAGATGTAGATGCAACACCCATATTTAGATAGTAGTCTTCAACTGATGCTTGATATAAAGCCCATGATAGATATACTTGATTTATCACAATATGAGACATTCTTTGTCTTGCTAAAGAATTATATGTCGATTCGCCCATTGGTCTAATTTCTTCAAATACATTCATTGATATGTCATTAGCTTTTTGTGTCCACTTTCTGTTGTAATAGTTCGGATCTTGACGGTAGTCGCTATTATCAATATCTTCGCTTTCTTTAATTACAATTTCTAATTCTTCTTGAGTCGTGTTTTGGTCAAAGATTTTCAATTCAGGACGATTCGTTAAAGCTAACCATTCAAGTTGTTGCAATTTTGCACGCATAGATGGAATAGGGAAATTTCCATACTCAGATCCTGCTAGTTTTATTTCTGTAGAAGGATAAAAACCTAAAAGACCTGCAAACTCAGCTTGAGCACTATCAAACTTTCTTCTTAACTCGGATAATTGTTTGATATTTTCAAGATATTTACGTTTTTTTACAAGCATATTAGTAGATGGTGTTTTTCCTTCTTTTGCCATTTCAGTAGAACGAGATTCAATCTCATCAACAACTCTTACTAAATATTCGCTCATGTCATCAATTACAGGGAGGAGTCTTTGTGCAGCTAAAGCCTTCCAATAAAGAGTACGAGCCTCAAGCATAATCGTATTTACAACCTTACGACTTTGTTCTTCAGTTATAATTTCTGGAGATGTTATATACATTGAAGAAAGATCTAGCAAGTTCCATGAAAGTTTTAAATCACTAGGAATAGATGGTGAACTCGCAGTATTTTCATAACCTAAGTTTTCAGCCATAGTAGGTAGTACAGAAGGTGTTATATTACTTTTTAATAAACTTTCTTGATAACTAGCCAATCTTCTTGTATAATTATATTTTATAGCAAGAGCCATTGCCATATACATATCAATTGGTTTAGTAATTTTAGAAGGCGTATCGATATACATATTTTGCATATCAACGTCCGCTCTAACAGCTCTATCCCAGTCGGAATAATAAGCTGATAATACTGGGGCATCTATTGTTTGTACCGGCCCAGTAGTTGAGCAAGCCGCTAAAAAGCTAGCAACAGCTCCAATAAAACAAATAATTTTTTTCATCAAATTTTCCCTCAAACATTATCGTTCAATAAATATTTATACTAATTATTTTTTAATTGATAGTATTTTATTTGATTTTATACAACTTTAATGTAAAATACATATTAGTAAAAATTTTTTTAGGGTGGTTTTTGAATGTTCGAATTATTTGATACATTGTTTAAATATAAGGAAAAGAAACAAAGAGACAGATTAGGCCATTATCCAGAAAGAGTTAATGTAAGAGCTTTTCCTGAGAGAAAATATTTATGGACATCCCGTTTTTTTGTTATTGTATCTTGTTTGAGTTTGTGTGTAAGTATGCTACTAGGAGGACTGATAATAATACTGATTCCACATAAAAGAGTAACGGTAATGCCACTTCATTTAGATGAGAAGAGGTATCAGATGACAATTATGGAACACTTTGAAGATGTGGCTTATGCTGGTGATTTAATTGTTGAAGGCTTGATGAAAAAATATATCTTAGATAGATATACCATAAATGATAATTTAGATGAAATGAATAAGAGATGGGGGGAAAAAGAATTCCTTTATCTAACATCAGCAAGCGATGTGTTTAATTTTTTTAAAAATAATGAACGTCCATACTTTGAGGCTGTTTATCAAAAGGGAATTAAAAGAGATGTTAAAATTGAAATGATTTATCCCGTGTCTTTAGATTTTTGGCAGGTTAGATTTAAAACGATAGATACAATTCCAGGAGAAGATGAGCCTTTTATTACAAAATGGACTGCAACGCTTAGAATGACTTTTAATTTTTCAAAGTATGAAGATAAAAGTTTGGGTTTAATAAACCCATTTGGTCTTACTATAACACGTTATGATCTAGCTTATAATGGAAATAATCGTAAAAGTAAAAGATAATTTATATGAAATAATATTTTTTTAATATTCGTTTACTATTTGTTGATTAAATGTAATATAGTGTAATCATAGTAAATAATTTAAATTTAAGGATTTTATGATGAGTAGAAGTGCTTTAGAAGTTTATGATAACACATTAGTTCCAATGGTTATTGAACAAACATCAAGGGGAGAGCGTTCTTTTGATATTTTTTCACGTTTGTTGAAAGAGAGAATTGTATTTTTAACAGGTCAAGTGAATGATGAGGTTTCATCATTAATTTGTGCTCAACTCTTATTTTTAGAGTCTGAAAATCCTAAAAAAGATATTTATCTATATATAAATTCACCGGGAGGTGTTGTTACATCAGGTTTGGCTATGTATGATACGATGAAATATATATCTTGTGATGTGGCAACATTATGTATAGGGCAAGCTTGCTCAATGGGGTCTTTTTTGTTAGCAGGTGGTACAAAGGGTAAGCGATTCGCATTGCCGAATTCTCGTATAATGATTCACCAGCCATCAGGTGGTGCAAGAGGTATGGCTTCAGATATTGAAATTCAAGCAAAAGAAATATTAGATTTGAAAAAAAGATTAAACAAAATATATGCAGAAAATACAGGAAATAAATTATCTGTTATAGAAAAAGCTATGGATAGAGATAATTTTATGTCTCCAACAGAAGCAAAAGAATTTGGTTTAATTGACCATATTGTAGCAAATCGTTTAGAAATAATTAAATAGGAACAGACAATGAGTGATAGTGAAGATAAAGTATTGCATTGTTCTTTCTGCGGTAAAAGCCAAAATGAAGTAAAAAAATTAATTGCAGGAAGAGGCGTTTATATTTGTGATGAGTGTATTGATGTTTGTATCAATATTGTATCTCAAGAGATTAAAGAAGAAAAAGAAGCAGAGAAATCTGTTGTGCATGAAAATTTGCCAACACCATCAAAAATAAAAGAATTTCTCGATCAATATGTTATTGGGCAAGAGCACGCAAAAAGAGTTTTATCCGTTGCTGTTTATAATCATTATAAACGTCTAAATAATAAAGTAAAAAATCCTGATGTTGAGATATCTAAATCAAATGTTGTTTTAGTTGGTTCAACAGGTTCTGGTAAAACTTTATTAGCTCAAACATTAGCTAAAATTCTTGATGTGCCGTTTGCTATCGCTGATGCAACAACATTAACCGAAGCAGGTTATGTAGGTGAAGATGTGGAAAATATCGTATTAAAGTTAGTGCAAGCAGCTAATTATGATATAGAAAAAGCTGAGCGAGGCATTGTTTATATTGATGAAATTGATAAAATTACTCGCAAAACAGATGGCCCATCAATTACAAGAGATGTTTCCGGTGAAGGTGTGCAACAAGCTTTATTGAAAATTATAGAAGGTACAGTTGCCAATATTCCCCCTCAAGGAGGTAGAAAACATCCTCAGCAAGAATTCTTACATGTTGACACTACAAATATTTTATTTATTTGCGGTGGGGCATTTGCTGGTATTGAAAAGATTATTGGTAAACGTGGCCAAGAAACTTCAATTGGTTTTGGGGCTCAAATCAAAGATGTTGAAGAAAAGAGTTTAGGTGAAATTTATAAACTTATTCAGCCTGAAGATTTATTAAAATATGGTTTGATCCCAGAATTTGTTGGTCGTCTTCCTGTTATTACAACATTAGATGACTTAAATGAAGAAGCCCTTATAAAAGTTTTAACTGAGCCAAAGAATGCAATAGTTAAGCAATATAAAACATTGTTTGATATGGAGGATGTTGAACTAACTATAACCAAAGATGCTTATGCGGCAATAGCTAAAAAAGCGATTGAACGAAAAACAGGAGCTCGAGGTTTGCGTGCAATTTTAGAAGAAAATTTGTTAGATCTTATGTATGATATTCCAGATAAAAAAGATGTAACAGAAATAGTAATAGACGCAAAAGTAATAAATGAAGGAAAAGCTCCGACATATATTAAAAAGCGTCACAAAAAAACTGCATAATCTAGATAAAAAAGAGGCTAAATGAAGCCTCTTTTTTTATCTAAATTTTTTAACTCCATTGGCGATTCTCATTAGCGCAAAACTGGCAATTTGTTCAGCAGGCAGATCCGTAGTTTTACATTCCCTTTCAGTTTGATATAGCAAGGATAATGCATTCATAATTCTATTGCGATTCCACACTCGTAGCTGACTAGTGAATGCATTTTTTCTAAAAAACATTAAAGGGGGGCGTAAAGCAAAAATTACTTTTTCAATTGTGTCGCCTTTTTCTATTTTTATTGCGCAATCTAATAATTTTATAAAATGATAACTAACAGAGCGAACAAGGCTAACGGGTTGTTCTCCTTCAAAAATTAATCTATTATAAGATGCAACAGCTTTTTCAGTCTGTCCTAAGGCTACAAAGTAACATAAATCTTCTTGAGATGATGCAGATGTATCGCTAATCACCGTTAAAATATCTTCTATACCGACATTCTTTTTGTCGCCCATATAAGTAATTAATTTATCCAATTCATTGGCACTAATTTTTCTATCGTTAGATAATCTAGAGCATAAAAGCTGGAAAGTTATGTTATCAATATTAAACCCATGCTTACTCATAAATTTAGATGCAAATTGAGAAATATCTTCATCTCTATCATCATAACACCCGATACCGTACATAAATGCTTCATCTTTTGCCATAACAGCAAGTGAATCTTTAGTTTTTAGAGTAGAGGAAGATATAACTAAAAGAGTATCAGAAGAACTAGAGGATAATAATTCTCTCAAAGGTTTAGTTAAATTAGATGTTGCATTTTTTATGACAACAACTCTTCTTCCTCCCATAAGTGATTGAGAGTTGAATTCAGCATATAGGCAACCAATATCTGCAGATACATCTGACATATCAAGATAGCTAACATGAAAAGCATCATAAATATCTGTTGATATAGCTTTTATAAATCCTTCAGAAAGAGTTGAAACCATTCCTTCATTGCTGCCATAAATAACAACTCCTCTTATTGCTTGAGGTAAAGATTTTAGAATGCTCTCAACTTGTTCTGGTTTAATATTCATTAGGATTGCCTCGTTTCGTCTGCAAAGAATGGAAATATGTGCCAAGTCTTAATGATATATCATTAGCTATAATTTTAGCCGCATTTTTTTCATTCTTCTTCTGTGCAAATGTTGTAGAATATGGGTCGCGCAAAATATCATAACCTAAATATGCTACACTATTGCCTGTAAGCAGCCTTTCATGATCTCTATTTCTTAATTCATAAAAAACTTTATAAATCACTTTTTTCCGAGTTGCAGTAATGTCGTTTCTCAAAGCTTGGTCTATTTCCTGTTTTTGAATATCTGTTACGCTAAAATAATACTCAGGTTTAGAAGGTTGGCCTTTAGGTGTCAGTTTGTCGAGCAAGTCATTTCGTATAAGTTGTCCGATTCTATCACGAATAAGCTCAACTTTTACTTTAGACATTTCCTCCTTAATCCCGGTATCAAACTGTCCATCATAATACCACTCAGTAGAGTTCTTTTTTTCAACATACAAAGGTTCAAATCCACATGAGGATAAGAAACTCAAGCCTATAAATAGAGCTAAATATTTTTTACTATACAACAATGTTTACAATCCTATTAGGTACAACAATGATTTTTTTAGGCTCAGCATCTTGCAATTGCTTAGCGACATTATCTAAAGATTTAGCTATTTTTATAACCTCTTCTTTATCTAAGTCACGCTCAACTTCAATTGTTCCACGCATTTTACCATTAATTTGAACAGCAATAGTAACAGTGTTATCTTTTGCTAATTCTGCATCACCCTTAGGCCATGATTCGTATACAACAAGTGAAGTATTGCCTAATCTTGCCCACATTTCTTCAGCTAGATGAGGCGCTAAAGGTGATACTAATTTTAATAAAGTTCCATAAACAGTATCTGGAATTTCAGATAGACTAGATAGATAATTTACAAAAGTCATAAGCGAAGAAACTGCTGTATTGAATTTCATTTGATCAATTCGCTCTGTAACTTCAATAATGCATTTATGCATCATTTGTAAATCTTTGCTAGAAGGGGCTACCTGTGTAACCTTGCTAAATAATCCATATATTTTATTTACAAAACGATATACC
>JAZQTW010000041.1:0-4805 GCA_045630985.1 Alphaproteobacteria bacterium
CAAACCGACAGGCGATACAACTGATACTGATTTAGCAAGACGAGCTTATGATGATGTGATAAATAATAGATTTTATCAACAAGCTAGTCCTGAACAAGTTATGTTTAATGAGCTAGATAATAAGTATAAAGATATATTAGACAATCTTGTTAAAACTTCTGATTTTGAAACAGCTTCAGTACAGTTTGATAATTTATTAAATGGACTACCTGATAATATTCAAAAAGATTTTATAGAAAAATTTTCTAATGACATTTATAGTCTTAATAAATCTGATACAATTAGTCCTATTGACTTACAAAATATGAAAACACAAGTAGGCAAAATGGTTAATTGGTCTGATGAAACATCAAGACAATATAAAAACCCTATTTTAGAGCAATTATATGGCAAAATACAAGGTAGATTAAGTAATTTATCACCTGAATTAGCAAATGCAAATAAAAGATTTGCTGATGTTGCAAATTTTAAGAATAATGAGGGTTTAAGACGAATTTTAAAAGCTGGTAATAATATTGATACTGCTTCAAGTGCGTTAAAAAACTACAATTCTACTGTAACAAAAGGTAATATCAATAGAAATGTACAAGATTTAGAAAACTTGCTAGTAAGTGAGGGTTACGAGCCGTTTCTAAATCAAATTGATGATGTAAACGCTGCTATGGACTTGTTAGGAATGAGAACAACAGGGGATAGCATACAAGCAAACATAGCAACGGCTGCACTACGACCACTTTTAAGAGCATATAGAGGTTTAAATAGGGTAGCACCTAAGCTACAACCATTAAGACAAAATGTAGGTAGGACAGTAATACCTACTGCCGTTCAACTTATGCCGTTACAAGGTGGAATAGTGTATAATGAAGATAGATATTAAGAGGTAATAATATGGCAACAAAACCGACATTAAGACGAGCAGTACCGAATAGCAAAATTAAGGCTGCTGATTATAACTTTAATTTTGACCAGTTGAATGATTATATCGAGCAAGGAACAACACTAGCTACTTATGAGCCTAGTGCAGAATACAAAAAAGACCAATGGGTATTGGCTGGCGTAGATGGAGAATTTGGCATATACCAAAGTTTGGTTGATGGAAACAAAGGAACTAGCCTACTAGACGGAACTTATTGGAAAAAGGTTAGTTTAGGAGCGGGTCTTGAAATAGGCGACATCGGCATAGCTCCTCTTGGTATTGATGAAACCAAAGGCAAAAGACGTTATTTAAACGGTCAGTTAATTATCCAAGAGCAATATGTACAATTCACAAACAAGGTTAAATCAGCAATAGCTCTTTATCCTTCTTTAGCTTGTACAGAGTCAGAATGGCAAACAACAGCGACAATGACAGTTGGTGGTCAAGTTGGTAAATTTGTTGTTGATGATGAAGCTGGTACAATTCGTTTACCTAAAATTATAATGCCAATTCAAGGCTTAACAGATTTAAGTAAATTGGCTGAGATTGTAGAAGCTGGGTTGCCGAATATTACTGGTAGTATTGAAAACGGTGCTGGTAGTGATTATAGGGTATCCACAAATAATGGTATAGGCGCATTAAGTACATTAAAAAATGATAATACTCTTAAATATGGTACTGGTGGTTTAGTTAATAGAACTACAGGTATTAAGCTTGATGCTTCCCTCTCTAACCCAATCTACGGCAACAGCGATACAGTTCAACAAGAACAAATCCAATATCCTTACTTCATCCAAGTAGCAACAGGAGCAGAAACAGAAGATAACATAATCAATGAGATTGAGTTGAATAATCCATTCTCATTACTTGATTATAAGTATTCAGAATACGAACTAAACAACTTATCTTGGCTACGCTCAGAAGGTCAATATAACACTAAAGCTGTTTATCCAGCAGTTTATGACTTGTTATTAAAAATCTACAATGGTACAGAAACAAAAGCTGGGGTAAGCGTTAAGCTACATACAGAAGATTACACAGATGAAGATTTTGTTATTAACCAAGATGATGAAACTTTCAGACTACAATTAAAAGTTAAACTTGCTAGCGGTAAAGCAGTTGTTGGTAATGGAATGTCATTAGGTATAACAGAAGGTGTTGATAATTTTGGATTTATTCATTCAAGTAGTGGTTTAGTGCCTAGAGAAAATGCCTATGGTGTTCAAGTAGGTGCATCTGCTAGCGGTTCTTCAACTGCCGATACAGGTGTAGCTTTTGGTGTAACAACCGACCCTAACTACTCTGGTATCGAAACAAGCGATAGCGGCTTATACCTCTACTTCTACGTAGGTGAAACAGTACAAAACGCTAACTTGGTAAATATAGGTCGTATTCAAGAAACTATGGTAACTAATACAATGGTTGACGGGCAATGGGTTCAAAAATATGCAGAATTAAGCTCTGCTACTGCTATTGGTTCATACACACTTGATTTAAGCGACTACCTGCCAAACGATGGCTATGCTTATGAAGTTATGTTTTATATAGCTATGGCTAGTGGCAATACAACCGTTTACACACTAGGAACAGTGTCAAGCCCTTGGACTAACAAAGCTTCTTGTTTTTGTGCTACTGCTAAAACCACAACCAATGCTCGTTTTGCAACAGCTAATTTTATTTTACCTATAAAAAATAGAGTTGTTTATAGTGAGATATCAGAAGGAGCTGTTTCTTCCTCTGGTGGGGTTGTGATGGTTGGATACAGACGTTTAGGAACAAACCAATAGGAGAATAAATAATGAATTTTGCAAATATAAGAAACAATGAAATAATAGATTTTAACTCTAAATATTTAGATGAAGATATTACAAGGGTTGAAGTATCAGATGATGAAATCTATCAAGCATATTTAGAAGATAGAAATAAAGTTATTTACCTAGATGGTGAAATAGTTTTAAATCCAAACTATGAGGCAGAACAAGAGCTTAAAGAGCGTGAACGTATTGCAAAGCTAACTTGCACTAAACGTGTATTTGCTCTAATGCTTCAAGAACTTGGAATAACTTACGCAATGCTTAAAGAGCTTATTGCTACAAACGAGCAAGCGCAATTAGAGTGGGATTTATGCATTGAATTAGAACGCGCTAACCCGTTACTTGACATTATGGCAGCTCAATTAGGAATCACATCAGAGCAACTAGACGGCTTGTTTATGTATGCAAATGGCGAGCTTACTATTGAAGAGTTTAGAACTTTGTATGTAAAACCAGAGGAAGAATTACCCACAGATGAAATTGTAGAGCAAGAGGGTAACGCAGAGGTAGAAGAATAATGAGAGTGGGTGGTATAGATAGTTTAACTTTTCAATATAACCACCCTCTCAAAAAAGCCTTTGATAAAGGGTTACTTGGTAAAGATTTTAAAGGCCTATACGGGATAAAGCTAACAAAGAAAAACCGCACATTGGAACATATAAAACCGCACTCTTTGGGTGGTGGACTTAACTGGGGAAATGTAGCTCTAGCTGACAAAACAATGAATGCTAAAAGAGGTATAAAGCCCATAGAAGAATTTGTTACATTTGATATGTGGAAATCGTATCTTAAACAGTTCGAAAAAATAAAAAACGAATATGTTAATGGTATGCACTACATAAAACAAATATGCAAGGCTAGAGGTTTTAAATTAAAGGAGATTTTGAATGATTAAAGATTTAGTTAATAAAATAAAACTTTTAAAAAAGTTGTCAGAGCTTTCAAAAGAACTTAAAAGACTAAAAAAAGAAAACCAAAGTACTTTTGATGAAGTAGGACATTTTTTAGAAACAGCTAAAATCTTATATCCAAAGATTGGAGGTATTCTTGAAAAAATTATTAACATTGCTAAAAGTCATAGTGACAAAAAAGTTTAAGATTACGTGGAGATTTTAACGTGGCTAAGGTTTATTACAAAAAACATAATGAATTGAGAATTTTAGGCATAAAAATATTATCTTTTAACACAGAATATATAGAAAAATCAACAGAACAAGATGATGAAGAAATAAGAGACGATATTTTACTGCACGAGTTAAAGGGCAAAAACAATGATAATTTATAAGCCTTGCGGAAATGTTAAACCACATCCAATGCGGAACGAAGTTAAAAAACTTTATGAAAAATATAAAGATGAATTAAATTTGGGGGCTACTGCAGAGTTCCCACCAGAGGGTTTTAAATCCTTTGTATGTAGATACATAAAGTTTTAATTGCCCTAGTTTTTACTAGGGAGTTGGGGCGGGGTAACCCGCTCTCATCAAAAAAATTAGTGGGGGAGAAGCCTCTCAAAGAAGCTCAAATGCTCCCTCCCTGTTTGATAAATATGATATAATTCAAATTAGGGGGATTATATGGAAAAACAAAATATAATGTGGTATCAAGATGATGAGTTAGCTATCGGTTTTAGCGATAACCCTCATGTTTGTATTAGATATATTTTACCGTCATCTACTCCTGATGAGATTAAATCAATAAAAAAATATCCGTTTATTTGTAAAACTAATCTAAAGGTTACATTGTTTGACCATGTAAAAGAAGAAATTTATACTTTTATGATACCTAAAGGCTATTGTTATGATGGAGCTTCAATCCCCAAGTTTTTTCATAGGGTTATTGGTGCTAATACTGATAACAACTTTTTAATCCCTGCTTTAATACATGATTGGATGTGTGAACATCACGAGTGTGTAAATAATGATAGAGAGTTTTCAAGCAAGGTATTTAATGCCTTGTTAGAAGTATCAGAAGTAAACCCTTTTAAAAGATTTTTAATGAAATATAGTGTAGATATTTTTCAGAGGACTCAAAAATGGTAATGTATAAATGTCAATATTTCTCAATAAAAGAATTAG
>JAZQTW010000042.1:0-19894 GCA_045630985.1 Alphaproteobacteria bacterium
TTTCTTCTTCTGTTGCATCTTTATATTCAACAATTCCCATAAGCTCTGAGCCGTTCATCTTAAGTCTGCCATAACGACCAGCATCTTCTGGCCTAAAGCCTAAAACACAAACAGCATAACCGCTTTTTATAACGTCAACAGCTTTCATAAAAGTCTTTTTAGTAATCAATGGTGTATCACCAAAAATCACCAAAACCTGACCAGCAAAGTCTTTTAAAACATCTTTTGCACATCTTACTGCATGTCCTGTACCCAATTGTTCCTTCTGCACTGCTGTTTTATAAGGAGCTGTTTCATTCTTAACCAACTCACCATCTTGAGAGATAATTGTTACAACCTCTTTAACACCCATATCTTCTAAAGTATTGATAATATGCCTAATCATTGGCTTACCAGCAACAGGCATCATAACCTTTGGCAAATCAGATTCCATACGAGTACCTTTACCAGCACCCAATATAATTGCAGCGATATTATTATTTTCCATACTTACCTCTTACTAAAAAAATTAATTTCTTGTTTTTATCATAAAATATATTTATAGTTATACAAACAATGCTTCTATTTCGCAACAATGAAGGAAAAGATATGAAGAATTTTTTTGCACATTTGCTATTTTTAATATCACTTATAATTTCTTACCAAACTCAAGCAGGTGTTCGTAGCGCCACCGATCCAATTGATACAAAGCCTGTAAATTTTTCTAAATTGCAAGAAGAAACTAGAAAGTTATACAAAGAGCTTCCAGATATAAACGATAAAAAAGCTATTCAAAAATATGTTGAAAAACGTATCAAAATAACATCTGTTGCCAATGTTAAAGAAAATGAAGTCGCAATACCTTCCTCTACAAGTATTGTTAATCTCGATGAATTAAAGAAAAAACAAGAAAAAACACTATCTGCGTATGATAAAATATACCAAGAAAGTATGGAACGCGCCAAAGATATGAACTCTACATTAAATGAAGATCTAAAACTTGAAGGTAGATTCTATCGTCCTGTTGAGCCTAAAGAACCTCAAGAAAAATTTGTTCCAGACTTCCCATATGTAACAATAAAACTATCTGATCAAAGAGAAATTATGGCACCAGCCGAAGAGCATATTGCTTATATGTTAAGCACATTAAACATTTCTCCAACTGGGTTAATTGAACTATCAGAAGACTTTACAATTGTTTCTAACAATGAGATGTTCCCTCAAGGTTTCTTCCGTATTCTACCCAAATACAACTATTCATCTGAGGGTGAAAAACGTCGTATAGATTTAACCCTTAAATCCGTTACAATCAACGGAGAAGAATACCCATACAAGATTACAGAAATTGGTAACAATTTATATATTGAACCTAAAAAACCTATCAACATTCCAGCAGGCATACACAATTATCGTTTTAATTACATAGTAGATAGATTAATCTGGAACCATGATGACTATGATGAAATGTATTGGGATTTGACAGCCAAAACTCTTATTAGCGTTGTAGGTTCTGCTAATGCTGTAGTTATACTTCCAACTGGTGAAACCTTTATGGGACATAACGCTATTGTTAGCACACAAAGAGGTCTAAAACCAACCAGAGCTACCATTACAAATTTAACTCAAAGCTCTATTGGTATTGCTGATACAGAAGCCTTATCTCAAGGTGATGATATTCATATCTTTATCACCCTAGAAAAAGGAACTTTAGCTGCTCCAGATTTTAGCAAAAAATATTCTTGGTTTATTCAAGATTATGGTATGAATTTATTTGCTATATTAGCACTACTTGCAATATTTATATCCTATAAAATATCTTCTATCCAATTACGCAAAAATCTTGATAAAACACAAGTAAAGCTAAAGAAAACACCTGCAATTTATCGTATTATTAATACCAATATTTATGATACACGCTCACTTGGTGCTGAAATATTAAATTTATATGCAAAAAACATTATAGCTATTGAAGACAAAAATGATACTGCTATTCTTATCAAAAAAACTGATGATTTGAAAAAATTATCTAAAACAGAACAAAAACTAACCAATATACTGTTCCCAACAACAGAAACAGTATTAACCGCATCCAAAGAAGCAAAATTAAAGCTCTTACGCGCTTACAAATATTTGCACTTAAATACATCAAAAACATTTAGCTTATACAAACTACGCCTAAATGCTATGTATTTAATATTTAGCACCAGTATGTTTTTATTCGGTATTATTGGCGCATCTACAATATCTGTTAATCAACAACATACTTTTATCATTATAGTTGCATGCTCTTTAATCTTTTTACTTTTAACGATATTGTTTAACTATAAACCTAAAAATAAATACATTAACCTATTACTAAAAACCCTTTCATCTCTTCTGATTTTAACAACTGCTGGGTGGCTAGCAATATACACCTCTAATATATATGCTGTTATTGTATTTTTAACTATATTGCTAATTATATCATATTATAAACTATTCTCTCGGCGTAGTGGTTTATTAAAAAACAAAATCAAAGAAACAGAAGAGTACAAAACATATTTAAGCAAAAATACTGATATTGAAATCAATAAAAAAGATTTTAAAACAAAACTTCCCTATATCTTTGCTTTTGATTTAGAAGCTAAATATAAAGGAATTGACACTTTTAACCAAATACACTTATTCTTAAACCAACTCAAAAATAAGGATTAAGCACATGAAAGGAATAATATTAGCAGGAGGCTCCGGTTCAAGACTATACCCATTGACACAATGTGTATCTAAGCAATTACTTCCAGTATACGATAAGCCAATGATTTATTATCCATTGTCAATCTTAATGCTATTTGGCATTAAAGATATTTTGATAATATCAACTCCACAAGATACCCCTAATATTGAAAAATTACTTGGAACAGGTAATGATTTAGGATTAAATTTATCTTATAAAGTTCAAGATAATCCAAATGGTATCGCCGAAGCATTCATCTTAGGAGAAGAATTTATCAATAACGAAAAAGTATGCTTAATCCTAGGTGATAATATTTTCTATATCCAATCACAAATGGATAGCTATCGTTCAATTGTTCATAATGAAGATAATGCAGCTACAGTATTTGGTTATCATGTATCAGATCCTGAGCGTTTTGGAGTTATCGAATTTGATAAAAACAAAAAAGTTGTATCTATTGAAGAAAAACCTAAAAAACCAAAGTCAAACTATGCTGTAACAGGACTTTATTTCTATCCATCAGACGTAGCTAAAAAAGCTAAAAATCTAAAACCTTCCGCACGAGGTGAATTAGAAATAACAGACCTAAACAAAGAATACTTAAAAGAAGACCGCTTGAATGTTATCCCATTAAAACGTGGTAATGCTTGGCTAGATGCTGGCACTCCAGATAGTTTAATGGAATCATCCCAATTTGTGCAAATTATTGAACAACGCCAAGGGCTAAAGCTTTCTTGCATAGAAGAAATCGCTTATCGCCAAGGTTTTATTGATAAAACACAAATGCAAAACTTAATTAATCGTCTAAAAGACGGCGTCCCATACAAAGAATATCTCAAAAAAGTATACGAGGAACATCATGATCTTTACTAAAACAAAACTAGAGGGTGTATATATCCTAACTCCACGCGTATTTACTGATGCTCGTGGCTACTTCTTTGAAAGCTATAGCAAAAAAGAATTTGAAGCAAACGGTTTGTTCTATGACTTTGTTCAAGACAACCAATCTTTCTCAAGCTATGGAACAATTAGAGGTCTTCACTTTCAAAAAGGCGAACATGCTCAAACCAAATTAGTTAGAGTTATCTCTGGTGAAGTTTTAGATGTTGCTGTAGATTTAAGAAAAGATTCTCCAACTTATGGTCAACACGTGGCTGTTCATCTATCTGCAGAAAATCAACAACAACTACTTATCCCTAGAGGATTTGCTCATGGTTTTTCTGTATTATCTGAAACAGCTATATTTGCTTATAAGTGCGATAACTTCTACTGCAAAGAGGCAGAAGGTGGATTATGCGTTAACGATCCTGCTCTTGGCATTGACTGGAAAATTGACATGAACAAAGCAAACATTTTAGAACGTGATTTAAACCACCCACTATTAAAGGATTTAGAACCATGTTTTTAGTAACAGGATGTAATGGACAACTAGGAACAGCTCTTCAAGCTTTATTAAAAGACCAAGCCGTTTATATAGATAAAGATGAGCTAGACCTCACAAATGAAGAAGATGTAAAAAATTATCTTACATCTAACCCTTTTGATTGTGTAATCAATTGCGCAGCATATACTGCCGTTGATAAAGCAGAAACAGATGAAGAAACAGCACGTAAAGTTAATGCATTAGCTCCCTTATATTTAGCAAAATATAGCAAATGCCTAATCCATGTTTCAACAGACTATGTATTTGATGGCAAAAATTACAAACCATATACAGAAGAAGATCCAACAAATCCACTTTCCGTATACGGCAAAACCAAACGTGAAGGCGAGCTAAACGTATTAAACAATGCCAAAACAGGTATTGTTATAAGAACAGCATGGTTGTATTCTCCTCATGGTGGAAACTTCGTAAAAACAATGCGCAAACTAGGTTCAGAACGAGAAATCTTAAATGTTGTATTCGATCAAATTGGCTCTCCTACAAACGCTTATGATTTAGCTGAAGCTATAGTTAAAGCTATTCCTCAAATAAAAGAAGGCGAAAAAGAAGTATTCCACTTCACAAACGAAGGGGTATGCTCTTGGTATGATTTTGCAAAAGAAATTATGGAACAATCTAAACTCAATTGCAAAGTAAACCCAATCGAAGGCAAAGATTATCCAACACCTGCTCACAGGCCACATTATTCAGTTTTGAATAAAAACAAAATTAAAACTCGTTTCAATATAGAAATTCCACATTGGAAAGAAGGATTAGTAAAATGTCTCAAACAATTTTAGTAACCGGTGGCGCAGGTTTTATTGGCGCAAATTTCATCCCTTACTTTATGGAACAACACCCTACATATAAAGTAGTAAACTTAGATAAGCTAACTTACGCAGGTAATTTAGAAAACCTCAAAGAAGTAGAAAACAATCCAAATTATACTTTTGTTCAAGGTGATATATGTGATGAAAATCTTGTAGAAGAATTATTCAACAAATATAACTTCACAGGTGTTATCCACTTTGCAGCAGAAAGTCACGTTGATAATTCTATTAAAGGTCCTCGTGCATTTATCAATACCAACATTGTTGGCACATTTAACCTAGTAGAAGCTGCTCGCAAAAATTGGTTTGACGCTCCATTTACTCCAAAAGCAGGTAAAGAAAATAATCGCTTTCACCATATTTCTACAGATGAAGTATTCGGCACATTAGGTGATGAAGGATTTTTCTCAGAAACAACACCTTATGCACCAAATTCTCCATACTCTGCAAGTAAGGCAAGCTCAGACTTTATCGTAAGAGCATATCATCATACTTTTGGCATGAATGTAACAACATCAAACTGCTCAAACAACTATGGTCCCAAACAACATGGTGAAAAATTAATTCCAACTATCATTAGAAATTGCCTAAATTTATCTCCAATTCCAATCTACGGTAATGGTAAAAATATTCGTGACTGGTTATATGTAACAGACCACGCCAAAGCCATTGATATGATATTCCATAATGGAGTAAATGGTGAAACTTACAATGTTGGTGGACACAATGAGTTAACAAACTTAGATATTACTCATACCATATGTGCAATCTTAGATGATATAAAACCTCGTACAGATGGCAAAAAATATGCAGAACTAATTACTTTTGTAAAAGATAGAGCTGGCCATGACTTACGTTATGCTATAGACCCAACAAAAATAGAAAACGTATTAGGATACAAACCTGATGAAACATTCAAAACAGGAATTGTAAAAACTGTTAAATGGTACCTAGATAAAGCATAATTTTTGCGATTATAAACAAACAACTCAAGCCTATCAAGGTGTAATCACACCATTTTGGTAGGCTTAATTTTTGCCAACAATTCATTATCCATAAAATAGACATTGGCAACAATATAGCCACATACCTAAACTCCGTAGAGCTAAAATATGGATACTCTAGCCAAAAACAAATCCATGAAATTATAATAGCAAAAACCAAAACAATCACAAATAGATTAAAAGAAAAATCTTTACCTAGCTTAAACTTTAACAACCCAAAGAAAGATACCACAGAAACAATAGCAAATAAAAACCCTACCCCATACATAAGATACGCAAATATACTATAATTCCAGACCCATTCACCAAACAAAGCCGTTTTAACAAGAGATAACCATACATTATTTTCTAACATTCCGCCTCTAACATCTACAAAAGGAGAAAATAACGTATTTAATCCAAACAATCTATCGCCTAGACCAACCATAGATAAATCTTGATATACATTATTATTTGGAGGTGGCACTAAAGGAAGATTATAATACAATAAGAATATCCCCCATAAAAATCCTAAAAAACAACCCAGCGCCATCAACGAAGATTGCCCTAAAATTAATTTATAATCCTTTTTATCTGTAATCAACTTACATAAAATAAGCACTCCTAATCCTGCAACAACCATTAAAGCAGAAAACTTTATCATCCCACCTAAAAATAATAATAAGGCAATAAGAATACTATATTTCCAAAGAGGTTTCTCATACCAACAATATGCCAAATAAATTACACTAAGCATCAAAAAATATATCATAGCATCATTATTAACTAATCCGCTCAAAATACTTAATGCCGGAAAAAAGCTATAAAAACCAAAACCAACAAGAGCAATATTATCTTTAATATCAAACTTCTTAATCAAGCGCCAAAATATAATACCAGCTCCGCTAACTGCAAACAAACTTATAAATCTTACTAAATCAAAACCATGCTCTTTCAAAAGACCACACAACATCAAGACTTTTGTAATAACACCTGCTACCATTCCCCACAAAGGTGGCTGAAAATAAACAGAACTCAAATACATCTTGGGATTATCAATAAAAAAATTATTCTCCACAAAATAATCTGCATGCATATAAAAGTTAAAGTAGTCATATTGATATACATTACCTAACGTTTTAGTAATATACCAAACATTAAACAAAAAACTTAAACCCAATATACCATCTACAAAATTTAAACTTTTGCGCTTATATAAATAAAACAAATGTCCCAATACCAAAAATGCACCAACTACTAATGTATGTCCCAACAAAGCTTGACATAGCATCAACCCAATGCACAACAAAAAAACATATCTTAAATTAAAATTTAACTGCATAATCCCTCCAGAATATGTATATCATATACAATTGTTCTAAAAATTCACTTAATAAAAAAATAAAAAACATCTAAAATATTAGACAAAAAGTATTGACTCTGACAAAAATAAACGTTATATTTAAAGTAAGGTGTGAAAAATACGGAGAATTTTAATGAAAAAAGTAATAGCTCTAGTTTTGTTTTTAGTACTAGCTTATTCACCTTTAAGCTATGCCAATTATGAAACAGACACCGAAGAATGGTGCGGAGTATATTTTGAAAATCAAGGACAAAGCTACATACGTCTATCACGTAGTGACCTAGGCATAGGTAGCCCTCGTTGTTCTCTATCTAAATACAAACAAAACTCCACGCAAAGTGGCACCGCAAACGTTGCTCTAGATTTCACAAAAACAAGCACTACACACAAATGGAAAAAATTTGATACACACTTAATTGTTGTTCGCGGTAAATTTCGTAATGGCCGTATAAACAACCCTCGTTTTATACGTGATTTAGGTGTATAATTAATACTCTTTCATAATCTCTGTCCAAATCTCTACAGGTACACTACTTCCTCCAACTCGAATCATTGGCGAGTTATCATCATTGCCTACCCAAACAGCTGTTGTATATTCATCGGTAGAACCTATAAACCACGCATCTCTATAATTTTGTGATGTCCCTGTCTTACCCTTTGCTCCAGACACAGATATTGCCTTTCTTCCTGTTCCATTTACAACAACCTCTCTAAGAAGTATATTCATTTTATAGATAACATCGTCAGACAAAACCTTGTCTTTGTTACTTGGATTATACAAATATAAAGACTTACCATCTGTATCTGTAATCTCTTTCACAACATACGGAAATGTCATATACCCACCATTATTAACTGTTGTATATGCAACCGTCATATCAATAAGTTTAACCTCACTCGTACCTAAAATAATAGATGGATCTTTTCTAAGTTTTGTATTAACCCCCATTTTTTTTGCAGTATTAATAATTTTAGAAAGGTTTAGATATGTCGCCAAATCAACAGTAGCAACATTCAATGATTGAGCAAACGCATCTCTAAGTTTAACTGCTCCATGAAATTTTTTATCATAATTTTGAGGCTCCCAATTATCAATTTTTATTGGTTCGTCTGATAACAATTCATCCAAAGAAAAGCCCTCTTCTAAAGCACTCAAATATACAAAAAGCTTAAATGAAGACCCAGCTTGTCTTAATGCTTGAGTTGCTCTGTTAAATTGACTCTTATTATAATTTACACCGCCAACCATAGCTTTAATTGCACCTTTTTTATCCATAACAATCAAAGCACCTTGACTAACATTCTTATCCTTACTAGCTCTAATATGCTTTCTTAAAATATATCCCGCACGCTTTTGCAGATCATAATCAAGAGTAGTCCTTACATAAACATCAATAGCTCCATCTTTAACAATATCAGGAAGCTCGTTCATCACATAATCACCAAAATATCTTATATCAACAATTGGTCCCCCATTTTCATTGCCAATAGGCAAGGTGATAGCATTTTCCCATTGTAATTGTGTAATACTTCCTGCTCTTAACATTGATGATAAAACAATCTCTGAACGCTCTAAAGCTAATTTTTTATTTCTCAAATAATTATATTTACTAGGCGCTTTAAGAGCTCCTGCCAAAATTGCCGCCTCTCGCAAATTCAAATCTTTTGCTTCTTTATCAAAAAATCTTTTAGAAGCTGTACCTAAACCATACGCCCCACTACCAAAAAACACCCTATTAAGATAAATATTCAAAATCTGCTTTTTAGTAAAATTATCTTCCAACCATTTAGCTAAAATAACTTCTTGTACTTTTCTTTTTATGCTTTTTTCTCTAGTTAAAAATAAATTCTTTGCCACCTGCTGAGTTATGGTTGAAGCTCCTTGAGCATAGCGCATCTTAAATACATTAACAGCCATAGCTCTTATAAAACCAATATAATCAAAACCATTATGCTTAAAAAATCTTCTATCTTCTGTATCAATTATTGCCTGATACACATGATTAGGTAATTTATCAACATCAACCGGTTCGGCAAACAAAGCTCCATATGATGTAAGCTCCCTACCATCTTCTGCTAAAATTTTTACACCATGATTACGTTCAACATATAAGGCTCTAGAAAACTCAGGCAATGTTGCTTTACAATACCAAAAAAATAGTCCTCCCATTAAAATTAGAGCTAAAAATATCCATAATAAAATCATACATAATTTCAACACCCAAGAATTCTTTTTCTTGCGTGTACGACTAACCTTACGCAAACTTCTCTTTTTCACTTTTTTTCTAACAGAAGTATCTTTTGCTTTTTTTCTTTTAGTTCTCGTTACCATATTTCATAAAACCTATTAACTAAAATAGAATATACACATTGGTAGTTATAAAAAGATTAACAAAACCTCTTAAAAACATAAAAAATGCTTTGCGAATAGATAAACTTAGACTATATTACAACAAACGCTATTTTAAGGGAAAAATAAATGACAGAAAAAGTTTGTTTAATTGATGGTTCTGGTTATATCTTTCGCGCATTTTTTGCAAGTCCCAAAATGAATAACCCTGAAGGCTTACCTGTAAATGCTGTATATGGCTTTTTAAATATGTTCCTAAGCCTTACTGCCAATATCAAATGTGACTACTGCTTGGTATTATTTGATGCCAAACGTCAAAACTTCCGTAATGAATTTTTCCCAGATTATAAAGCAACTCGCCCAGAACTTCCTGAAGACCTCAAACCTCAATTTGCACTAATTCATGAAGCGGTAGAAGCTCTAAACTTAAAATGGCTACAAATGGAAGGATATGAAGCTGATGACCTTATCGCCACATACACAAACCTTGCTCTTCAAGAAGGCAAAGAAGTAACAATTGTATCTGCCGATAAAGACCTTATGCAATTAATCCGCCCTGGAGTTAGCTTCTATGATAGCATGAAAAACAAATTTTTCACCCCTGATGATGTAAAAGAAAAATTTGGCGTATACCCAGAAAGAGTAACCGACGTTCAAGCTCTTGCAGGAGACTCTACAGATAATATCCCCGGAGTTCCTGGTATTGGCCTAAAAACAGCTGCAGAATTAGTAAATCAATTTGGTTCATTAGAAGGAGTTTTAGAACACGCTCATGAAATTAAACAAAACAAACGCCGTGAACTATTAATTGCCCATAAAGAAGACGCTCTTGTTTCTCAAAAACTAGTAACACTAAAACCAGATGTAGACGTTGAGCTTAAATTTAATGACTTAAAATGCACCGCTCCAAATGAAGAAATTTTAATAAAATTATTAGACCGTCACGCATTCAGAAGCCTAAAAAACAAAGCTCTTAACTGGCTCAAACAAAAATGTGATGACCTACCAGTTGCAAAAAAAGAAATAAACGCAGATTACAAATTAATTCAAAATGCAACTGAATTACAAAATTTAACCAAACAAATTGAAGACATAAATATGTTTTCATTCATTCCTCATTTTGCAGATAATAAATTTTTAGGCTTATCAATTGGCTTAAAAGAGGGCCGAGCATTCTATCTTCCACTTGCCCAATCAATGCCTGCACTAGATTTATTTTCTGCTCCATCTTCAACAAATGGAGTTACAAAAGAAGAGTTTATAAAATTCTTAACTCCACTATTTAATAACAAAGAAATACTAAAGATATCTCTTAACTTAAAAGATAATATCAACAAACTAGACACCGCTCTAAATACTACATTTAATCCCTTCCCTTATGATGATGTAGCAATTATTGCCTATGATTTATTTAGCTCAAACCAAACACCAGACCTAGTATCTTTGAGCTCAAACATACTAGAAAAAACACTAAAAATTACATCACCAGAATATAAAAAATTAGATTTACAAACTCTATCTAATGAAGACGCTCTAACATTTTTTGCTGAATATGCAGATTTTACTATGCGCTTGTTTGATGAATTGCGTCCTCAACTATTAGCAGAAAAAAAATTATATGTTTACGATAACATAGACCGCCCATTACTAAAAACTCTACTTAATATGGAGCGCAATGGTATTATGGTAGACACTATCAAACTAAAAGAAATGGATACTCTTTTAGATGCTAAAATGAATATTCTATCACAAGAAATATTCTCAATTGTTGGTGAAGAATTTAACTTAAGTTCTCCTAAACAAATTGGTGAGATACTGTTCAACAAATTAGGACTAAAAAGCAAAAAGCACAAATCTGGCTCATTCAATACTAGTGCAGAAGTGTTAGAAAAGTTAGCAGAAACACACATTGTCCCACAAAAACTTTTAGAGTGGCGCCAATTCCAAAAACTAAAATCAACTTACACCACCGCGCTATTAAATTTGATAGATAAAAATAACCGCATTCATACAACTTTTAACCAAACATCTGTTAACACCGGTCGTTTATCATCAATTAATCCTAACTTACAAAACATCCCAATACGAACAGATATTGGTAGAGAAATTCGTAAATGCTTTATCGCCAAACCAAACCACAAATTAATTGCAGCCGACTATTCTCAAGTAGAATTACGACTACTTGCAACAATAGCCGATGTAAAATTTTTACAACAAGCATTCAAAGATAATGTAGATATTCATAGAAAAACTGCATCACAAGTATTCAACATCCCTTATGAAGAAGTTGATAGCACTCATAGAAGACGCGCTAAAGCAATTAACTTTGGTATTGTATATGGGATGTCTGCCTATGGATTATCAAAAGAAATTGATGTTGAACCATCTGTTGCTCAAAGTTATATTGATGCATATTTTGCCAATATGCCTGAAGTAAAACAATATATGGAAGATACCATTAATTTCGCTCGTCAAAATGGTTATGTTATAACTCCACTAAATCGCAAAATTAGTATCTTTGGCATCCAAGATACTAACAAAAGTATCGCCTCATTTGGAGAACGCGCAGCAATCAATGCCCCAATACAAGGTGGAGCTTCAGATATAATAAAGCTTGCAATGAACAAAGTTGCAAACCGTCTAGAAAAAGAAGGACTAAAAACCAAAATGCTACTGCAAGTGCATGACGAATTAGTATTTGAAGCTCCAATTGATGAGATTGAAACAGCATCAAAAATAATTAAAGAAGAAATGGAAAACATAACTGAACTAGAACTTAAAGTACCATTAATTGCCGAAGTCGGCATTGGTGATAACTGGGGTGATGCACACTAGAATTTGAACAATTATGCCCATGCTTTTGCACACCTTAATTTAAAACAAGTGCTTTAGCACACAATGGGTGGGATAAAGTATGGTGCTAGAAGTTAATTTGCGACTGCAGTGTACAACAAACGTACATAAAGAAGCAAATTAACAATTATGACCGTGCTTTAGCACACCCACAAAGGAGATAAAAAATGATTATATTTGACCTAGACGGCACACTTCTTAATACTGTAAAAGACCTGCACACGGCGCTAAACTATGCCTTAAAGCAACATAATTTCCCCTTAAAAACAGAAGCTGAAACTGTTGCATTATTAGGTAATGGAATAGATATCCTTGTTGCAGGAGCTATAGAAGATGGCAAATCAAACCCAAAGTTTGAAGAAACCTATGCCACATTTAGAAAATATTATACAGCTCACTTAAATGATTATACCAAACCTTATGATGGTATAATCGAGTTATTAACCGAACTAAAATCGCGTAATGTAAAAATGGGAATTGTATCTAATAAATTTGATGAGGGTGTAAAAGAATTGGCTAATAAATATTTTGAAGGCTTAATCGCGCACGCTGTTGGCACAAGCGAAACAATTAAGAAAAAACCATCCCCAGATGCAGTTTTTGCACTAATAAAAGAATTAAACGCAGAAAAAGAAACAAACTACTACGTTGGCGACTCAGATGTAGATATCAACACTGCAAATAACGCAAATATTCCATGTATTAGCGTTAGCTGGGGCTTTTTCACACGCCAAAAACTAGAAGAGATTGGGGCAAAAATCATCATTGATACTCCCAAAGAAATACTAGATATTATCTAACGCATATCTCTTTCTAATTAATTGCCAACTAAACCCTACTTATTTAACAGCTTTCCTATATAAACTTACATTATGATTATGTTCGCTAAGTGTTTTTGCAAACCTATGACCACCTGTTACGCCATCTGCCACAAAATATAAATATTTGGTATTATCCGGATGAGCTACTGCTTTAATAGCTTCTCGTCCAGGACTGCATATTGGCGCAGGAGGAAGCCCAGCATACACATATGTATTATACGGAGAATCATAAGCTAAATCTCTTTTGTATATTGGACGACCTAAATTCATTTGTCCATTAGTTACCGCATAAATAACGGTAGGATCTGTTTGCAACTTCATACCTATATTTAAGCGATTAACAAACACTGATGCAACCTTTGCTCTTTCGCTAGGAACTCCTGTTTCTTTTTCTACAATACTAGCTAAAATGAGCATTTCTTCTTCAGATTTTATAGGAATATTTTTATCTCTATTCAAAAATGCTTCTTTAAGAACATTTTTCATTGCCTGACGTGCTTTATTCAAAATACTATCTCTGCTCTCTCCACGCACAAAATGATATGTCTCAGGCAAAATTTCTCCCTCTTTAAGTTTTAAAGTTATATCACCACTCAAATAAGGATTATTTTTCACAATTTCTATAATCTCAACTAAGGCCTTACCTTCAGGAATTGTAACAGTACGCACAACAACTTTACCATCAACAAGCATCTTTGCTATAGTTTCAATAGAAACGCTACCAGATATCTCATACTCACCAGCTTTTAACCTATCTGCAATTTTATTTAATCTTGCATAAAGCACAAATAATCTCGCATCTTCAACAATACCATTTTTTTCTAATATATAAGCTGTTTGATTAAGTCCACTGCCTTTAGGAACAACAAATTCAACTTTACTAGAAATAACATAATGCTCTTCAAACTTATGCTTTATAAACATAAAAAAAGCGACCCCTATTAATAATAAGAGCATTATCATCAATAGAAGTCGCTTAAATATTTTCATCTCTTACTTAATCTTATTAATCGTTATACTTCTTCAAGATAAGTGAAGAGTTTGTACCACCAAAACCAAATGAGTTAGACATAGCAGCCTTAATTTCTCTCTTCTTAGGTTTTAATGGAACAAGATCAAAGTCACCCAATTCTTCTGCTGGATTTTCCAAATTCAAAGTTGGAGGACATGTTTGTTCTTGCAATGCCATAACTGTATAAACAGCTTCAACAGCACCTGCAGCACCTAAAAGGTGACCAACAGCAGATTTTGTAGAAGACATAGATACGTTTTTAATGCCTTCATCACCAAACAAACGTTTAACAGCCATAGCTTCACCAACGTCACCAGCTGGAGTAGATGTACCGTGAGCATTGATATAACCAATATCAGAAAGCTCAACACCACATTCTTTAGCATGATCAGTTGCCATCTTCATAGCACGATAAGCACCATCACCAGAAGGAGCAGTAATGTGATAAGCGTCACCACTCATACCATAACCAACAACTTCAGCATAAATTTTAGCGCCACGTTTTTTAGCATGTTCTAATTCTTCTAATACTAAAGCACCAGCACCTTCACCCATAACGAATCCACTACGATTTTGATCCCATGGACGAGAAGCTTTTTCTGGAGTATCATTAAATTCTGCTGTAATAGCTCTCATACGAGCAAAACCTGCCAAACCTAAAACGTTAACAGCAGACTCAGCACCACCTGCAACCATCAAATCTGCATCGCCACGAGCAATCATATTTGCAGCATCACCAATAGCATGAGTACCTGTTGAACAAGCTGTAACACATGCATGGTTAGGACCTTTTAACCCAAACTTGATAGAAACATTACCAGAAATAAGATTAATAAGAACAGATGGAATAAAGAATGGAGAAATCTTTTTCATACCAGCTTCATTAAAAGCAATAGCACTATCATAGATTCCTTGTAAACCACCAATACCAGCACCCATCATACAACCAGCGCGATATTTTTCTTCTTCTGTTGCAGTTTCAGCATTCCAACCTGCATCTTCCAATGCATCTTGAGCTGCGGCCATACCAAACAAAATAAACTTATCATTTTTCTTTTGATCTTTTGGAGCAATAACTGTATCTGGATTAAATTCTGGTTCATTTTCACCGAATGGTACTTGTCCTGCGATTGTAACTGGAATATCTTTCAAATCAATACCTTGAATAGTACGAACACCAGATTTACCTGCTAACAAAGATTCCCAGTTGTGTTTCACACCTCTACCGAGAGGAGAAACTACGCCCATTCCTGTAACGACAACTCTTCTCAATTTTATATCCTCTTTTCATGTTTATCCCTTGCTTTGAGCAAAAAGCCCAAAGCAAAGAGGATAAAATTTATAAAAAAACTCGCCTAAAACTTTTCAGCGAGTTCTAACTTATGATAATTCCAAAGACTTATGCAGCTTTTGAAAGATAGTCAATAGCATCTTTAACTGTAAGAATTTTTTCTGCTGCTTCATCAGGAATTTCGCAACCAAATTCTTCTTCAAATGCCATAACTAACTCTACAGTATCCAAGCTATCAGCACCTAAATCATCAATAAAGTTTGCATTTTCTGTAACTTTTGTTTCTTCAACACCTAAATGTTCAGCAACAATTTTCTTTACACGATCAGCGGTATCAGTCATTTAAATTTTACCTCTAAAATTATTAAAACAAATTATAGACTAATGTCTGATGCACACGCTACACACAAAATATTTATTTGACAAGCTTTTTTTTAAACTTTTCAACTTTTTAACCCCAAACAAAACGCTTTTAAACATAGAATCAATTAGTTAGAAACAGCAAAAAATCTTCACTTTGACCACAAAAACACCCTTTTTTTTGCCTTAATCACACACTATATATAAGATAAGATGATCAAATTTATTAATTTTAGAGGATATTTTATATGCAAATAGGAATTATAGGAACAGGTATGGTTGGTAGCTCAATTGCATTTGCTCTTGCAAGCTCAGGAATTGCCGAAAAACTTATATTAATAGATAGCAATAAAGACCGCGCCATTGCCGAAGCTATGGATATATCACATTCAACTCCATTTAACTATGGTATAAAAGTAACTGCCGGAGATTATACAGATTTAGCAGAAGCTGGTATTGTCATCGTTACAGCCGGAGCGAATCAAAAACAAGGAGAAACACGCCTAGACCTATTAGAAAAAAATGTTGAAATATTCAAAAACATAATTCCTCAAATTGCAAAAAATGCCCCTCATGCTATTTTGATTATAGCAACAAACCCCGTAGATATAATGACCGAAGTAACACTCAAACTCTCCGGTTTTCCTAAACATAGAGTATTTGGCACAGGTACTGTTCTCGATTCGGCTAGATTTAGAAGCATATTGGCTAGAAACCTTGGTGTTTCTCCACAATCCGTACATGCAAATGTTATTGGAGAACACGGAGATAGCGAGGTTTTATTATGGTCTAGCGCTATTGTTGGCACAACTTGTGTAGAACGATTTGCTAAAGAAAGCGATATACACCTTGACCATGTTATTAAAGAAAATATAGACAACGAAGTAAGAAATTCTGCTTATACCATAATCAAAGGCAAAGGCTCGACCTATTTTGGCATTGCTTCTGCAACCTTACACATATGCAACTGTATAATAGGAGATAAACACGCAATTTTAACCGTAAGCTCTCATCACAATCAAGGCTTTGATGGATATGATAATATATGCTACGCAATGCCTTCTATTGTTAGCAAAGTTGGGGTAGAACGAGCATTAATCCCTTCTATGTGCGATGATGAAAAACAAGACCTAATAAATAGCGTAAAAACACTACACGAATATACCCTAAAAGCACTATCCATGCTATAACTACATCTCTACTCCACCATTAGCAGGCATTGTATTTACCACCTCATCATCTTCTGCATAAATCAGTTCACCTCTAAAATTATCACACTTATACATAGGATTTTTCTTCGCTTTATTCTTAAATTTAATGCTTTTAACCCCCTTAAAATCACACCAAGCAAAATCTATTTGGGAACACATAGATACATCCAAATTTTTCGGCAACAGCTTAACACTTTTAAATACAACCTCTGTCCCTTCCTTAAATTTGAGATTTTCAACATGATCTAAGCTACAAAATTCGAACCAAACATTAGAGCACTTAGATACATCTAAATCTTTTGGTACATTCTTCACTCCACATAATTTAAACATACAATTTTCTTTAAGGTTAATGTCTTTTATCTCGTTTAAATCACAATAACCAAAAGATACTTTATCACATTGAGAACAATCTAAATCTTCAGGTATATTATAAACCCCATCCAAGCAAACAGCAGAATTTTTTCCAAGTTTTAATTGCTTTACACTAGATAAATTACTTTTACCTATATAAATATCAGAGCAAGAAGATAAGTCTAAAACTTCAGGCAAATTTTTATCTTCACTGCTATAAAAACTAACACCATTACCTAACTTAATTTCATCTACACCAATTAAATCATTACTTCGAAAAACCACTTTACTACAGCCAGATAACTCTACAACTTTAGGAAAATTATAACATTTCTTAAATTCCACCATAGTGTTATTATTAAATCTAAAACTCTTAACTTTAGCAAAATCACATGAGTAAAACGAAATTGAACTACACCTATTTAAACTAAAATATACTTTTAAATTTTCACCTTTAAGAGATTTAAATTCTTCAATAGACTTAACAACAACAACTTTCTCAAAATCATATTTACTATAAATCTTTTCTTTTTCTTTATTAATATCATCCAAATTTTTTCTGCAACCACATAATTTCGCCATTTCTTGCAACATATCCATAGCTTGCTCACTCATCTCACGCCCATCAGCACAAGACAAAATAAACTCCCTATATGGTGCAATTTTTTCTGGAGTATCGCAATTTTCTCTAATATTTTTCAAAACCATCTTAATATTAGCCAAATGGTTAGTTTTAGATAGAACTTCCATAGCAAACTCAGGAGTTATAATATCTCTATTAGCATTACGAGTATCTTTAATCCACCTATCAACTTGGTGAACATTCATTTCTGTATTATCAATCACTACAAACATATACTATCCTCCTAAACATACAATGATTCTAACACAAAATATAGCATATGTAAAGAAAAATTACCTCACATAAAAAACTCAAAAATAGAGCTTTAAATAAACCATCAATGAGTTGAAAAAGTGAAATATCGTCATGTGTTTAAATGAGAGAAATTTTACGTTTATAGCCTCAGATGTCCTGTAGCAAAAATTCTAGTGTACAAAAAAGGTACATGAATTTTTGCTAACAGGCTTCCATCTGAGAGATAGAAACTAAAATTTATCCATTTAAAGTGGTGGAAGAGTGTTATACACCCCATACCACGCCTCCTGCAACATGCGGAAAAAATGGAACTTATCTACTTTAGAACCCAATGGCTTTTTAGATGATGCAAAATGAAGAATTACTGCATTTGCAAAAACATCTTCGTATGACTTCCAATTTCTTTCATAGAAATTACCTAGAGTTTTCATATCATTGTGCTCAAAAAAGAAGTTCATAGTATTGGCTTCTACAGGAAGTAGCAATACGTCATTTTCAACAACCACATTAAGAGCATCTTGGTCCATATAGGTACGAAAATTATTGTTTGTATAGTCTTCAAGTTTGGCAAGCAAATTATCATCACGAATTTTCTTTAAGTTCATCAACATCACGCCTGAATTAAAGTAAAAACCACGATAGCCTAAATTTAATTCTACAACATGCATGTTTTCAAAGAACCAAGATGGATCTTTTACTGCTGCAAGATATTTACCTGTTATATCTGTTTTATAAATAGAGTTAAGGTCATGCAAAACCAAAACATCAGAATCAAAATAAAGAACTTTATCAAGGTTTGGTAATACTTTTGCAATGTAGTACTTTAATAATGATGTTTTAGATACATGTGTATCTCTGATATAGAATAAATCAACTTCGCCCTGAGGTAAAACTTCAACTGTTACATCTTTAGTTTCTAACGTTTTTAAAGCTGAAACATCTTTATCAGAAACATCCATTGTCATAACATAAAAGTTATATTTTGAATTAGGACACTTTGTATCAATAGCAGATTGCATTGCAACTCTAGTAAAATCCATATAATTAGCATCAGTAATCAAAACCATATTAACATCACCTTCAACGTTATTACAGTTTTGAGGAGTTGGTTTTAGGGCAAAATCATAAGATGGCATAAAATCAAGTGTTTTTGCTTGTTTTTTATCTTTAGGCAATAAGTATTGTACCAATAACAAAACAATCACAGCAATAGCTACAACATATGCCACTATCAACCACTTAAACGCAACTTTATTCATCATAACCCCTTATAATTTATAGTACTATACACAAAGCATATACAACTATTCTTACTATAAAGTTAAAGAGAGGGATTATTCACCCCTCTCTTCATACTTTGCATTATAATCAAAGATTACATATCAAAATCTGTAACACCTTCAAATGCCAATTCATAAAGTTTTTTAATTTCTTTAATCAATGGATATCTTGGGTTACTACCTGTACATTGGTC
>JAZQTW010000043.1:0-8654 GCA_045630985.1 Alphaproteobacteria bacterium
GGCATTATCATTATTATCGTTACCGGTATCCTCTTTGTCGTTATTATTATTGTTGTTGTTATCACCACCAGTATCTTCACCAGGCTTATTATCAGAGGTAAACTGACTACCTCCACCGCCACCTCCTGACGCTAGGGCAACACCACCACCTACAGCAACAACACCAAGACCCGTCAACAAAGCTGTATTTGATGAAGCAGACGCTATTTTAAACCCCTTTTGTGATGCAAAATCATTTTCATTAAAATCATTATTACGTGCAGTCTCAATCTTTTTTACACAATTATGATTATCATCTGCACCATATCTACGTAGCAACTTCATTGCATCTTCATCTTCTGCAATCATTGCCAAACAATAAGCTGTATACCCATTTTTAGTACGCAAATCTATTGCATTTTTATGCTTAGATAAAATCTCAAAGAAACTATAATTACCTCGTTGAGCTTGCATAAAAATCTGATAGGCATTTACTACTGCTGAATGTGCAACAGAAATATTTCCTATCAATAAAATAAAAACCAAAACCGGTATAAACTTTTTATTGAACATACTTTTAGTCCTAAATGAATTCATTATTGCAAGCATAAACCATAAAAGACTAAAAAATATTTAATATTATTAAAACTTATTCTGCAAAAACTCTATAATTTCCACATCAGCAGGAGGAAACTCATACAAACCCATATCTTTAGCACTAACCCATTTTAGATCTTGATGAACAAGAGCCTTCATATTTTCTTCATCTATAATTTTTGCTTTATAAACTAGTAGCTTAAAATCTCCGTGCTCATATTCTTTTGCCACTTCCATCAAAAACTCACCAACTTCACAACAAACATCTAATTCTTCTTTTATCTCTCTTATAATGCATTGTTGTATTGTTTCTCCTTCTTCTTGTTTACCACCAGGAAACTCCCATAAACCAGGAAGAGCTTTACCTTCTGGACGTTGACCAATAAGAATTTCATTTTTTTCATTAACTATAATTGCAGTACCAACAATTTTCATTTTTATCCTCAAATTTAATTAAATATTAAGATTAAATATTTACTCTAAATTTAAACAAAAATACAGCAAAAGGAAAACAATGTTCGGATTTTTCAACAACAAAATTTTTAATAAAGGCTGGCTTCCTGAGTTTGAAGGACACGAAATATACTATCAACAAATGGGAAATCCTAATGGCGAAGTTGTTTTAACATTCCACGGTGGCCCTGGTGGACATTGCAAAGTAAGTCACGCACAATATTATGATCTAAAAAAATACCGTGTTATAATGTTTGACCAAAGAGGTTGCGGAAAATCAAAATCCGAAGACATTGTTTCTCTAAACGATACAAAACGCCTAATAAAAGACGCAAAAAGACTCTTGGAATATTTAGATATAAATGAACCAATTACTGTTGGTGGCTCTTCTTGGGGTTCAACATTAGCTCTACTTTTTGCAGAAAAATATCCTGAACTTGTAAAAAGAATCTGTATTAATTCTGTGTTCTTGGCTCGTCGTGAAGATATGGAATGGATGCTAAAAGATAGCGCTCTATTTTATCCAGATTTACTAGAAGAAATTCGTCGCCAAAGTGAAGGTGAAAATCCATATACTCACTATGCTAAACTAATATTCTCTGAAGATTTAGGTTCAATTCAAACCGCTATAAAATACATGGTTCATTATGAATACTTAATGGGACAATTAGATGCCCAATTTAGAGAAGTAAAAATTGATAATGAAATTATAAATTCTGCAAGAATTAGCTTATACTACGCTGCTAATAGATATTTTCTGGAGGCAGATGAAATCTTAAAAAATATCGATAGAATAAAAAACATTCCAACACTAATCGTTCATAATCGCTTAGATATGTGCTGTCCGCTCAAAGGCGCTTGGGAACTATATCGTTCACTAAACAATGCTAAAATTGAAATTGTGTCAGATATTGGACATGGTGGAAAATTATTAAAAACCACCTTCAAAAAACTAGTTTAACGGCTCTTAGACTGAATATTCATAGGCTTTCTTACTGTTGGAACTTCTATAAATAAAGCACAAACACCGTGTTTTTTTATATCTTCTTTTGAATACATGCGTTCCACTCTAACTTTTATCTCTTCTCGATTCTCATAACCAATCAACTCTGGTGGTAACATTTTAATTGTTGTATCAAAGTCATCAAAAAGAGCTATACCTGTTACTTTGCGTGTAGTCTTTTTCTTATCTACAACATTAACATAATCAATTTTATCGCCAACCTGCACCTTATGAAATCTTTCATAATAAGGGCGAATATCAATTTTTCTCACACCATTTGCAATTTTAGAATACGCAAATGGATAAACTTCTATTTCATTTCTACTTTCTATCATAATTCACCTCATAATCATTACATTTTCCCTTTTACAACACCTAAAAAATAAAATCAAGAACTTTTTATACCTACTAGTATGTATGTTAATAACTTAATAAAATAATAGTGCTAGAATATGCGCATTCTAGCACCCAAAACAGTATTAAATAATATCCAAAACCTTAGATACAATTTGCTCTACAGTTAAATTATATCTACTAAAAATACTATCTAACTTTTCTCTATTAGTAAACTCTTTTAACGCTCCAAAGTTAAGCACTTTCATACTAGTAGCACCATAAAAACTAGCAACTTTTTCACCAAAACCACCAACAAGAGCTCCATCTTCAAGTGTCACAACAACTCTATGATTTCTAGATAAATTTGCTAATAATTCTTTATCTAAATCAGAAGAACATCTTTGATCAACTAATGTTGCTTTAATACCTTTTTCTTCTAAAGCTTTAGCAACATTTTTTCCTAATTCAACAAAGTTACCTAAACCTAAAATTGCCACATCTTTACCTTGTTCCATAATCTTAGCTTTTTTAAGTACATCCCATTTTTCCGATATTTCCACCCCATTTATAACACATTTTGGAACACGAATAACAACAGGATTCTCATTTTGTAATAAAGCACCCTCCAACATAGCTAAATACTCTTGCTTTGTAGATGGAGATAAGCAAATAAGATTTGGTATACCATTCATCATTGCCATATCAAATGTGCACAAATGTGTTTCATCTGCTTCTGAAATACCACCCCAAAATACTAAAATTACAGCAGGATTTTTATTCATAGCTAAATCTTGCGACAACTGGTCATAAGTACGTTGAATAAATGAACTCATAACACAAAATACAGGCTTACAACCAGCTTTTGCCAAACCAGAACTCATAGCAACTGCGTGCTCTTCTGCAATACCAACATCAACATAATTTTTACCTAAAGCCATACGTCTATCTAAAGATAAACCAAATACACCAGGAGTACCAGCTGTTAAAACCACAACTTTACCTTCTTCATCTATTTTATTCTTTAAAAAATCATATGTTATATCATTATAATTTTCGCCACTAAAGTTAAATTTAGTATCACCGCTATCAACATCAAAAGGTAAATGCCAATGCCATGGCTCTTTGTTTTCTTCTGCCAAAGAATATCCTTTTCCTTTTAGCGTATTAAGATGAACAACCACAGGCTTTGTGCTATCTTTTACTTTATTAAACGCATCAATTAACGATGCAATATCATTACCCTTCTCTACATATAAATAATCATATCCCCAAGCCTTAAACATATTAAGCTCAGCTTGCCCATTAGTCTTACGCAATAATCTTAAATTGTCATATAAAGCACCATGATTTTCAGCAATCGACATATCATTATCATTTACAACAACAATAAAATTAGAACCTATCTCTGAACCTGCAAAATCTAAACCCTCCAAAGCTTCTCCACCGGATAAAGAACCATCACCGATAACTGCAATTACATTATGTTTTTCACCCATTAAATCACGCGCCTTAGCAAGTCCAGATGCCAAACTGATAGATGTAGATGTATGACCTACAACAAAGTTATCATGTTCACTTTCACTCGGCGCAGTATATCCAGAAATTTTATCATAAAATTCAGGATTTAAAAAACCATGCTTACGACCAGTAATAATCTTATGAGCATAGCATTGATGAGACACATCAAAAACAATCTTATCAACTGGAGAGTTAAATACATAATGCATAGCAATAGTAGCATCTGTCATACCTAAATTGGGTCCAACATGTCCTCCAATAATACTATTTCTCTTCAAAATAGCCTGTCTAACCTCAACGGCTAAACCATTTAATTCATCAATATTCATTTTCTTAATATCACTTGGACTATTTACATTATCAAGATATGACATTTTACCTCACTAATAAAAATTAACATTCTCCATAAAAATAAAATAAAAATCTTAATTTTTTACGTTTAAACACAAAAAAAGAAGGGATAATTTCTAATCCCTTCTTCCCCTCAACCAAACTTATTTAGATTTTTTAGTTGTTGTCTTCTTAGCTTTTTTAGCCTTTGGAGCCTTTTTTGCTACTTCCTTTTTAGGTCTACCTGGCTTCTTAGCAACCTTTTCTTTTACTTCCTTTTTAGGTCTGCCTGGTTTCTTAGCAACTTTTTTCTTAGCTGGTTTCTTTTTACCTTTATTCTCTTTTAACTCTAATTGTTGTTTAGAAATAATCATAGCTTTTTCTAAATCTTTTTCAGAGCAAAGACCAACAGCCATTGGATTTACAGGACGTAAATTTGCCATATCAGCATGAGTACCACCTCTAATAGAAGCAATAGTAGGCTTTGTTGTACCAATAAGTTTACAAATTTGTGAATCGATTACTTCTGGACAGTTTTTGATAATCCATAAAATTGCATTTGGCTTTTGAGCGCGTTGAGTTGGAGAAAGAACTTTTTTAGCCTTTGCATTTCTTTCTTTAACATTTCTTTCTAATGGATTAGCTGTTAGTTGTGCTGTTTCATCAGCTTCACAACGAGCAATCTCTTCTCTTGTTAATTGACCATTAGCAATTGGGCTAACACCCAAAATATTGTATGCTACTTCACCATCAGCAATAGCTTCTATTTCAGCTAAGTGAAGTTCACAAAAATCTGCAATTTGCTTAAAAGTCAAAGTAGTATTATCAACCAACCAAACTGCTGTGCCTTTAGGCATCAAAGGTGCTGTCATAATATCATCCTTTCATATTAAATAAATATTTTATATAGAAATTAAATCCTTTTTATTTGATATACAAGCGGATTATTACTTTTTCTACATAAAGTTTATGATAACTAAAAGACCTGTATTTAATACAGGTCTTTCGCAATACGACTAAATGTCGAAATTAGTTAGAAGCTTTTAAACCAAACTTCGCAAACTTATTATTAAATTTACCTACTTGACCACCAGAATCAACCATACGGTGAACACCTGTCCAAGCTGGATGAGATTTTGGATCGATTTCCAAAGTCATCTTATCGCCTTCTTTACCCCAAGTAGTCTTTACTTTCTTTTCTGAACCATCTGTCATTACATATGTAATCTCGTGATAGTCAGGATGAATACCTTTTTTCATTATTATCTCCAAAAACTAAACATTCAAAAAAATTTAAACACCTTATACACTGCACTTTTATAGATTGCAAGCATAATTTTAAATTATTTTAAAATTTTAGCAATTTTTTGACTTAAATTAAAACTCACAGCCATCAAATTACCAGAATTTAATACCATTGGCAAATCTTCTGTACGAGTATCTGTTTGATCAATATCCAGAGCCAAACCACCAGATTCTCTAACCAAAAGAACTCCTGCTGCAATACTTGCAAGCATAGAACTAGGAGCAATTACAGCATCTAATTTACCAGAAGCAACATATGCCAAATCAAGAGCAGTAGCACCGCTAACACGTACATCCTTACAAAGAGCTATAGTGTTATTAACATATTTAGCTGTAGTTTCTACATCACCATTAGGTTTAATAGCAACCAAAGCACCTTCTAGCTCTTGTTTTGCAGAAACACGCAAACGCTCATGGCTTCTAAAGCCTTCTTTATAAGCACCTTTACCTTTTTCTGCAAAAAACAATTCATCACGTGCAGGATTATATATAGCACCAGCTAATATTGTGCTATCATTAATCAATGCTACAGAAATAGCAAAATCAGGATTACCATGAGCAAAGTTAGCCAATCCTTCAATAGAAGAAACACTCAAAAACATTCCTTCTTTAGGAGCTTTTTCATTTGCTAAAACAACAGGAATTGTTGGTAATACTTTACCTAATTCTACTCTTAAGCCTTTTTGAATTTTATCAAAAGCAATCTTTGTAAAATCAAGACTTCCTTTAATAGAGTTTTGTAAACGCTCAATCTCGCTAAAATCACGATTAAGATTAATAGAAGCCTTCTTAACCGCACCAACGATATTTGTGAGCATTGGTGAAATATATGCCATTATTTTGCTCTTTCAACGTAATTAGCTTCTTCAGTACCAACAACAATTCTTTCGCCTGCTGCAATAAATGGAGGAACGCCGATTCTAACGCCATTATCTAATACAGCTGGTTTATAAGAAGAAGTAACTGTTTGACCTTTAATAACTGGTTCTGTTTCAACAACTGTACAAATAACTTGTTGAGGCAACATAACAGAAATAGGTCTATCATTAATATGAGAAATGCGAACAACCATACCATCTGTTAAGAATGGTCTAGAATCACCCAAAATGTCCGCAGGCATAGAGAACTGTTCGTATGTTTCATTATCCATAAATGTTAAGCCAGTACCATCTTCATATAAGAATTGACAATCTTTATCTTCAACCATCATCTTCTCAACAGAATCTTCTGTTCTGAAACGTTCGTTTGTTTTTGTACCTTCTTCAACAGATTTCATTTCAACTTGCATAAAAGCACCGCCTTTACCAGGTTTAATGTGTTGAGCTTTTGTAATTGTCCAAGGTTTACCTTTATATTCGATAACCCAACCAATTCTTATAGATCCAGCTAACTGTTTCATCTTTTAGTTCTCCATATTTACAATGTTAAAATTTTCCTTAGAAATTAATTCTGACACAGTCTTTACTCTATTTTTTTTAAATATGCAACAAAAAAACTCATCTCTAGACAAAAAAACAAAATTAATCTGTTGCAAATAAAGAAAATTCACACTATACTACACCCAAATTACTTACTATTTTAGATTCCAAATTCTTATAAATCCAATAATTATGATTGCAAATTTCTTACTAAATCGTATTGGTGTAACACTAGATTACTCCGAAGTTGTAGAAAGTCTACTGCTTGACGCACTCAAAGAAGACAATGCTCCAAGAGGTGCTCACATCACTGCAGAGAATCAGCTAAAGCTTTTCGAGCTACCAAACAGCCGAAAGCTTCTCAAAGCTTACATGGAAGCCTTTCCAGACAATTTTTCCCAAGTCTTCAGCAGAGATGTATGGAAAAAGCTGTTTGAACTTGAGGATGCTGAAGAGCTTTGGGACCTCTACATCAAAAAATGTTCTCGCACCTGTGGCAACGAAGAGCTTGAAAATCTTTTGCTTGAAAACATCAGACTAACTCCAGCCCTGAAGAGCTATCTAAAAAAAGAAAGGGCTCTTTATTTCATCACAAGCGAAGACAAGTTTCTTTCAAGACTAGATGCAAAAGAAATTGTCCCTTACTACATCTCTTTAGTCAAAGAAGATGGTGAACTAGATGAATATCTAGATAATTTCATCGCTAATGCTAAAGCAAAAGGTGTCATCTAAACAAATTAAAGCCTCTCACGCGAGAGGCTTTAATTTTATTACCCTAAATCAAAAATAAAAGTTTACCTAGCTGAAGTAAAAATTTCTCTTATTCTTTTTATTAAATTTGATTCATTTTCACAGACTATCTTACCGTCAAGATCTAAATTAATAATCTTCCCAAAGATTTCTCTAACCTGATTTCTATCTCTAAACTTAATTTCTTTTACCCCTAAAAAAGACCTCTCACTAAGAGTACCCTCAACAGCTTTAACACTCTTACATTGAGAAAAATCTATCTTCTTAGGTGCTTTATAGCCAAACCATCCACCTAGTCTAACCTCGCTCCCTTTAGCAAACTTCAATTCACTTACATTACTCATAGAACAATATTCAATCCATACTTCTGTAGCTTTCGATAAATCTAATCCTTCTCCAATACCTTCAACCTCATAAAAATCTGTAAAATCTCCCCCCTTAAGCTCTTTAACACCCGCTAATTTGCAACGGTTCATTCTAAGACATTTACACTCAGAAGCATCTATAATCTCTGGAAAATTTTCACCATAACGAATGTCTATTTTAGTTCCCTTACTAAACTTAATCTTTTTAATATTTTTAAAATCAAAACTCCATATCTCATCAAGATACTCATCATCTTTGACTCTATCTCCAGTAAATAACACATATAAATCTGTACCTTTCAACTGTTCTAGCTCTTCTATAGATGATGCAGTTGCAATATTCTCACAATCTCTAACACCATAATATTTAGTATTTTTATTAACCTCAACAAGCTCATCTTCACTGCACCCGCATAAACCTGCCATTTCTTTCAACATATCCATAGCTTCACCACTCATCTCACGCCCATCAGCACAAGACAAAATAAACTCCCTATATGGTGCAATTTTTTCTGGAGTATCGCAATTTTCTCTAATATTCTTCAAAACCATCTTAATATTAGCTAAATGATTAGTTTTAGATAGAACTTCCATAGCAAA
>JAZQTW010000044.1:0-25693 GCA_045630985.1 Alphaproteobacteria bacterium
GGATTAAAGATACTCGTGATGCTAATAGAGATATTATAACTCCTGAGTTTGCTATGGAAGTTCTATCTAAAACTAATCATTTAGCTAATATTAAAATGGTTTTGAAGAATATTAGAGAAAATTGCGATACTCCAGAAAAAAATGCCCCATATAGAGAGTTTATTTTATCTTGCGTTGATGGGCGTGAGATGTCTGAAATGGCTATGGCTGATTTGCGTGAGATGGCAGGATTATGTGGAATTGGCGAAAAATTTGAAAAAATAAATGCTAAGCCTAAAGTTTTTAATACTAAAGATTGTAAGGGTTATTTTGTTGTTATTGATGGTAAGTCTCGTGTGCCTAAGACAATGCCTAGTGATTCTATTGTAATTTTTTGCATGAATAAAGTGAAATTATCTAAATATGATTTATCAGGTGCAAAAGGTGTGCGTTTTGTTGATGTAACGAAGTTAGTGGCAAGGAAAATTGGTAAATTTCCTGATAATATAGATTTTTCTAAGGTTGATATAGTTGATTTATATTCTACTAGAGGTTTACCTGAAATTTTAGATCTTTCTCAGTGCAAAGAGGTCTATTTGTCCTATGCAGATTTGGAGGGGGTTAAAGATTTTAAGTTTCTTAGTGGTGCTAAAGTTGATTTTAGAAATGCAAAAAACTTACCTGAAATTTTAGATGTATCTGAGTGTGGTAGTGTGGACATGATTGAGGCTAATTTGGAAAGTGTTAAAGAGTTTAAATTTGGAAAAGAAACTATAGTTAATTTTTATAATGCCTTTAATTTTCCGGAAAAAGTAGATGTATCTGAGTGTGGTAGTGTTTGTTTTTGGTTTGCATGTATGCATGGGGTTAAAGAAGTAAAGTTTAGAGATGAGTCGCAATATATAAGTTCTGGTTTTGGTAGTTATGAGCACGGAGTTATTGGTTTTAGAGGGAAGGTTGTTTATGCAGAGCCTAAAAAAGAAAAAAGTAATAATTTACAAGTGAGTGCAGGAGTAGAGATTTAATATGTTTATTGAAATTGATAATACAGATATGAATGTTTACCAAGTTGATAGGTGGATTAAAGATACTCGTGATGCTGATAGAGATATTATATCGCCTGAGTTTGCTATGGAAGTTCTATCTAAAACTAATCATTTAGCTAATATTAAGATGGTTTTGAAGAATATTAGAGAAAATTGCGATACTCCAGAAAAAATTGCCCCATATAGGGAGTTTATTTTGTCTTGTGCTGATGGGCGTGAGATGTCTGAAATGGCTATGGCTGATTTGCGTGAGATGGCGGGATTATGTGGTTGCAAAGATGAGCTGGAAACTATTAATAATAATGAGAAAGTTTATTCTAAAACAGAGTGTCAGACGTTTATTGTTACTAATCTTAATGAATTAGAAAAAGTGTTAGCTGAGAATAAACCAGTACGAGTAATCGCTCGTTTAAATATTGATAAATCATTTATGCTTGAAAATATGGATTTTTCTAATGTTGTAGAATTTAGTGTTGTTTCTAACAATGAAGCTTGTGAAGTTTGTCTTAGTAATATAGAAAATTTACCTAGAAAGATTGATTTTTCTGGGATTGATAATATTAATATTGAACTTTGTGATTTTAGTAGAGTTGAAGATTTTAAGATTAAGGAAAAGGCTATTGTTTATATACTAAATAGTAGTAACCTTAAAGGAATATGGGATTTTTCTAAAACTGATCAAGTTATTTTGGATGGTAGTGATTTTTCACAAGCTGAAGTTATTAAGTTAGGAAAACATTCATTTATTGATAGAACAATTGTTCCCAAGGTTGTAGATGTGACTATGATGGAAGAGGGATCTATTACTGCTGATTGGTCATGTAATAAACAATGTGTTATGAAGAAAGGAACTGGGATACAGTTTGCAGCAGAAGCTACGTTGCGTGGTATGGGGGTAAATATTGCTTTTGAGGGCGAGTATAATCAAGGTAAAAAATCTGGTTTGGGTTTATTAGGGCGTATATTTGGGCATGATAAAGATTAAAAATAAAGCCTCTATTTTGTAGAGGCTTTATTGTTTTGTGGTAGCTTTATTTCTTTTCTATATTTTGTAAGAATTGGTTGAGTAGTTTTACTCCGAAGCCTGATGCTCCTTTAGTGTATAGATTTTTAGGTTTACTAAACATATCCATACCAGCTATATCTAAGTGAGCCCATGGGGTTTTGTTTAAGATAAACTCTTCTAAGAAACATGCTGCTGTTATTGAACCAGCGTCACGACCTGCTGGAAGATTTATTAAATCTGCAGTTTCTGATTTCATTATCTTACGGTAGCCATTTGTTAATGGTAAACGCCATACATTTTCTCCAGATTGTTCGCCGGAAATGGTTAATAATTGTGATAAGCAGTCATCATTAGAGAATAAACCTGCCATTTCGCTACCTAAAGCGATAGTTATAGCGCCGGTTAGTGTTGCTATATCAATTATTCTTTCTGGTTTGTATGTTTTTTCTACATAAGTTAAGCAATCACCTAATACTAGACGTCCTTCGGCATCTGTGTTTGTGATTTCTACAGTTTTACCAGAAAGTGATGTTACGATATCGCCAGGTCTTGTGGCTGTGCCTGATGGCATATTTTCTACTAGGCCAACAATACCTACAACGTTTAAGTTTAATTTTTGTTGTGCTAGAGCTTTTAAGGAAGATACTACAACTGCAGAGCCTGCCATATCTTGTTTCATATCCCACATGCCTTGAGATGGTTTTATTGAGATACCACCACTATCAAATGTTACGCCTTTACCAACTAGGGCTACGTCATAGCCTTTTTTCTTTTTGTTACCTACATATTCTAGTATTGCAACATAAGGTTTGTTTGCTGAGCCTTGAGAAACAGATAATAGCATATTGAAGCCTTTTTTCTTTAATTCGGCTTCGTCTAATAATGTAACTTTTAGACCAAGGTTTTCTAAGCGTTTAATATCTTTTGCATAGATTTCTGGTGTTAATTCGTTTGATGGCTCGTTAGTTAAATCTCTTGCATATCTTATTGCGTTTGCTAATGCTTTTGTTTTGTTATAAATTTTTGTATCTAATTTTTCTTTAGCAACAAAATTTACTGTTTCTAATTGAGGGTATTCGTTTGCTTTCTTTTGAGTTTGGTATTTATCAAAAGTATATGAGCTCATTTCAATACCTAAGCCTAGCGCATTTACGATATCTTCTTTAGAGAAATCTGTTTTTGGTAAATGGCGAGCATATACGGTTGCTGATTTATAATCTTTTATTCGACTATATAATTTACCACCGAGTTCTTCAATCTCGTTTGTTGTTGCGGTATTGCTTGGTCTTAGCAATATAACTATATCTTTGATTGTATCTAATACTGTGATTTCTTTCTTATCATCGCAATTTTCATCATTGCGCTCAACAAGTGCTTTTAGTTTGTTGAATGTTGCGCGGTCTATGATATTACCTGTTACGCCATAGTTTAATTGTTCCTCTTTGGTTGCAATTAATACCTTTACTAATGAAGGTGTTTTAGAATTGAGGGTTATTTCGGTCATCTGTATCTCCTTTGGTTTAATAGGGGGATTGATATAATGGCTGTCATGATTGTAAATTTTTTTCCTTTATGTACTCCATTTGTACATTCATCATATTTTTGCATTATACCAACCTAATAATATTTCTTTTATTCTCTTCTATATTGATAAAAAAATGGTTAAAATATAGGGGTTGACTTTGCTTTTTATCGTGTTATTTTCAAAAAAAATGTTTTGAGGTTAATTGTATGAGAATTTTTAGTGCAGATGACATTAATATAGCTAATGCTTCCGAGTTTATCAAGAGTGGTAAATTGGTTGCTTTTCCTACAGAAACAGTTTATGGGCTCGGGGCTAATGCTTTTGATGCTAAAGCTGTTGCGGGTATTTTTGAGGCAAAGGGTAGACCTAGCTTTAATCCGCTTATTTCTCATATCGCAGAGCCTGAGATGATTAGAGAATATGCTCTTGTTGATGAGCGTGTTATGTTTTTAGCAAAGAAATTTTGGCCGGGGCCTCTTACTTTTGTTTTGAACCGTAAAGATGATAATCCTGCGCTTGATTTGGTTTGTGCTGGCCTTAAGACTATGACTTTTCGTTGTCCTAATCATCCGGTTGCACTTGAACTTATTAAAAAATCATGCTGCCCTATTGCTGCGCCATCAGCTAATCGTTCGCAATCTCTTTCTCCTACTACTGCAGAAGCTGTATACGAAAGTCTTGGTGACCGTGTGGATATGATTTTAGATGGTGGTGCTTGTCAAGTTGGAGTTGAGTCTACTATTGTTGATTTAACTCATCCTCAAGCGTATATTCTTCGTGCAGGTGGAATTACTAAATCTGATTTGGAAAATGCTTTAGGTGAACAAGTTTATGTTTCTGATGGTAACCCTGATAAACCTACATCTCCAGGGCAACTTCTTAAGCACTACGCTCCTTCTAAAACTTTTCGCATTAATGCTCTTATCCCTGATGATGATGAGTTCTTTATTGCTTTTGGTCAGCCTTGCTCTCGTTGTGATTTAAATCTTAGTCCAACAGGTGATTTGCGTGAGGCTGCGTCTAATCTTTTTTCTTTTATGCGTATTGCTGATAAGAATACTAAGTTTTCTAAAATTGCTATGGCACCAATTCCAGAAGAGGGGGTGGGGGTAGCTATCAATGATAGGATACGTCGTGCCTCCTTTAAATGAGTAAATTTTGTGAACTAATTCGCAGATGGAAGCCTGTCTTCGCTCAGTCACGTACCCTTTATGTACGCTCCTTTCGCTTGCAGGACATCCGCGATTATTTCGCAAAATTTATCTCATTTAAACACATGACGAGAGAAAATTCATGTGCTTCATTGTACGACTGTTATTTTCATTTCCCTCAAGCCCATCTCTATCTATCTAAAATTTTCCTCATTTAACACATAACGAGAGTGAACTAATTCGCAGATGGAGGCTATATATCAGTTGGGGTATCTACCATTTTAAATAGTGAAATCGTTATTTTGAGTTGGTGAGATAGTTGAAGTTGAATATTTTATTTTTCCGTTAAATGTTTGATTTGATGATATTAATGCTTCTTTTTGTTCTTCGTTTAAGAAAGTTATTTCTTCTACATTAGTTAAATCGCAATCAAACATATCTATGCAACTACACATTGATATATCTAATTTTTTAGGTAAATTATATGCTCCTGTTAGATGGATAACAGAGCCTTTTGCAAATTTTATCTCATTTAACCCGCAGCAGTTTGCGTAGTTTAACATAACTTTTTTAGCGCCTCTTAAATCTAGTACTTTGGGCATTGATATAGCATATTCTAAGTCAACAACTGTATGGTGTTTGCCGAATTTTAGCTCTTTTATTTTGCTTAATGGAAAGCTTTGAAATCTTATCTCTTTGCAAGAGCTTAAGTCTAGTATTTCTGGTGGATTTTTTTTGCTATCTCCACGTTGAAATTTTTTTTCACCCAATGATATGTATTGTATATTTTCTAAGTTAAGTTCTTTGATATCAAAATCTATAGCATCCATACGTACACTTTTACTGTTTTTGATGGTTATTTTTTGGGGTACACGTGTAGATGAATTTAGCGACACACTTTGACTGTTTTCTATATACAGTTCTTTAGTGGTTCTAAAACATGTGTGTATTGATACTGATGATAAGTCTTTAAAATGTAATTGTTCTGGTAAGTTTCCTCCTCCTTTTATCTCTAATATCATTTTAGGGGGAGTTATTATGCTTTTTACACCTGTTAAATCACACTCAAAAAATGCAGCTCTGCAACAAGGGGATAAATCTAATTTTTCAGGTAGTCTATATGTACTTTGATGTTCAAAGGATATGCGTTCTACATTTTCTATATTTATTGTTTTTAACTTATCATAATTGTTATCTACTAGTCTAAGATGGTGTAGATTAGGCAGAGATACATATGTTGGAAGAGTGCAACGTGCTAATTCTAAATTTGTATTATTTGTCTTAGAATTATAGCTTATTAGAGTATCGTATTGACTGAAATTTGTATTTTCATGGTCAAAATTTCTTATATTTGTAACTTTGCAACTGTAAGGAAAGTAAAATTTGGGATATCTATTTGTATCCATAAATTCTTGAATGTACTCACCGTCTAAAGCCATTTGAACCAATGCTTTGGTTATTTGTTCTGATTGTATGCGATGAGAAATTGCAGATAGCACAAACTCTTTATATTTTAGCTGTTCTTCTTTGGGTTGTTTTTGTATCTCTTTGATTATTGGTTTGAGATTTGCTATGTGGTTTGTTTGTTCTAATATTTGTAGAGCAAAATAAGGGGTAATTGTTTTATGTTTGTTGCGTTCTTTTTTTATCCATGCATCGATTTGAATTGGATTGCTTTCTTCATTATATATTGGAATAAAGTATTCGCCTTGCATGTTTGTTCCTTGTTATTTTTATTATTTAGTGGGAATAATATGAAAAAAGCTTTTAAAAATCAAGAAAAAAAGTTTAAAAATGACAAAAATAAAGGGACACATTGGAATATGTCCCTTAGTTTTTGTTTTTAAAAGATTTTGTTAGTTGCGTTTTTTTAGCGCAGGGAACAAAATTACATCACGTAAAGTTGCAGATTGTGTTAATAATTTTGCAAGTCTATCCATACCCATGCCCATACCAGTTGTTGGTACGAAGCCATGTGATAGGGCATCGATAAAGCTTTCATCTAACATTTGAGCTTCATCATCACCAGCTTCACGAGCTTTCATTTGGTCTTTGAAGCGTTCTAATTGCTCTAATGGGTTAGATAACTCAGAGTATGCACAACCTAACTCTGTACCTAATAAGTACAAGTCAAAGTGTTCAACTAAACGTGGGTTTTCACGATGAGTTTTAGCTAAAGCTGTAATTTCTTTTGGCATATCTGATACTAGGATTGGTTCAATCAATGTATGTTCTACTTTTTCATCAAATACTTCTTGAACAACTTTACCCCAGTTTGCACAATGATCTGCTTCTACGCCAACAGATTTTGCTAGTTCTCTTGCTTCTTCTACTGTTTCTACAGATAAGAAGTCTACTCCTGTTTCACGTTTAATCAAATCTATGATTGAAACTTTAGGGAATGGTTTAGAGAAATCAATCTCATGGTCGTTTAATGTGATTTTTTCTGTACCAAATACCTTTGTTACTACATGGCGTAATAAGTTTGACATTAATACAGCCATATCATTGTAATCACCGTAAGCCATATATGCTTCAAGTCCTGTAAATTCTGGTACGTGGTTTTTATCTATACCTTCGTTACGGAAGTTTTTGCCAATTTCAAATACTCTATCAATACCACCAATGATTAATTTCTTTAAGTATAGCTCTGGTGCAATACGTAAATAGAAATCATTATCTAATGCGTTGTAGTGTGTAACAAAAGGTTTTGCGTTTGCACCGCCCAAGATTGGGTGTAGTGTAGGGGTTTCTACTTCTAGGAAGTCATTTGAATTGAAGAATTCACGTACTGCAGAAACGATTTTGCAACGTGTAATTAATGTTTGTTTTGCATCGTCATTGATTATCATATCAACGTAACGTTTGCGGTAACGTGTTTCTATATCTGTTAAACCATGGAATTTTTCTGGTAATGGTTCTAATGATTTTGCGATAATATCAAATTTTTCTGCTGCAACAGATAATTCACCACGTGGGGTGCGTCTAATAAAACCTGTTACGCCAACAATATCACCAATATCTAGGCATTTTAATAACTTTAAGTTATCTTCATCTAAATTGCACTTATGGCAGAACAATTGGATGTTACCTGTTTTATCTTTCATATCAATGAACATGCCGTCATTTCTTACAGCCATTGCGCGACCTGCTACAACCACTCTATCTTCTGTGTGTTCGCCGTTTGCTAAGTCTTTATATTTTTCTTGCAAGTCTTTGGCATAGCTATCTGGTTTGAAGCTATATGGATATGGGTTATATCCCATTTCTTCTAAGCGTGCGAGCTTATTTAATCGACTTTGTCTTTGTTCACTGATTTCTTCTGTCATTTTAAAATCACCTTAAATTAAAATAGTTACACAATCTGGAGAGGGATTATAAGCTAAGTTTTATGCTTGTGTCAATAGATTTTTTGCTTCCAGCACAACCATTCTTTCAACCCGTAGCTTGTTTATTTTTTGCTTTACATTATGATAAAATTGCGATATATTATGGTGTTAGGAGGAATATTGTAGGATATAGAACAATGCGTCATTTGATTGAATATAAAAATCCTATTGTTATGGATGGTAAATTAAAAGCATATCGCAATGCTAATGGAGTTATTACTCCTGATTTTGCTATGCGATGTTTGAATAATACTAACCATGTTGGTAATATGCGTTTTATTGCTAAAAATATATCCTCTTTAGATGAGAAAGAGTGGATTAAGTATAAAGATTTTGTGTTAGAGGCAATTGAAGGGCGTAATCAGTGTGATGAAGTATTTAATATCTTCATGAACATGGCGAAAAAAGGTAATTATTTAGAGCAGTTTATTGCAGCTCATCAAAAAGAAAAGATTTATGGCATTAATGATAAAGTTTTTGAATATAAGACAAGCAATTGTAGTGAAGATTTAAGTAAATATGATGTTTTGATTGTTAGTCACAGTGCTGTAATGTTTGGTGAAAATGTACAATTTCCTAAATGTGTCATATTTATGAATCCTGATATGATTTCTATTAGAAGATCTAATTTTGAGAAGAATAAACAAGTGGTTTTTCATCGTGAAGATGATAAACGTGGAGCTTCTTTGTGGATGTATGAATGTAGTAATTTACCGGAAGTTTTGGATACATCTTTATTTAAAGAAGTTGATTTATCGCACTCAGACTTAAAAAATGTAAAGGATATTATATTAGGTAAAAAAGTTCATGCTAAAATGATTTATGCAAAAAATTTACCTGAAAAACTTAATTTTTCTGAAGCAGAGAATGTGTATTTAGATGATTGTGATTTTAGCAGAACAAAGGAGATGATTTTGGGTAAGACTAAAAAGCTAGATTTGAGTGGTGCTTTTAATTTACCATCTAGACTGGATTTTACTCAGTGTGAAGAGCTTGTTTTAAAGGGATGTGATTTTGAAGGGGTTGAGACTATTTATTTTAAGGATGAAGAAAACGCTATGCTTATTAGAGATGGTATTAATTTTGAGAATGTTAAAGTGTTTGTTGAGGGAAGAGAAGAGCCTTTTGATATAAATAGAATAGCTAATTCGCTTCTCTTTTTGCCGAAGCGCAAGCATATCTGGGATAAATAGTGAAAATGTTGATGTGTTTGTTGGGCTAAGAAAAGAGCATTTTGATATAAATATAATTAATCCGTGATGGATGTTATAGAAAAGGGGCGATATTTTCGCCCCTTAGTTTTGGGTTTGGCTTAGATTACATGCCTTCTGCATTATCAAAGTCGTTGTCCATAGACATTGATGGTCCACCTTCGTTTGGAGTATTGAGCAATTCTGATAATCCCATAATTGGAACATATGCCATTGAAGGACGAGATGCTACTTCGTAATTTACTTCATATAAGTTTTTACGAAGTACTTCTAGCGCTAACCAAGGCTCTTCAATACTTCTTTCGCCTAAAAATTCTTTAGAAGCAGTATCAATTAATGGTTTAATAGCTTTTTGAGCCCATGTTTTACGTTCTGTAGCGATTTCTTCTGTTGGAGCAGATGCTGCATAGTTTTCTACAGCAACAGCACCTAAGTAGCCTTTGATTGAACGGTACATACCAGCGATATCGCGAACATAGATATGTTTTTGTTTGCGTTGATCAATTGGTAGGGCAGGCTCACCGGCAAAGTCTATGAAACGTAAGTCATCATTTGGTGTTACCATAACTTGACCTAAGTGGAAGTCTCCATGTACTCGGCAAGTAAATCCTTCTTCTGGAGATGCACTAATCTTTTGTAAGTTTTTATTTACAAAGTTTTTAGTTGTTTCATCCCAGTTTGCTAACAATTCACGAGCTTGAGTTTTTGTTGGTTCAGGCAAGTTATTTAGGTTGTTAGTAATGGTTTGCTTTGTTTGGTACAATAAAACTGTTAGGTTTTTAGAGTATATTCTAGCAAAGTTTTCTGTTACAGGTTCTGGAGTGAAATTTGAGTTATCATCTGGACGAGATAAACATTCACCCATTTCTGCAGTTTTTTGCTGTAAGTTCTTGATTAATTCAATAAATTCAGGACAGTTTTTTGCTGTTAAATCTGTTTGGCGTAGATAATGTAATTTTAGTTTACCATGTAAGTAACCTAATGAGTGATTCCACATATCGCCTTTATTTTTAACAAACTCTTGAATAATACCACATGATGATTGTTGACCATCTGGAGTTTCCCACAATAGTCCACCATATGTTTTTGGCATAACGCTACAACCTTCACGCATCAATTTTTCATTCATTTCAAACTCTGGGTTGAGTTCTTTAGAAAAGTCTAAGATACGTTCTAGTTTGAATGCTAGATTGCCTTCACCAATGTTTAATGTGGTATTTGATTGTTCTACACCGAGAGGTCTTGAAGCTTCAGATTTGTTTGCTTCAATAACTTCTGGAGAGGCAATACCAATACGTTTTAGCTTCCAACCGTTTGGAAATTGGATAACGCCATCATTCTCATCAATGAATTGGTTTAATGTTTGCCAGAAATCTGGTTCTTGAAGAGCGTCTGTATAGATTGCTCCATCAATGATTAAATTGTTTTGGTTTTGAGGCATTGCATATTTTCTTGCCATTGGCATTGAAAATTGTACTGTTTTGCCTTCTAATAGACTAGCTTGTCCGATAATGAATAGTTTGCGACCATTATCATAAGACAATTTCTCTAATTGTATATCATACACAGAGCCGTTTTTAATTTCTTCTTTGAAATTACACCAACGGCATTCTTGTAAATAAGCAGATAATGTTTGGAGATTTGTCATTTTGAGAGTCCTTTCTTGTTGTTATTATATCTGTGTATATAATATAAAAAAATTATTGTTAAAGCTTTTTTTTTGCAGTATGCTCAAAAAAAATGGAGAATTAGTATGAATACTTTAAAAGACTTAGCAGAATTGGCTGGAATCTCGTCTTCTTATGTTGATAAGACGGGAAAAACACAAGTAACAAATGATGAAGTTAGAAAATTTTTCTTAAAAGCAATGAATATTAAGGCGGAGTCTCAACAAGAGATTGATGATTCTGTTAAAGAATTAAGCAAAGTTGATGTGCTTTCTAAGGTGTTGACCTTTTTTGATGATGAGACCATTAAATTTAATATCAAAAAAGAAGGCAAGTTTGAAATTGTGCTTACTGATGAAGCTGGTGATGAGGTGTGGTCGGGTAAGTGCGGTGGTTTTGAAGATGTGATTATTCAAAATTTGCCTACAGGTTATTTTGATATAAAGGTAAAAGGTGGAAATGAAGTTTATGATAGCATGTTAATTCATGCTCCTAAGATGTGTTACTTACCTGATTTTATTAAGAATAGAGAGCATTTGTATGGTGTTTCTTTAATGCTTTATGCTTTGAAGTCCGAGAATAGTATTGGTATTGGTGATTTTGGTGACTTGGCAGAGATTGTAAAATTAACTGCAGAAAATGGTGGTGATGCGGTTGGTATTAACCCTCTTGGTGTTATGAGTCCACATACTCTTCCTAACCCTATGTTTGGGGAGATGCTTAAAGGTGATGTTTCTCCATATCGTTCTTTAAGTAGAGCATTTTTTAATTATGTATATTTGGATTTACGTTCTGAGACAGACTTTAGGTTATCGGGAGATATTCAAAATTTGATTAGAACTCCTGAGGTTGTAGCTGAGATTAGACGCTTAAATGATTCTAATAACGTATTATATGGTCCGGTTCTTCTTTTGAAACGCAGATTTTTGGAGATGATGTATCAGTATTTCTGTGGTACTAAAGATTCTAATAGAAAAGAGGAATTTGAAAATTATAAAAAAGAAAAAGGTAAAGAGCTTTATAATCTCTGTTTGTTTGAGGTATTGCTAGAGAAACATCCTGAAGAGAGTTTTTGGCGTTATTGGAGAGATGGAACATCTGATATTAACTCTGAAGAGACCAAAAGATTTAGTGAGACCTATAGTTCTAGGGTTGATTTTTATGCTTATTGTCATTGGTTGGCTGATAAGCAGATTAAGTCGGTGCAAGAGTTATCTAAAAAGTTAGGTATGAAGATTGGTCTTTATACGGATATGCCTATTGGGGCTGGTTCTAATGGGGTTGAGGTTTGGGAAAATCCTGAAGCTTATGTGTTAGATGCGGGAATTGGTGCACCAGCAGACCCTATGCGTCCTAAAGGGCAGAGTTGGGGATTTACTCCTTATCATCCAAGAGTTTTGGTTGAGCAAAAGTATAAGCCTTTTATTGATTTAGTAAGAGAGAATTTGGGTTGCTCTGGGGCTTTGCGTATTGACCATGCTATGGGATTAAGGCGTTTGTTTTGGGGATATTTTGCAGAAGGTAACCCTGTGTTACAAGGTGCTTATATTTATTATGATATGAAAGCATTGACTGCTATTTTATCTGTTGAGAGTAATCGTGCCAAATGTTTGATGATTGGTGAAGATTTGGGTACTGTGCCTGAAGGATTTAGAGAATATATGGCAGAGCATGGTTTGCTTTCTTATAAAGTATTCTTTAGGCAGAAAGAAAAAGATGGTACATTTATTAAACCTAAGGATTATATGTATATGTCTTTAGCGCAATCTTCTACTCATGACCAAGCTACTTCTTGTGGTTTTTGGATTAATGAAGATATTGAAGTGTTTAAGCGTTGCGGTTTGTATGTAAACTATGAGCAATATATGGCAAATTTAGAAGGCCGTAGAAAAGATAGACTTAATATGATTAAGGCATTTGTTGAAGAAAATCTTTTAACTCCAGGGTTAAATGCTGAAATGGAAAGAACAGTTGATCAGGGTAATGCAGTGCCAGTTAGTATTGAAAAGCCTGTTAATGCGTATGGTGCAAAGACAAATAGTGCTCTTTATTTTGTGAGACTATGTGATATTTATGCGCAAGAGAAACTTGATAATGCTCCAGGTACTATTGATGAGTATGCAAACTGGAGATTAAGACTTAGTCATGATATTAATATGATTAAATCTACACCTGCGTTTGCTGATACATTAAAGCAGATTAAGAAATATCGTCCGAAGAAAGCTTCATAGTTATATAAGAGGTGTTTAATGCGTTGGTTTGTTGGTGCTTTGAGTGTTTTTATTGCTATAGGAGCGTTTTGGTTTGTTGGTAATAAAGATAAGCAGAGTCCTTATAAGTTAGATTATAATAGAGTAGGGATTAATTTGCCAATCGCATTAAACTATTCTCTTGATAATAATAAATATCCGTTAGGTGAGAAATATCTTGGAGAACATTTGAGAGATGAATTTATTAATCAAGGATTTGAGGTAAATCTTTGGACTATTGAGGATGTTTTGTTATCTCATAATTATAAAGCTGGATTTGATATTTATATGAGGTCTTATCCTGAATTGGAATTGGTTAAATATCATGACTTTTTTGATAAGGATAAAATTTCGGTATTGATAGAAACAATTCCATATAAATTAGACTATGCAAAAAATGCAGATATTGTATTTACAGGATCGGTTAAAAGAAATGATGAATATCGAAAGAATGGTATAAATTCTTATTTTTTACCACAATTTACGAAGTTTGATAATTTTTATCCAGCATATAAAGAAGAATATAAAACAAAGATTGTGTATATTGCTAATCAGTGGCCAGAAAGTGAAACACGTAAAAGCGTGAAGTATGCTATGAATAATGGTATAGAGATTGATATTTATGGTGTGAATTGGCGAGATAAATTATCCGATAAATATATGCATTGGTTAAAGGCTGACCAATTAGAAAATGGTGAATTAAAGTATTATTACTCTTCTGCAGATATTGTATTAAATGATACAAGGGAGGATATGATTGAAGAGGGATTTATTTCTAATCGTATTTTTGATGTTACAGCATGCGGTGGTTTTATTATATCTGATTATATTGAAGGGATTGAAAAGATATATGGTGATGCTATTCCTATGTATAAGACAGAAGAAGAGTTTGTTAAATTGATTGAATATTATTTGGCTCATCCTGAGGAGAGAAAAGAAAAAGCAATGAGAGCTTATGAAATTACTAAAAAGAATTTTGGAGCAAAAGAAATTGTGGCTAAAATGATAGAAATTATGAAAGGATACGCTGTTGAAAAAAGTCTTATGTAGTGTTGGCGTCTTAGTTTCTGTTATACTCATTATTGCTGTGGGTGTTTATTGGGGTATGCAAAAGAAGGAGTTGGTTGTTTTTAGAATTGGTGTAGAAGAAAAATATGTTGATCATGATTTAAATATGGCTCTTAATGTACTAAAAAATAAATTTGAAAAAGCTGGATATAAAGTTGGAAAATTTACTTTTAGTGGAAATTTATATCCTAAAGAATTAGATGATGCTAAGATTAATGTATTTGTTAGAGGTTTTTTACCTTTTTATGATAAAAGATTTGATAAAAAAGCAGTGAATGTTTTTTATGTTCATAGATCTGATCATCTTATTAAACAAGAATTTGATAAGTATGATTATTATTTAAGCTCTCAAAAAAGTACACTTGGTAAATTTAAGAATAAAGATGTTATAGATTACTTTGCTGTAGATAATATTGATCGAGAGTATGTCGTTGGTAAAGAATATGATTATGATGTATTGTATATTTATGAGTATATTAGTCGAGGATATGAGAGGTTTTTAAATACTGGTATTAGAAATAAGATAATGTCAGGATCTGGTCTTTATAGGATGTCTGATGATGAAAAAAAAGCTTTGTTTAGTAAATGTAGGGTTGTTTTGTATAGTAAAGGGGTGTATGGAATTGATGATGATGAGTATATTCCTTATGCTCTGTATGATATTATGAGTTATGGTCGTCCTATTATTACAAACTATAATAATAAATTAGAAGAGTTGTATGATGGTATTGTGATGTTTGATGGCGAATATGATATGATTAATGCTACTATTAAAGCTTTAGAAATGTCTGATGAAGAACGTGAAAAGAAAGCGTTGGAATATAAGAAAATATTAGATGAGCAAGAGATTGATATTAGCTTTATTAAAAAATATGCGAAAAAAAATAAAAATATTTCGGGGTATTTAGATAATATTAACTAAATCGGGAGTATATATTCTAATATGCAATATGAGGAGTTATCTAAGTATTGTATGTTGAGGAAAAAATATAATAAGGAAATTAAACATGACTACAAATGCACAAGTTGATTTTTTAAATGATATTAAAGACAAAAAAGTATCTGTTACAGTATTTTTGATTAATGGTGTTAAATTACAAGGTGTGATTACCTGGTTTGACGGTTCTTCTCTTCTTTTGAGACGTGATGGACATACTCAACTTGTTTATACACACGCAGTTTCAACTGTTATGCCTGCAACAGCAGTTGATGTTGTAGAAGGTTAATTTTGCTTCTTATTGAAAAAGACAGAAAAACCAGAACGGCAATCGTTTGTCCTATTGTGAAATCTTGGGGTGATTCCGGTTTAAGTGAAGATATTTCTTTTCGTAAACTTGAGGCTGAGGGATTGGTTACAGCGATGGGGCAGATGGTTGCCGTTTGTGATGTTGTAAAATTGGATAAGCCTATTTCTGGTATGTTCTTTGGTAAGGGAACTATTGAAAGATTTAGGGATATTTGCAAAGAAAATGATGTAGAGCTTTTGGTTGTTGATGCGACTTTATCTCCAGTACAACAGAGAAATTTGGAAAAAGCTTTAGACCTTAAGGTTATTGATAGAACTGCGGTTATTTTAGAGATTTTTGGTAGGCGTGCCAATACTAAAGAAGGAAAATTACAAGTTGAGTTGGCGCATTTGACTTATCAGCGTGGTAGATTGGTTAGAAGTTGGACACACTTGGAACGTCAACGTGGTGGTGGCGGTTTCTTGGGAGGCCCTGGTGAGACGCAAATTGAGTTGGATAGGCGTCATATTGATAATCGCATATTGAAAATTAAAAAAGAGCTAGAGAAGGTTAAGAAAACTCGTGGTATTCAACGTTCGGCTAGAGTTAAAGTGCCTTATCCTACGGTTGCGTTGGTTGGGTATACTAATGCGGGTAAGTCTACTTTGTTTAATTATGTGACTAAAGCAGAAGTTTTTGCAAAAGATATGTTGTTTGCAACGCTTGATCCTACTATGCGTAAGATTGTGTTATCTGATGATAATGAAGTTATTTTATCGGATACGGTTGGTTTTATTTCTAATCTTCCGCATGAGTTAGTTATGGCTTTTCGTGCGACCTTGGAAGAAGTGTTGCAAGCGGATATTATTGTGCATGTTATTGATGTTTCTAATGTGCAGTATAAAGAGCAAAAGGAAGATGTGTTAAAAGTTTTGCACGAGCTTGGTTTGACTAAAATTGAGTTTGAAGATAAGTATGTAGAAGTATATAATAAGGTAGATGTTTTAGGTGAGGTGGAGAGAGCGCATTGGTTGGAGCGTAAAGGTAAAAATGCGGTTGCTTTATCTGCTTTGACTGGTGAAGGTGTGGAGAACTTTTTAGAGTTAGTTAAAGATAAGCTTGCTGTTGATAGAGAGATTTTAGAGATTGTTGTTGATTTGAGCGACGGTAAGAAGATTGCTGATATTTATGAAAAGTATAAGGTTATTGGAAGAGAAGATAGAAACGAGGATATTCTTTTCAAAGTTATGAGAAAAATTCGGATGTAATTTTGCTTTACAATGCTTCTTTTTTGTGATACTATTGGTTATCTTTTAAGGAGTATATGATGTTTATTGAAATTAAAGAGTTGAAATCAGCAATTGAAGTAGATGGGGTTTTGAAGCGTGGAAGAAATAATAATAATAATAAACTTCCGCCTGAAGTTGCTATGGAAGCTTTGAAAAATACCAATCATTATGCTAATATCAAGTTTATAATTAAAGAGATTAATGGGCTTTCTGATGAAGAAAAGTTAGAATTTAAAGAATTTGTGTTGAGTGCTATTTGTGAAAGAGAGCATACTCCACAGAATTTGAAAGATTTAAGAAAATTAGCAGTAGATGGTGGGTATGTTGAAGAGTTTGATAAAGTATTAGATGATAATAAGACTGCGATATCATATCCATGTGATAATTTTTTGATGATAGAAAAATATAGTAAATATACTGCACATAAATATGGCGATTTTGCTGCTGAAGATTATGATACATTTGAAGAGGGTGTTGATTTAAGTAAATATAAAACTGTAATGTTTGTGTATCCTGATCGTCGTGATGAAAATATGGGGTATAGAGAAGAATTTATTTTTCATGGTAAAGATGTTAAATTACCTAAAAGGATTATTTTAAGGAATATTGATGAGGTAAAATTCTGTGATGGCGTAGATATGGCAAATGTAAAAGAGATTGTTTGCGATAATGGGCTTGATATTTTTAATGTAGAGGATTTATCTAGTGATATTGTTATAAGTTATGATACTAGTTTACATATTGGGCAAGTTGATTTAACAGGTTTTGATGGTATTAGAATAAAAGATGATAGTAGTGTGTATTTTACTGATGTGAATGGATTTCCTTCTAATTTTGATATTTCAAAATGTTATAAAGCGCGTTTTAGAAAATGTGATTTAACTAAATTACCAGAGCAAGATTTAGGAAATATTAAGTGTCTGAAAGTTTTTGAATGTGATATACCGTCTTGGATTAACGTTTCTCATTGTTCTGAAGCTATGTTTGGTGGTTGTGATTTTGGTGGTGTTGAAAAGCTTGAATTACCTATAGGTGGTTCTATAGAGATGTTGTGTTGCAAAAATTTACCAAAGGTTTTAGATTTTTCTCGATGTGATGGAGTTAAGCTTACTGATTGTAATTTAACAGGAGTTGAAAAGCTTATTTTCAAGGATAAAAATCAGATGTTTGGTTTTGATTTAGATGCATCATTTATGGGGGCTGTTGTTTATAACAATAAACCTCGGTGGTATAATAGACTTTTGGGTGCTAAAGGTATGGACTAGAATAGTCCGGAGATTATACCGTTTTCATCTACATCTATATTTTCTGCTGCGGGAACTTTGGGTAGTCCAGGCATTGTTGTAATTTCTCCTGATAAAGCAACGACAAAGCCGGCGCCAGCAGATAATCTTACTTCTGTTATTGGGAAAGTAAAGCCACTTGGTGCTCCGAGTAATTTTTTATCATGAGAAATTGAATTTTGGGTTTTGGCAATACATATTGGTAATCTTTTGTATCCCCATTGAGAGAACTTTTCTAAATCTTTTAATGCTTGGTCAGTAAAGCTTACATCTTTTGCATTGTAAATTTCTTTTGCTATAATTTCTATTTTTTCTTTTAGCGGAGCTACAGAAGGGTATAGTAAATGTAATGGTGAGTATATATTTGTTTTATTTTCTATTTGATTTATTACTGCATTTGCTAGGTCTATACAACCATTTCCACCTTTTTCCCAACCTTCGGAAAGTACAGATGTTACATTTAATTCTTCGCATAAGTCTTTGAGTAATTGTATTTCTTTGTTTGTGTCTTTAATAAATTTATTAATGGCAATAATTGGATTGTATCCGAATTTTCTAATATTTGTTATATGAGCTTTGAGGTTTGCAAAACCATCTTTAAGAGCAGTTAAATTTTCTTGATTTAAGTCTTCTTTTTTAACTCCACCGTGCATTTTTAATGCTCTTATTGTGGAAACAATTATTACTGCGTCTGGATATAGATTGCTTTGTCGTGCGAATATATCAAAGAATTTTTCTGCGCCTAGGTCTGCGCCAAATCCTGCCTCTGTTACTACATAATCAGCAAGAGCTAAAGCTGAACGTGCTGCTATTATTGAGCTTGTGCCGTGAGCAATGTTTGCAAAAGGTCCGCCATGAATAATGGCAGGGGTTTGCTCTAGTGTTTGCACTAAGTTTGGTAATATTGCATCTTTTAATATAGCGGTCATTGCACCAGATGCATTGATGTCTTTGGCGTATATTGGTTCTTGTTTTGAGTTTTCTGCAATAACTATATTGTCTATACGTTTTTTTAGGTCTGTAATATTTTCTGACAAGCATAATATAGCCATAACTTCTGAAGCAACTGAGATATTAAAGCCATCTTGACGAGGGGTTCCGTTGATTGGAGAGCCTTGGGCTATTGTTATTTCACGTAAAGCACGATCATTCAAGTCTACGCAACGTTTGAAATATACTTTTTGAATGTCTAATGCATTGCCATGTTTGATATGGTTATCTATTAAAGCACATAATAGGTTGTTGGCAGAGGTAATGGCGTGGATATCTCCGGTGAAATTTAGGTTGATATCTTCCATTGGAATTACTTGTGAGTAGCCGCCACCAGTTGCGCCACCTTTAATGCCAAAGCATGGACCTAAAGAAGGTTCTCTTAATGATAAGCATGACTTTAGGTTTAGTTTATGAAAAGCGTCTGCTAAACCGATTGATACTGTTGATTTGCCTTCACCTGCTGGAGTTGGGGTTAGGGCTGTAACTAGAACTAATTTACCTTTTTTATTGGATGTGGTTAATTGGTTTGTGGTTGTTCTAGATAGTTTAGCTTTATAATGGCCATAAGGTTCTATATCTTCATCTTTTAGATTAAGATATTTTGCAATGGTTTTGATTTTAAATGGTTTTGTTTTGTTTGAGATTTCTATATCTGATAACATCTAGTCAACCTTTATGATTTACTTTGTTTGAAATTCTTGCAAGTATTGATTAAATCTTGCTTCGTCCGTTTTATCCCATCCCATGATATAGTTATTGCCCATGCAGATTAAAGGGAGGCGAAGTTCAGCATTTTTTATATCAAATTTTTTAACACATTTTTTGTATAGCTCAAAGTTCTCTTTGTGTTTCATATCAACAATAGGGATATTTAAATCAGCGTGTTGAGTGCTAAAAAATACGAAAGTATCTTTGCATTCTTGGCACATTGAGTGAGCAAAGAAGTAGATTTTATTTGGATTTATTTCTGTTTCTTCTAATTTTACTACAGTTTGGGCTTTAGCATTATTTATAGCTAAAACTAAGAGTAGGGATAAGAGTACTTTTTTTAGCATTGTTACCTCGTTTAATGAGTAAGTTGTGTGCGAATTTGAGCAAGTCTATCTTCATTTAAGATTATGATGATATAATCGTTGATGATTGCAATACTCTCTTTTGCAGGCCATGGACGAGCGTTGTTTAATATAAATTCTTTAACTTGTGGCTCAGTTAGGTTAGATAGTGAAGCATCTTCTTTGATGAAATCTGTTTGATAGTAGAAGTTATATGCTTCTTTGCCTTTGCCTTCTTTGTAGTATGCGCTATTTAATAGCTCATTGCTTTGATATTCGTTATTTCTTTTTACATAGTAATTTTTACGAAGACTTTGTTCACCAATTTGGATTAGTTTATATTGTTTATTTATATTAAATTCTGGCATTTTTTCTAGTCTTGTAATAATTCTTTCAGCTAATTTAGTTTCTGCATCCCAGCCAAATTTCCATACTTTTTGAGCATAAGATACGCGAACAAAGCTCATAAATACGATAAGTACAGCAAATATAAATGTGTATTTATATTGTGTGTTGTTGGCGAGGTTTAGTATAATGCTTAGCATTAATGTATAGAATATTGGTAAGCTATAGAAATCTATTCTTGCAACAAAATCTGGGTTGTTTAGTGATTGGATAGAGAATAGATAGGTTATTTTTGTGCATACTAGAGCAAATACTACAAGTAATAATGATACTAAAGCATTGTCTGTGCTTTTGCTTTTGAATATAATTGTAAAAATTGCTACTAGTAAGATGATTACATAGGATAGTTTGTAAGCAATGTCTATAAATGGCATTGGAACAACTAATTGCTCTATCATTGTTTGTAACATTGATGGTATTTTAGCAAATATTACAACTAAATTTTCTAGTTGAGTGTTGTAAGCGTCTGCCATAATATTTTTTTCTTGCAAGATGATGATGATGAAGGCAAACAACATTGCAGAAGCTAGAAGGTTAGACAATGTTTGAGTGTATGTTTGTAGTGTTTGAGTAAAGTTTGTTTCTTCCGTGATGAGTGAGATTATTATTTTACCAATTACAGCGATAGCGATAAAGCTTACTATTGGTAAGTATGTTCCTAGAGAAACAATAGTTAGCAAAATTGCAGTAAGGTTGTAGAAATATTTTTGGTTCATATTATCTGACTTTTTCTCAGACAAGATTAGTGCTGATAAGATAAATGCTGGAAGCCATAAGTTGCCAAGAGTATTTTTAGCAAAGTATAACCAACTTAATGTGTATGGGTTAACTGCAAAAAATAAGCTTGTTACAACATAAGTAGGGGTTTTTTTAGGTAAATTCCAGTAATATGCGAGGAGGATACCTGCAAGAGATAAGCCAGCAAAAGCCCATAAGTTGTTTATTACAGGTAAGATTTTGCCATTGAAGAGTAACTCTTGTAGCCAGTAAGCTGAAAATCTACCTTCGCTTAAGCCGTCTTTTAGTTCTGTTGCATAACGAACTGCGCCCCAGTCATCGCTACCCCACATAAAGTTTATTGTGTGGAACAAAAAGGCGATGTTAATTAAACCAAATGTTGTCCAGAAGCTTTTACGATAAATTGGTGGGATTGTACTATAAAATTTAGCAGTAGCTTCTGCCCAATCTACTTCACAGCAAATATGTTGTAATTTGCTTCTTATTGATGAGTTAAGTAGGCTTATAGTGAGTAATATAGCTAGGGCTATAAAGGTATATATTGCAGTATAGTTGATGGCTACACCGTTGTTTTGTAATAGTTTTATTGCTATGGTTAAGATTGAGAATAGTAGTGCAATGCATACTGCTGTGATAATTTTTTTGTTCATAATAACCTCCCAAAAGTTGATTAGAGGATATTAATTGTAAGGATATATGTCAAGCATGTAATATATTATTTCCACTCATTTGTGGTTAATTTCGCTTTACTTTGTGTTAGTGATGTGGTAAAATATTTATTGTATCTAAGGAGAAGGTGTAATGAATTTTGTAGAAATTACAGATCCTACAGGTGTGATTGAAGTTGATGCACTTATCAAGAGGGCGCGTAATAATAATGGAGAGAAGCTTTCGCCTGAAATTGCAATGAAAGCTTTAGAGATGACAAACCATTATATAAATATTCGTTTCTTGGTTAAGGGAATTTATAATTTATCTCCTGAAGAGCGTTTGGAGTTTAAGGATTTTGTTGCTTCAGCTTTATGTAGGAGAGAACATAAAAAAGATAATTTACAAGGTTTATTGGCTCTTGCTGAAGAGATGGGGATATTAGAACAGTTGGAAAAAAATAATTATTATAATACTGGTGAAGATTTTAATATTTTATACCCTTGTGATGCATATAAGGTTAAATTAGGAGTGCAACCCGTTGGGGATGATAAGCGTTATTATTATTATAGCTTAATAAATGATTTTAGTAAAAATGATTGTATTGTTGTTGATGAGCGAAATGTTCCGTATGGAGAAAGTATAGGTGTATATTCAATATTGCCTAGAACAGCAATATTTAAAGGTAATCATAAGATTGTTTGCATGGGGGATTGTAGTAAATTAGAAAGAATGATTGTTGATGATGGGGTTATAGTTTATTTTGATGGTAAGGCTAGTTTTTGTGATGATTTTAGATTTCCTAAATGTGAAAGAATTGTATTTGATGGTTTTGAAGATTTATCTAGATTTAAGCATATTAAAGATTTAGAATGTAGAGAGATTTCGTTTTACAATTGTGTAATTCCTAAAGATTTTGATTTTAGTAAATTTGAATATGTTCGTTTAGAGAGTTGTGATTTAAGTAATATGGATAAGGTTGAATTTAAAGAAAATTCAGTTGTTAGGATAAATAGTTGTAAAAATTTAGCAAAAGTTTTAGATTTTTCTAAATGTGCTGGTTTAGATTTATGTTCTAATAATGATTTTAAAAGTACAGAAGAAATTGTTTTTAGAGATTTATTTCAAGGAAGCTCTATTTTAAGACAGGAGGTTTTATGTGGAGATGAGTTAACAGCCCTTTCTGTGATTGTAAAACATTTAACGGGACGTAATTATTCACGCAAAACTAAAAAAAGACTTAGTTCTTTTGTGAAGCACTGTAAAATTTCTTATGCAAATTTTAATAAAGTTAAACAGGGTATTATGAGTGTGTTTGGGGCAAAAGAAAAAGGAGAGATGTGATAGCTCTCCTTTTTTATTGATTAAGCTTGATTTTTTTTCTTTTCTTCTTTTTTCTTAAGTATATCAAGGTTTCTTTCTGTTGCTAATTTATCTAGGATAGTTTTTACAACAGTATCAATTTCTTTGCCTTCTGAATAATCTGCGGGTAGGGCAAAATTTACTCTATCGTCTTTTAAGAGTTTTACTGCAGTTTGTTTTTGATCGCTTTTAGGTTTGTATACAGCGATTGCGTTACCACCACGTGATTTTACTAGTTTCATAGTTGGAATATCTGTCATACCATCACCAAAGTATACTATGCGTGGGAATGGAATACGGCGCTTGTTATCTGCCATATATTCGTTAACTAGTTTATCATCTAGTTTTCCTAAGCCTTTGTTTATTTTAGAAATATATTGAACTTTGGTAGAGTAGTTTACAACTCGTGCAGGCCATACTGGGGTGCCGTCTTCACCAAAGGCATAGCTACATCCAAATACATCTTTGAAGTGTTTGCAGATTGATGTGCCGTATAAAATTTCTTCGTAACCAGATGAGATGATATAGTGTTCAACTTTTAGCCCTAGTTTTTTGCCATATTCATTGATACGGTCAAACCATGTTTCTACACCTTTATAGTATTTTACTAATGAACCGCAGTAGTAGAAGTTTTCTTTGGTTAACTTAACGCCTTTTTCTTTGGCGGTTTTCATGAAATAGTACATGCTACCAGTGATTTGGTCAGCACAATTATCAACAGACCATTGGTTAGCAACTTTCCAAAAAGCTTTGGGTGTCATGCCTAATTCTGGTATCAAGACATAGTCTTGCATATAGGTTGTTGATAAGGTTTGGTCAAAGTCGTATACTAGTGCTACTACAGTATTTTTCATTTTTTTTAAACTCCATCTTGCAATTTATTTTATAATGTAATAAAAGATTGGTTAGATTTTAGTTAATTTTATTTTATGAGGTAAAAAAATGGCAGCGACACAAATGGAACAATTGGTTTCGTTATGTAAACGTAGGGGATTTATTTTTCAAAATTCAGATATTTATGGTGGATTACAAGGTTTGTATGACTATGGTCCTTTAGGTGTTGAATTGAAAAATAATATTAAACAAGCTTGGTGGCGTTCTATGGTTTATGAACGTGATGATGTTGAAGGCTTGGATGCTGCTATTTTAACAAATCGCAAAGTTTTGCACTATTCTGGTCATGAAGATACTTTTTCTGACCCTATGGTTGACTGTAAAGAATGTAAAGGTCGTTTTAGAGCAGACCATTTGACTGATGGTAAATGTCCTAATTGTGGTTCTAAAGATTTAACAGAGCCTAGACCTTTTAATTTGATGTTTAAGACAACTGTTGGTCCTGTTGTTGATGAAAATAATATCGCTTATTTACGTCCTGAAACAGCACAAGCTATCTTTACTCAATTTAAGAATGTAGTAGACTCTACATCTCGTAAGCTTCCTTTTGGTATTGCGCAAATTGGTAAGACATTTAGAAATGAAATTACACCTAAGAATTTTATTTTCCGTGTGCGTGAGTTTGAACAAGCTGAATTAGAGTTTTTTGTTAAACCTGGTGAAGATGAAAAATGGCACGAACATTGGAAACAAGCTCGTATTGATTGGTGGGTAGAGCAAGGTTTGCCTCGTGATCGTTTTAGAGTTTATGATCAAAAACCTGATGAGCTTGCTCACTATGCTAAAGCTTGTTCTGATATTGAATATGCATTCCCTCATGGTATTGAAGAATTAGAAGGTATTGCAAATCGTCGTGATTATGACTTGGGTAACCATACAAAAGCTCAAGAAGAATTTGAGTTAGAAGCTCATTGTCATGAAAATCATGAGTCTACAACTAAGATGTGTGTGCGTGATGAAGAGAATAATAAATGGATTATTCCTTATGTTATTGAGCCTTCTATGGGTGTTGATAGAGCTGTTTTAGCGGTATTAACTGAAGGTTATACTGAAGAAAAATTAGAAAATGGAACTGAACGTATTGTGATGAAGCTTAAGAAACATCTTGCTCCAATTAAGGTTGCTATTGTTCCATTGAAGAAGAATAGTCCTGAAATTATGGCTAAATGTCATGAATTGAAGAAGAACTTGATGAAGCTTGGTATTGGTCGTGTAGCTTTGGAAAATACTGGTAATATTGGTAAGGCTTATCGTCGTCATGATGAGATTGGTACTCCTCTTTGTTTGACAGTTGACTTTGAGACTATTGAGCAACAGCCAGAATCTGTTACAGTTCGTGATAGAGATACTATGGAGCAGATTAGGGTTAATGTGGCTGATTTACCTAATTATTTGCGCGACTATTTCTTAAGTTAAATGGGTAAATTTTAGCATCTAGAGCGGTCTTTTCGGGGAAATGAAAATTCATGTACTTCTTTGTACACTAAAATTTTCATTTCCCTCAATCCCATC
>JAZQTW010000045.1:0-6940 GCA_045630985.1 Alphaproteobacteria bacterium
TCGTTGTTCAACCTCTATCAGCATAACTTTTAAAGGTAGATTATGAGAGGGATAAAACCCTCTCTAATCTGCTATAATAAAGTAAAGGAGATATTATGACAAAATTAGATTTAGAAGATAAAATAATGGGAAGAACAGAGCTTTTGCCTAAAACTGAATTACAGTTAAAGGCATTTACTGCTGAAACAAAATATATTGTGTACGCAGAGGGAAATAACAACAAAAAGACGGTTACAGGCTTGACCGTTAAGAATATTTTATCTTTGGACAATAGGGAGCTAATTACAAATGGTGAATTGGTTGTTAGGGCTAATGGTTTGGTAATTGAGAGGGTTGTTGAGGAAGTAACCGAGGAAATCTCGGTAGTTGAAAAACCAAAACCTAAAAGAAAGAGGGCAAAATAATGGGTAAAACATTTGACCAATCTTTAATAGATACAGCCGTTATCTCAATGTCTATGATAGACCCTGAGGATATGCAAGACACTAATAGTGAGGAGTTTATCTCATTGAGAAGAATACAGCAAGGTTGTCATACAGAGTTATCTAATCGTGAGGATTTTCCTTTTAATAAATACACAAAAACCATTCAGACAGTAATCGGACAACCTGAATATGCTACACCTGACGGCACAGTTCAGACAATTTGGGTAAAGGGTAACACTAAAACAATGACCTACGACCCTAATATCAGATTTTTAAGAGAAACAAAAGGTAATCCTACAACTTACGGAATAAAAAACAACCCTGAAAGATTGGTATTTTATCCTACACCTGATAAAGTTTACAATGTTGATATAACTTATAACGACACAAAAAATGTTATTGACACATTAGGTAATGAAAGTTTTGTAATTACAGTGGGTTCAACTCTTAAAATGCCTGATAGAGTGCAACATTTGTATTTTGACGCACTTGAATATAGGGTATTGTTTGAATATATGAGAAAAATGTCTAATCCTAGATGGGAGCCGACTTTACAATTGTTTAATGAGAAGTGGCAAGCATTCTTAAAAGCAAGTAAAACAACTGATACAGAAACATACTTTGTAATATAAGGGGAATAAATGGTAACTTTTCCTACACCTGCAAACTTTGTATATAGCAATTTTAAAGGTATACGCACAAGAAACGGCATAAACTCTGGTGGGGTTATGTCTGCTACTGTATGTCAAAATATTGACTTTGTACCTAATACCGTAGGAACTGATATTCAAATAAGAAGTACACTAGGTAATAAATTAGTTGCTCAATACCCTGATTACAGCTTGATTAAAGGCTTTGAGAGTGTTCAAGATAGAACTAAACATTGTCTTTTGTATGCTGAAAATAGCGAAAAAGGTATGCTATTAGAGTATAAATTTGAAAGCGATACATTTGAAATCATACAAGATGATTTACTTGTTACAGGACAGGCTAATGGTATCACAATGAACGATACGGCCTATGATGTTTTTGTATTTACAAACGGATTAGATTATTATTCAGTTAATTTTGCTACAACTCCTATAACACAAGTAATCAACCCTGTTTATAACGACCAAAGAGTAACAGGGTTGGCACTTGCAGAGAGAGAGGGCTCACTTGTAATCGGTCAATATGACGGATTTGGGCTTGTTATAGGCTCTAAACAAGGCGATATTTACGATTGGGATTATGCTCAAACTGCTGATGATAAAACAAAGGCGTGGTATCAACTATTCGGTAAAGGTATTACGGCAGTTGTATCTTATATTGACGGCTTGTTAGCGTTTACAAAAGATGACAGTACACTTATGACAGGTAATCCTGCTGATTTATCAACTTTTGCACGATATGACGCTTCTATTGGTGGTTGTATGTCGTTTGAAAGTTGGTTATACCACGATAAATACTTATTTTTCTATGACGACACGCAAAAAAACCTATATTACTATACTCAAATTAACACAGGACAAAAGATTTTGGGCGAGCCAGTGGCGACAGAGGTACAAAAATACTTTGACGGGCTTAATAAGCTACAATTAGTAGGTTATATTGGCGAAAATAGGAATGAAATTTGGCTCTTATCTGATAAATTCAAGTTAGTTTATGACTATTTTGTAGGTGAATGGTCTGAAAGAGTATGTCAAGACATAAACAGTTATTTTGTCTATGATAATGCCGTATACTCCACAACTCCTGACGGCAAGTTATTGAGAGAAAAGGACGGAGATTATAACGGAGAATTTGACGGTGTGTTTTATCCGTCAATTTATAGTATGCAAACAATAAATTTAGGTTCATATTCCAATATGAAAGAAATGGAAATGCAACCGTTATTTACCGTAACTGATAACTTTGAGAATAAATTTTGGGTAGATTGTGTTATTGACGGTAAAAAGACTAAATCTAAATTTGTTCAAATGTTTAGTAAAGGTGCGGTTTGGGGTGATGATACTGACCCTGTTAATGTACCAAGTAATCAACAATTTGATGTTGCGACTTTTGCAAGTGATGACGATAGTATTACGCACCAAGTAAAAGGTAAGTTTATTTCTAATTGGTATTATTTACAATTCACAATTAGAACAGAAGAATTAGGACAAGACTTTAATATTATGGCTTTAGAGTTAAAAGGTATTACAGAAGAAACAGATACAATAGGTAGAAAATAATGATAGTAGGCAGATGTAGAGATATTGAAGAATTTAAAAGGGTTCACGCTCAATGTGAGAATGACCGTATTCCGTCTGCTGAAAGTATATTGGCATTAGGTTCATATTGTTTTTGTTTTTATAAAAAAGAAACAGGAAAACTATTAGGCTGTGTTTATCTTGAAGATGATGACGGCAGAGTTTGTTTAAGTGGTTTTTCTGTTAGAAAAAACTACGACATTGTAATACGAGCAATAAAATTTGTAAGCGATTTATTCCACGAGGACGACCTTTATTCACTAACAGACAAAAAAAGTGCTATAATGGTATTATTAAGATGTGGATTTAAAAAGATTGATGATGAAACTTATTTAAGAAAGGCATTTTAATATGGGTAAGAAAAAAGCACCAGCACAACCTACTACAAAATCAGATATGGGGTTATTTGGCTCAACTACAACAGGTAGCTTTGGGTCTACTTTTAATCCTACTGAATTTCAAACACAATTTGTAAATAACGCACAAAATGCTATGTTAAATGCACAAAATGCGTACAATAATAGAGAAATAGCACAAGAAGCAGTTGATAATATGAACAGACAATATCAAACCGACTTTCAAAACCAGTTATTAGCACCTGCTTTATCAAAAGGTTGGTTAAGAGGTTCAACTGCACAAGATGTAGCAACAGTTGCTAACCAAGATTATCAAAATAGACGTTATGACCTTGTTAATCAAGAGTTACAACGCAATCAGCAAGCACTTGCTAACAATCTTGCTAACTATATGTCTATGTACGACATATCAAAGGGTGTTACAGGGTTATCAAATGCTCTTAACCAAGCTAATGCTAATTATGCTTTACAGGCTGCACAAATGAATAATGCTAATAAGATTGGTTGGGGCGATGCTTTGGGTGCTGCTACAAGTTTAGGTGGTTCTTTGGGTGGTGCTGCTATATTAGCTTCTGATATTAGAGTAAAAGAAAACCTTGAAAAACTTGATACTATTGACGGCATAAATATTTACAAATTTGATTACATCAATGGTGCTAAAAATCAAGTTGGTGTAATTGCACAAGAAATGCAAGAAAAATGTCCTGAATGTGTAACAATAAAAGGTGAATATTTAGCAGTTGATTACTCTAAGCTTCCACAAGAAGTACAAGCAAGAATTGAGGAGTTAAAATAATGGCTAATAATTTTGCAGACAGATTGGTAAATAATTCAATAGACGTAAATGTTTATAGAAAAAAAGACCCTGAACAACAATATGGTGGTTTTGGGTATGCTATGAATAATTTATTAAGAAATATTGGTAATAATATGGGAAGAAATAATATGTTTGGTGGGGAAAGTTTTTTACCTACGGGTAGACCAGCGCAATCACCATTTAATACTATTGGGAGTGTTGGGTTGCCATTTATTGCTGATATAATTTGGGGGAATAAATATGAGTAGTATGCCAAACCAATATAAATTTGATAATTTAAAAATAGACCAAAATAAATCAATTGTGCCTACGCAATATCAGTTTGGTAATTTGAATAATACTTTATTTGAGGATTTTGATTTAGGTGGTGAAAATGCCGGAAAGGGTACTTTAAAATCAAAAACAGATTCTAATTCTAAATTAGATTTTGCAAAATTATTATCAGGTAATTCAAATGGATATACACCGCAAACACCTAATTATCAATTCACACCATCAATGGTAGATTACTCACAATTCATGGGTTTAAGTCCTGAAGTACAAAGATACTTATATGGGGGTATGTAATGGCAATAAATCTTGATTTTTTAAAAAATTTGGTAGCTAAAAATCAAACACAAGACTACCCTATAATCCCTTTAGTACAAGCAAATGAGCAAGGTGGGTTACAACAAGACCCTTTAGCTATGGCGCAAGCACAATTAGCACTAAGGCAAGCAAGTACACCTAGAACTTTTGGTGAAAATTTATTTGGTAGAGAAATGACACAGGATTATCAAACTGTTAATCCTGATACTAACGAAACTGAAATGACAACTATATCAAATTATAGACCAGGCTTTTTTAATGATTTAGCAAGTGGTTATAGAGAAAATGCTACACAAGGCTTTGATGTTAATAACCTTGCACCACAAAGAAAAGGTTTAGCTACTAGAATTGGCGAGGGTTTAGGTACTTTAGCTAGATTTTATGATAAACCTATCGGCAGAATGGCAGTTGCAACAGGTTTATCTATGCTAACTGATGAGGCTAACCCTTTAGGCGAGGGTGTTAAGGCTTATGTGGGTAGGCAAACTAATATGACTAAAGACAAAGCATATAGACAAAATCTACAACAAATGGGCTACACTCAAGAAGAAATTGACTCAATACCTGGTATTATGTCTGATGACATCTATACTAACTTAATAAAAGCTAAAGAGCTTGAAAGAGATAGAGAATATAGAAGAATGTATCTTGATACTCAACAAAAAAATCAAGAAACATTAAACAATTATAGAATGGCACAATTAGCACAAGAAATACAACAAAATCAAATAGCAAATGCTTTAAAATCAAGAGGTTTAGATATTCAAGAACAAAGATATAAAAACACAAATAAACTTCAAAACCAATATAAAGAACAAGCAGCGTCATTGTTTGCTATTGAAGAACAGTTAAATAATTATGCTCAAATGTTTGAAAAAATGCCTGGAAAAGCATACACATATACAGTTGGTAAAGCTCAAGAAAAGCTAGGCTTACAAGACCCACAAAGAAGTGAATTTGACTCAAGAAGTTCTTTATTGTTTAACAAAATAGCAAGAGATTTAGGTGGTGAAAAAGGTGTGCTATCAGACCAAGATGTTGCTAGGGTTAAAGAAAGTATGCCAAAATATACTGATAGTTTAGAACAAAAGAAAGCTAAGATGAAAGCAATTTATGACTTGTTGAATATTGCTAAACAAAAAATATCTTTTCAAGGTGGTTATATAAATGATAATGCAGTTGCAGAAAACTTAGATCCATTAGGAGTATTATAATGAATTATAATGAATTTGCAGAAAATATAAAAGCAAAATATCCTCAATACAAAGATATTGATAATAGGGAACTTGCTCAGAAGATAATTGCTAAATATCCACAGTATAAAGATATTACTTTTGATGAGGTTAAACCACAAAAACCTAAAAAAGCAGGCGTAGATTTAACTCCGAGTGGACTAATAAACCAATTTACAAATACAGTAAGCTCGGGTTTAGCTAGTCCTATTGTTGCTTTAAAAGAGGGTTTACCACTTAATGAAGCGTATGATTTAGCAAAAGAAAGAGGATTACAAGCAAGAGCTAATGACCCAATGGCTAAAGCACAAGACTTTATAACCGATACGGCAGTATATTCAGCTTTGCCTATATTACGAGGTGGTGGAGTTGCTAGGTTTGGAGCTAATGCTTTAATTCAAGGTGGTGTACCTGGTCTATTGGAGGGATTAAAAGAGGGTCGACCATTACAAGGTTTAGGTGGTGGTACGGCTATTGCTGGTGCAATACAATCAATTCCTTATGTTGGTAAGCCTATTGTTAAAGGTTTAGGTTTAGTGCCTGGTGCAACTAAAGGTATTGCACAAAATATAGCTAGAATAAACCCTGAAACACTTGAAAGAGTTGTTAAACCTGAAAGCATTGCTTTAGATTTATCAAAAGACCAAGCACAAAACTTGTTAATGAATACAACAGAGCAAGTTAGAAACGCTTATAACAATGTTTTAGAAAAAAGAGGTCAAGAAGTAGGCGAAGCAATTAAGAATTTAAGACAAGGCGAGTATGCACCTGTTAAGGTTGATGATATTAAAGATGACATTACTTCAATATTTAATCAATATCAAGGCGACAAAATAAACCCTGCTAGAAATATGACAGGAAGTTTAGAGAATGAATTATTATCACTTGCTGAAAGTGGTAGAATAAACGCTGATGAGTTGGTTGATTTGACTAAAAACAATGAAGTTTTAGGCGAATTTATGCCTGATAAAAAGAACGAGGCTTATAATATACTAGCACAAGCAACTAATAGACCTAAAAAATGGATACAATCTCAATTAGGTGCGAAAAATGCTAAAGGTGGAGTAGCTAAAAGACAAGAAACTATTGGCGAAATGATAGAAAATACAAACGATAGATTAGCTGATTTACCCGCTAGTGAATATAACTATTACAAACCGACAGGCGATACAACTGATACTGATTTAGCAAGACGAGCTTATGATGATGTGATAAATAATAGATTTTATCAACAAGCTAGTCCTGAACAAGTTATGTTTAATGAGCTAGATAATAAGTATAAAGATATATTAGA
>JAZQTW010000046.1:0-15852 GCA_045630985.1 Alphaproteobacteria bacterium
GTTTAATGTTTAATAAATTGGCAATTATTCTCAAGATGAAAAGGGTTTTCTTACTATGGGTTATAATTACATCTGCACCAAACTTTTTGCACGCTTTATAAATTTTATAAATAGATAATATACCATTCAATGCAAAATTCGCTTTAATTTTGGCGTGTCGTTCATCTTTTAATAGCAAAGAGTTTATTTTAGCTTTTTTTGATGTTATTGATAAAACTTCATGACCTTCTGCAACTATAGATTTGGTATAATCTAAAAAAGCTTGCTCCACTCCACCAAGAATTTTGCTACTCATTATGTTAACGACTTTAACCATTCTATTTAGCCTTTCTTAGCATTTGGGTTTCGATACGTTTGGCAACTTTTAAAAAGCGGAAATAGGCAATTACATTTGCCATAATAAAACCATATGCACCCCTAAATACTAGCTTTTTGCCAAAGTAATATTTGCAGAATTGGTATGGTAATTCTGTTACTAGGCGCAAAATTGAAAAGTTGCGATTTTCTTTTTCTAGAGTTTTTTGTAACTCTGTTGAGTGGATATTGTGCTTTTTTACCGTGTCTTCTATTGAGATAATTGAATAATGATAAATATGGTGTTGTAATTTACCTATTGACATGCCTGCAGGAACAGTTACACGGTCTTTATTCATTTTATCTTTAGGCATTTTTACATATTGTTTATTGTATAAACGCACAGGATTAAACGTATTTGCAAAGCGAGATAGCTTTGTATCTGTTGGGAACATATCTGTTATTTTGATGCGATATGCGTTGTATTGAGGATTTTTCTTTAGTGTTTTGATTTCTTTTACTAGCTCATCTGATAATACCTCATCAGCATCTAGCATTAATACATAGTCATTTGTGCATTGAGTTTCTGCAAAGTGCTTTTGTTCGCAATAGCTCTTCCAATCATTATGGATGATTTTTGCATTATGTTTTTTTGCAATTTCTATTGTTTTATCGGTTGAGCCACTGTCTACAACTATAATTTCATCTGCTACTTTTTGAGCTTGTTTGAGAGTTTTGGCTAAGCGTTTTTCTTCATTTAGGGTAATAATATATACGGATAAATTTATCATTCAGATGATCCTAGATATTGCATTTAAACGTTGGTTTAAACGCAATATATAGCAGCACCTCTAGAAATCAAGAAATTACTGAATATATCAACATTTTAAAGTGGGAAAAATACCTTTCAAAAAAAACAACGTTTAAATGCAATGTATGATTTTGAGTGTTAAGTGTATGAAATATTTAGCTTTTTCTTCGGAAATTTATTATATAAAATCTGATGAATTGAAAAAAATGGAAAGACTGCAAGGCTTTGAAAATATTAAGTTTTCTGAAGTTGTGATTTTGTTAGATGGAATTAATGGCAATAAAATTATCGCAAATTTTAATAAATTAGATGGTGTAGGTGATGAGGAATTTATAAAAACGAGAGTTGCTTATCACACTTTTAATCTTTTTATAGGCTTCCTTATTGGTTTGATAAAACCGATTAAACGCAAGTTTTATACGAGAAATGAGCAGAGTTTTACGGTTTTGTTTGATAAGCTTTTAGATGCTAAGCTTACTCGTGGCGAGAGAAATAGAGAGAATGCTTATCAATGGACCAATAAAAAATGGAAAATTAGCCGAGAAGAAGCAAATAAGCGTTATAATGATTTGTATAATTCGCTTAAAAAGAATGGGTATGACAAGAAAAGCCCTATGTTTGTGATGCTTAATCGTAAACATGGGATTAAAGACCAGATTTTGCAAGGACACCATAGGATTGGTATTTGTAAAGAGTTAGGGCTAAAGACTGTTAATGTAGCTTTTTGGACGGCGCCGAAGGCTTTTGATATTCTAAAAATTTTTACTAAATAAAGGAGTGACCTCATGAAAGTTATATGGAATAAGTTGTTAATAGAAACAGTCTCTCCTAAGTAAATAGAAGAGACTGTGTGTGCTTGAGGTAGAACTTTTGTTTATTCTACTGGCAGGTTGTGTATGCAGTAGTTAGGGTTTTACCTTTGAACTCTACGTTTAGTCTGCATAATTCGTTTATATTGTAATTTTTTAACTCACAATAACGAACTATTTTATTTTCGTCTTCGCTTTCATCAATTAAATAGGTCCATTTACTAATGTTGTTGCCGATGTATTTGGCGCGCATTGGCTCTTCGTAATCATCAAAGAAGTCGTGCATGTGTTGGCCTTTTTCTATATCAAAGCCGGCTACTGTAATTATGTTTTCTTGTCTTGTTGGGGTGCATGCTGTTAAAATTGCGCATATGATAATGAGTGCGATGTTACGCATTGTTTCTTTCTCCTCTATATAAAATGTGATTGTATTTAGCTTACTAATTCTAAAATAATCTTATCTAATACTAAAAAACCTTGGTCGGTTAACTTAATGTTGTGGGCATCATAGCACAATAAATTTAATTGCGCAAGCTTTTTTGTCACATTTTCTGATAAAAAGTCAAATAATTTTATTCCGCATGCATTGTAGAAGTCTTTTGCATTAATGCCGTCCCTTATTCTAAGTCCCATTATTATTAGCTCTTCAGCTCTTTCTTGCGGGGTTAGAGTTTCTGTTATTTTGCCATCAACGGTTGCTTTTATTGAACCATTATGGATAATTCTACCGTGTGCGCCCTCGCCTACGCCGATATATTCACCACCTTGCCAATATACAAGATTATGAATACTTTCTTGTTGTTTTGATGAGGCAAAGTTTGAGACCTCGTATCTATCTAGGCCTTTTTCTCTTAGATAAGAAACTGTGTTATTATAAAATGTTGCAGACGAATCTTCATCCATTACTTTAACATTTTTCTTATGAAAAACTGTGCCTTCTTCGATACTTAGCTGGTAGAGAGAGATGTGTTTTAAGCCATATTTTAGAGCTAGGTCTATCTCTTGTTGCCATTCATCCCATTGTTGATTTGGACGAGAATAGATTAAGTCTATTGATGTTTTATCAAAAGTTTCTGTGGCTAAATCTATGGAGCGAATTGCATCATCTAGTGAGTGAGTACGGCCGAGGAACTTTAGGTCTTGTTCATTTAGAGCTTGTACGCCTAGCGATAAGCGGTTTATGCCGGCTTTGGCGAAATCTATGAATTTGTCACGCTCAAAAGTATTTGGATTGGCTTCTAGGCTTATTTCCGCGTCTTCTTTGATACAGAAGTTGCGTGATAGCTCGTCTAGAATAATCTGAATACTGTCTGCACTTAGTATAGATGGCGTACCTCCACCAAAGAATACTGATTTAACAAGTCTATCCCCCATTATATCTGCGAAGTATTTTATGTCTTGGCGATATTTTTCTATGATTTCTTTTTCATTAAAGTTTTTAGGCAATATTGAACGAAAAAAATCACAATAAGGGCATCTGCTTTTGCAGTATGGAAAGTGAAGATATACGGCAATTGGCGATTGATTTATCATTTAGTCCATCTTTGCACATGCTGTTTCTATGCGTTTTTCCAATTCTTCTAAAAATTCTTTTTTGTTTTTGTAATCTGAGACGCGAATTGGTGGTAAAAACTCAAAGATAACTTTTCCTGGGTTGCGGATGAATGATGCTTTTGCCCAGCGTAAGCCAGTGTTTAATGCTACTGGCACAACTGGTTTATCTAAACTATCTGCTATAAACAAAACGCCTGACTTGTAGCCTTTAACTTCTAGGTGTTTGCATCTTGTACCTTCGGGGAAGATTACTAAAGAACGGCCTTCATCAATGCGTTGTTTTACAGCTTTTAATAGACCACGCATAACCTTACCACCAGCTCCTCTATCTACTGGTATCATACCGTAAAGAGCTTGTGCCCATCCAAAGATTGGAACATATGTTAATTCTTTCTTTAGCACAAATACAGAATTTGGAATTACGCTTGGAAGAACATATGTTTCTAGAGCTGATTCATGCTTTGAGGCGTATATTACGTCTGGTGACATATATTCCGTTCCTCTAACTTCTAACTCCATACCTGATAATTTAAATACACCTTTTAGGATTGGTGGAATGATATAATTATCCCAAACATATGGCATTTTTTTGCGATAAACTAGTCCTACGATAACACTTAGGGTTAAACCTATTGTTAGTGCAGGATAAAAGTATAAGTTTGCTATTAATGAGCGTAAGTATAATTTTGCTGTTTTCATTTTATAGTCCTAACATTTTATATTGAACATAGACGATTAAAAATTTGATATATTCCTTTGCCATGAAATATGTTGAGCGCCAATTTTTCCATTTTTGGGATATAAATGGGGTGTTGGCAGCGATGAAAGATAAATCTTTATTAGGGAGTTCCCTTTCTAGCTCAAGACGGCTGCGTGGAATATGATAAAAAGATGTAACTACATATATTTTCTGCATACCATATAGATTTGCCCATGTTTTTACTTCTTTAGCGTTTCCTACAGTATCGGTTGCTTGGTAACCCAAATCTACTGTTTTATCTGTTGAAAGTTGCACATTTTCTCTTGAAGTTATAGTTTGAACTTTGGTGCCAGGTTTTACGCCAGATATGAGCATTCTTTCCCCTACTCCGTTATTTAGCAATTTAACGGCTGTTTCTATACGATTTCTGCCACCGGTTAAGGCAACTATTCCAATTGTGTCATTATCGTTTGCGTTAGTAAGTAGCATATCTTTATTTTTTTCTGCATAGTGGAAAACAACCTTATTGAAGATCAAAAAGCCCGAAAAACATATTAGCCCGATTATTAGGACTAGAAATGAAAATATGACAGTTTTTCTTGGCATACTAGATCATACTCCTTAAGGTTTTTACTACTGTTATATATGCTGTAGTTGCTACTAGCGTTGAAGATACTATTGGTAGCAATAATATTTTGAACCATTCGCTTACACCAAATGATACGGAGTTAAATATACCCGTTTCTATACCTGTTGCCATATCTCCTATTAGCATAATCGCTGGAACTGCGACAAGTGTGCCTATAAAACCGGCAACTACTGACATTAAGGTGATTTGTTTAACATAATTTATAGCAATGTACTCGTCTGTTGCGCCCATAGTATGTAAGATTTGGATGATGTCTTTATGAATATTTAGGCCAGTTTTAGCAGCATATACTATTGCTGATACACATCCTCCTGCCACTAGTATTAAAACAGTTACGGCAAGCATTTTAAGTGAATTTATGAATTTTAATAATCTTGATAACCATAAGTTATGATCATTTATTGAGGCTTGAGGAGAAACCTCTGATAATCTTACCATTAATTCTTTATAGTCAAAGTGAGAGGCGTTATTAATTTTTACATCAAGTAGCTTTGGAATTGGTAATAGATTAATATCTACATTGTTACCTAGCCATGGCTCTAATAACATATGTAATTCTTTATCGCTTAGAACTATTACTTCTTTTACATCTGGATAGTTTTCAAAGAAACTAACTACATTTTGTAGGTCCTTTTTACTTTCTTCATGGTTTGGTAATGGTAAAACTTGTACTGTAAAGTTTGAAACAACTTGTTTTTTAGAGTTTTCAAACATTGAATTTATACCTAACACTCCAGCCAATGTTATAGCAAATAAAAATACAGATACAGCTACGATAACTCGTAAAAATGTTTTTGAATTACCTTCATCTATTGGTAACTCATCTTTTGTATCTGCTGGTTGAACCTGTTTTTTTAGGGCTTTTACTTTTTCTTTATCAGCTTTTGGGGAGGCAGTTGGTTTAATTTTCATTGTTTCATTTGCACTTAATGTCATTATTTTCTCCATTTTATCCTTTTATATATGATATATTACCATCTTTTAACTGAATACGTGGATAGTTATAACGTTCCATTAACTCATTTGAGTGTGTAGCAATTACAACTGTTGTACCTAAACGATTAAGTTCTGCAAATAGTTTCATTAGTTTGTTAGCAATTTCATTATCTACGTTACCAGTTGGCTCATCAGCTAATAATAATTCAGGACGGTTTATCACTGCTCTTGCGATGGCGGCGCGTTGCTTTTCACCACCGGATATTTCTGAACTTTTAGCGTACATATTATCTGTTAGTTCAACCCAGGCTAATAATTCTATCACTCTTTTTCTTATTTCTTTTTCTTTCATTCCTCTTATTCTTAGAGGTAGAGCAACGTTATCAAACACGCTTAAATGATCTAAAAGGCGGAAATCTTGGAAGACAACACCAATTCTACGCCTTAAGAAAGCAAGTGTATCTCTATCTGTTAGCGATATATTGTTACCAAAAACCTTTAGTGTGCCTGAGGTTGGCTTTTGCGCTAAATATAACATTGATAAAAGAGATGTTTTGCCAGCACCACTCTTACCTGTTAGAAAATGCATAGAACCTCTGCGAAATGCAAAGTTAATATTTTTTAGCACTTCTGGGTTATCTCCATATGCTAGACCAACATTATTCATTTCTACAATAGGTTCAAATTGCCTTGTTTCTACCACTTTTCTGCCCCTTGTTAAATATTTTCTTTCTTAGATATAACTATTATTGCTTAAACAATAAATGTTAGCGATTACAATATCCCCAAGATTTTATATAAAATATTTATTCTTAGAGGTGTTATATCCTTAAAAAAAGATTGAATAAATATTTTTCATATATATACTAACAGAAAATCAGATTTAAGGGAATAAAGATGTTAATTAGCTGTCCTAAATGTCGTAGTATATATGAAATTCCAGATAATCTTATTGGAAAGACTGGAAAGAATTTGCGTTGTCAAGCTTGCAACAATGTTTGGCACGCTATGGTTGAAGATACACTTGGATATCAAAAAAACAAAGCTGATAAGCCTTATGTTGAAGCTATAGAGGTTGATGAACCTCCTTTTAGAAATTATCCTTCTAATAAAGAAGTGTTTTCTGTGCCTTTAGATAATCCTGATAGCAAAGTAAAACCTAGTACCCCCTCTTCTTTTGATGTTGTAAATAAAGAAGGTGGTGTTGTTGATGTTAATAGTATGATTAAACCTAAACAAGATAATGAGTTAACATTAACTTCTGACAAAGGAACGTCTTTTACTATTAGTATGGCGGATAATTATGCAGATGATAATAAAGATACTAAGCACTTTTTTGATAATTCTGCAGAATTAACAGCAACTAAGCAAGATAGATTGACTTCTAACAAAGGTAAAAAAGGTTATAAATTTACATATTTTATGCTATTTTTATTGTTTATTTGTGTGGCATCTATATTGTTACGCCGAGAGGTTGTTGCTTTTTATCCTGAGGCTGAATTGTATTATAATAAGGTAATGTTATCTGGGCTTAATAACCCAGAACATCTTAAATTTCAAAATGTAAGCGTTAGTGAGAAAAATATTGATAACAAAGATATGTTAGTAATTAATGCCAATATTTATAATGATTCATTTTATACAACAAACGTTCCTAATGTTGGTATTGAAGGTAAAAGTGGTTCATATAAACCAAAGAGTGTGATGTTGGATAAATATGGTTTAACCTCTGTTGAAATTGCTATTGAGGCCCCAAAAACAAATGAGGCTATAAATTTAACTTTAGAATTTAAATAATTTTATGGAGAGAAATATGTTAAGAGAAGACTTACAAAATGCACTTAAAGAAGCTATGGAAACTAAAGATATGGTTTCTGTTTCTGCTATTAGAATGATTATTGCTGGTATGAAAGAAAAAGATGTTAGCGCTCGTGGTGCTGGTAAGGAATGTGCGACAGATGCTGAATTGTTATCTATGATGCAAACTATGATTAAGCAACGCACAGAATCTGTTAGAATATATAATGAAGGTGGAAGACCTGAGTTAGCTGAAAAAGAACAAGCTGAAATTTTAGTTATTGAACGCTTTTTACCAAAACAATTAAGTGAAGAAGAAACTAAAAAAGCTCTTGCTGAAATTATTGCCAATATCGGTGCTAGTAGCATAAAAGATATGGGTAAAGTTATGGCTGAATTAAAGACTTTATATGCTGGTCAAATTGACATGGGTAAAGCTTCTGCTTTAATTAAAACTTTATTAGGCTAATTTTCTTATGGCAAATGACGATTTACAACGTTTTATGGATGAACTAAGAGCTCGCGTCTCCATTGTTGATGTGGTTGGAGCCAAGGTGAAACTTACCAAAAAAGGACGCGAGTATCAAGGTTTATGCCCATTTCATAATGAAAAAACGCCGTCATTTACCGTTAATGAAGCTAAGGGATTTTACCACTGCTTTGGTTGCGCTGCTCATGGTGATATTATTAAATTTGAAATGGAGGCTAATGGCCTTCCATTTATGGATGCGCTACAAAAGCTTGCACACCAAGCTGGCATTCAAATGCCAAAGTTTTCTACTAAAGACAAAGAGCAAGTTGAAGAACGCAAGTCTTTATATGAGATTATGGAACAAGCTTGTGTGTTTTTTGAAAAACAACTTAAGATGCCTGATGGAGCTGAAGGTCTCAAGTATTTTACTGAGAAAAGAGGTTTTTCTAAGGAAACAATAGATAAATTTCGTTTAGGTTTTGCTCCTAATAACAATGCATTAATGGCACATCTAAAATCTATGGGTGTTAGTGAAAGTGATCTAAAAGATTTAGGTTTGATTGCTATTCCTGAAGATACTTCAAGACGAGCTCATGACTTTTTTAGGAATAGAATAATGATACCTATTACCAATAAGCAAGGTAAGATTATTGCTTTTGGTGGTAGAGTTATGGAGAAGATTGAGCCTAAATATCTTAATTCTCCGGAAACTCCTATATTTAATAAAAGACGCAATCTTTATAACTTAGACAAAGCAAGGGAAAGCGGTTATAAAGAGAAAAAGCTTATAATCTGCGAAGGGTATATGGATGTTATTGCTTTAGATAGTTATGGTTTTAACTATGCGGTAGCACCTTTAGGTACTGCTCTTACAGAGGAGCAAATTATGGAAGCATGGAAAGTTTGTCCTGAACCTATTCTTTGTTTGGATGGTGATGCACCAGGAACAAAGGCAGCTATGCGTTCCGTTGATAGAGTGTTACCAATTCTTAAGGCTGGTTATTCTTTGAAGTTTATGTTTTTACCTGATAATATGGATCCTGATGAGTACTTAAAAGCTCATGGTAAAGATAGTTTTGCATCTTTGATGACTAAAACTAGCCCATTGATTGATATTTTATGGAGAAAATATACAGAAGATCAAGATAGCTCAACACCTGAGAAAAAGGCTCTTATTGAGACTACATTATTAAATGAAGTTAATAAGATTGGTGATGCAACTGTTAGAAGTTATTATGCGCAAGAGATTAAAAATCGTATCTATCTAAACTTCAAACAATCTGCATGGCAAAAAGCTAATAGAGAAACACAAAAACAAGTAGAGGCTCCTGTTGCTAGTAATGTTAGCCAGCCTTCTGTTGCTCCTGCTTATAACACTCAAGCAAGAAATGTTACTCCTCGCTATCAACCTAAGTCTACTTATAATAAAGCACCAACAACGAGAGGTTTTGTTCAACACTCTATTACTGCAAATCCTGATATATTAAGAAAAAATGCTGAAAATGAGATTGATAAAAGTTTGCGTTTTATTGTAGCTGCCGAATTGATTTATCCTGAGCTTATTGATGAGTATGAAGAGCAAATATTCTCTAATGATATTAAAGATGGTAAGTTCAAAGAGTTTATTTTAAATATGGCTGACATATATAGAGAAGCTGAAACGCCTCTTAATGGAGAAGAGTTAGTTAATGTTTTAAGAGAAAAATTTCCTGATGCGATTAACTCTTTATGGGAACTTGATATGCTTAGAAAAAGAGCCCCATTTATTAATGATTTAAGGGAAAATATCAATAAACTTCTTTTGGAAATGAAATTAAAACAACTTGAGGAAGAAATTAAAAGCCTCACAAATGAATTAATTAATAATTTTGATGAAGAACTTTATCAAAGATGCGCTCGCCTTAAGGTTGAAAGAAACGAAATTATTGCACAAGCAACTGATATTGACAATTTCTAAGAAATTATTTCTTCCATTTAATCATAGATACTTTTTTAGCAACTTCTTTAATTTTTTCTACAGATTTTGAGTTTGCGATATCTAAACCTTCTACTTGCTCTATGATTTTTTCAGCTTGTTCACTAGCTCTTGCCGTTATGTCTTTTATTTTTTCAAAGTGTTTATCTATATCTTTTGTAGTGATATTTATGATATTCTGTAAATTAATTTTATCACCTTCTTCTGGTGATTGTTCATTTACTTCTTCGGTTTTGGCTTCTGTATCTATGGATATAGGAGTGTTATCATTTTCTGAAACAAGCTCTTCCTTGGTTTCTTCTACTATTTCTTCTTTAGGTTCTTCGACTACAACATCTTCGTTATTATCTGATGTTTCTTTATTTTCTGCTTCAATATTTTCTGTTTCTTCTGCATTATTTTCAGCTGATAACTCAGGAAGATCTTGATTAAACTGATTTAAAATATCTTGAAAAGCATCTTCATCTTTTTTTGTAACTACCTTTTCTGCAATATCTTCTTGATTGGTGATTTTTTCTTCCACTATTGATGTATTATCTTTTTTATTTTCAGTTTTCTTCTTTGTTTTGTTTTCATCTTTTGGAGTAGACTTTTTTAATACCTTAGATAATCCAGATGAAATTTCTATTTCTTTTCCAATAGATACTATATCATTATTTGTATATATGGCCACTTTCAGCTTTTTAGCAATTGCACATATTGTGTTTGTTTGGCTATTATCTAGAGCTATAATTTTGTTCGTTAAATCAATGAATTTAGTATAAACGACGTTTCTTGACCCTAAGAACCAACCTTCGTTTGCTAATTCTCGCAACAATTCAGCAGATGCTTTTGTGTAATTTGCCTCAGCAAAAGCTTCTACTGCATTAAGATAGGTGCGTAGTACATATTCTTTTAGTCCTGTATTTCCAGCGATTACCTCATCTAAATGTAAGTGTTGCAAATTTAACTTTAAAATTTTCATAACCATTGTTTCTGCACCATCTATCTTTGGTAATATTCGGTGTAAGAAACAAGACATTTCTGTTGCCCTTCCCTTTTTAGCTAATTCAATTAAAATAGTAACTGCTGTTTTCATTTGATTTAGATTAACTAATTCAAGAGCAAATAGTACTCCTCTTGGCTTTTCATCTACCTCTATACGTGACATACATCTCTCTATCATATTAGTTAGATGAGATGTATCGTGCCTGATAAGCTTTGATGCGGTATTTTCACAAAAACCATATATTTTATCAAGTTCTTTGGAAAAATTTGCTATTTCCCAGTTGTGATCTAAATATTTTTGAGCTTCTAGTTCAGAGACGTTATCTAACTCTTCGTCTACCATAAGGCGTGATAGCATTCCATCATCTAATCCAATATGGGTAGCATCAAAACCATCAAGATAAACTTCATGAAAATAGTTGAACAAGTATTCTTTTTCATCAAATGCTAATTTTCGTTTTAGGTTTGCAACAATAGAACATACCTTTCTTAAAACTGCTTCTTTTTCATATGTTTCTCTTATTCCAGCACCTGATAAGCCACAGCTTGCACCTTTAACCCTTAACTGATCTAAATAGCTTTCTACTTGAGGGATTAATTCTCTATCAACTAGACTTTCTACTAAGCGAACACCATCAAGACAATATGGAGCAACTTCTTTAGTTAAATCCTCGTTATTTTTTAATAATTCCCATAATATTTCTTGGCTAAATTTAACTCTCATACCATAGTTATCTAGATCCAACCAATATTTTTGAGTAATGTTTGGGTTGTTTTTTGCGATATTTTGAGTAAATGTTGGCAACATTCCTTTATCATGAGCATCTAAAACGTCTGTTTGCTTTAATACTTGCCAAATTTTGTGATGAGTTGATGTGGTCATCCCCTCAAGATTTACAGCTCCTAAAATAGCCCAAAGATATGCAAAGTTGTTTAACGAGAAAATATCTTTATTTTCAGGGTTATCAAGATATGGAACAATATTTTTAGCGATTATTTTTGGACCTTTATTTATTAAGGCTATAAATTCTTTTTCATTCCACTGCATAAAATCCCCCCTCGTTAACTCAATTGTTTTGAGATTATATGTTGTATAATCCCTTGTCAAGCTGATTTTAAGATATCAATATTTAATAATAAATACAAAATAACTCTTGACAAATGTGTATAGAAATATTACATGTATTAGCGTTTGCAAACTATATTTTATACTACGTATAAAGCGTGGTAGGAATTGATTTTAAGGAACGACATGTCAGAAACAGATAAAGAAGAGTATCAAGGATCTGATGCACCGCTGTTGGATTCATTCGGCGGACCGCTTAAGAAGTTGATTGCCAAGGGTAAAGAACTAGGCTATATTACTATTGAAGAACTTAATCAAGCTCTACCTTCAGAAAAAGAAACTTCCGACCAAATAGAAGATATTATGGCTGCTATTTCCGATATGGAAATCAGTATTATCTCAGCTGATGAAACAGATGATTATGACGAAGAACAATCTGAAGATACAGAGAATCGCGAAGTTGACATCATTGATGACGAAGAAAGTGGTGGTAACTTTGACGGAAAAGATTTAATGCGTTCTGATGACCCAGTTAGAATGTATCTTAAAGAGATGGGTACTGTTGAACTATTGTCTCGTGAAGGTGAAATTGCAATCGCCAAACGTATTGAAGCTGGTAAAACAGTTATGATTGGCGGACTTTGCGAAAACCCAATGACATTGAAGGCTATTTCTAAATGGCGTGATGAATTAGTTGAAGGTACAATGCAACTAAGAAACGTTATTGATTTGGAAATGATGTATGGCGTTGACGCAGCAGCTATTGTTTATGAAGATGACAATACACCTGACGACGATTTAACAGAAGTTACAAAAGATTTAGAAAATAAAAATCTTGATGAGATTGATGATGATTTAGACACAGATATCGAGTTTGACGGAGCTGTTGATGATCATCAAGAAGAAGATGATGACTTATCTGGTGAAGGTGGCATTGATGGTGAAAATGGCGATGATTTAGATGATGATGAAGACGGCGGTCATTCTGTTACATCTATTACAGCTATGGAAAATGCTTTATTTGAACCTGTACTAGACATCTTGAATAAAATTTCAAGTTATTATGATGAGTTAAGTAGAATTCAAGCTCAACGCATGAAGGCTATTATTGCTGGTCGCAAGGCTCAAACTTCTTTGGAAAAGAAATACATCAATATCAAAAAAGAATTGATTGAGTTGATGAGTTCTATCCATCTTAATTCTCAACGTGTTGAAGAGTTAGTTGAACAATTAAATGAGCTTAATCGCCGTTTAATGGGTGTTGAAGGTAAATTAATGCGTTTAGCTTTGAGTGCTAAAGTAAAACGTGAAGATTTCTTAGCAGCTTACCAACACTCTGAACTTGATCCTAACTGGACAGATAAACTTTTAAATACAAAGGACAAACATTGGGTTGCTTTTGTTAATAATAACTTAGATGAAATTAATACTTTGCGTGCATCTTTAGTTGAAATGAGTAAAGAATGCGGTCTTCCTATTGCTGAATATCGTAAGATGGTTGATACCATCAAACGTGGTGAGCGTGAGGCTGAGCGTGCAAAGAAAGAAATGATTGAAGCAAACCTTCGTTTGGTTATTTCTATTTCTAAGAAATATACAAACCGTGGTATGCAATTCCTTGACCTTATTCAAGAAGGTAACATCGGCTTAATGAAAGCGGTTGATAAGTTTGAATATCGTCGTGGATATAAATTCTCTACATATGCTACATGGTGGATACGTCAAGCTATTACTCGTTCTATTGCAGACCAAGCTCGTACAATTCGTATTCCTGTTCATATGATTGAGACTATCAATAAGTTAGTTCGTACTTCTCGTCAAATGGCGTTAGAAATGGGACGTGAGCCTATACCTGAGGAATTGGCAAAACGTTTATCTATGCCAGTTGATAAAATTCGTAAGGTAATGAAAATTGCTAAAGAACCTGTAAGTTTAGAATCTCCAGTTGGTGATGAAGAAGATTCATCTTTGGGTGATTTTATTGCAGACGAAAATGCACTTCAACCAATGGATTCTGCTATTCATACTAACTTAAAAGAAACATGTACTCGTATTTTATCTTCTTTAACACCTAGAGAAGAAAGAGTATTACGTATGCGTTTTGGTATTGGTATGAATACTGATCATACATTGGAAGAAGTTGGTCAACAATTTAACGTTACTCGTGAGCGTATTCGTCAGATTGAGGCTAAAGCTTTAAGAAAATTGAAGCATCCTAGCAGAAGTAAACGTTTACGTTCTTTCCTAGATCAATAAGTAAAATGACCGCTGAGAAATCGGCGGTTATTTTTTTACACTTTATTATTGACAAAACACCTTCTTTATGGTAACATTCTTTTGTCAAAAGAATACAATTATAAAACCAATATATATATGGCTGAATTTTTTCAAAATGATCATGTTGTGCGGGAACACATGATAAGAGTATTAGGCTCTTCTTTTCCTGAACTTGAGAAGGTGGGCAACTACCCAATCCTTGTAACTAATCGTATCTACTCAATTGATCACAATGTATATGAGTTAGAGTGGGTTTGGTTAACAGATAACCTCATGATTACTTACAAAGGAGATGGCAAATATACTGTCCAACCGCGCAGCTCATTCACTAAGATTGAGCTTGTAACACCTGGGATGAAGGGTTTTATATCAGACCAAATTGTGGAAGTAATTTCATATTCCCAAATTGTCTTTAACACTAAACCTAAGGATGGTGTTTGCAAAATAAGCGCAACTTACTAATTAACACAAAAAAACACAGGCTTTAATTTTGCCTGTGTTTTTTTTATTTGCTATAAAGCGAGAATTAGTTAGCTTCAGCTACCACTTCTGTTTCTGCACTATAAGCTTTTTGTTGCTTTTTAGCTTCATCAGCAGATCTAGCAACGTTAACTAAAATAGTTTGAGAAACTTCTGGGTGTAAGCTCAATTTAACTTGGTAAACACCTAAGTATTTAATTGGCTTATCTAAAGTAACTAAACGACGCTCCAATTCATAGCCTGCTTCATTGATTGCAGAAGCGATATCTCTGATTGTAACAGAACCATAAAGTTGACCTGTTTCAGCAGCTTGACGAATAAGAACAGCATTGAAGCCTTTTAATTGTTCAGCTTTAGCTGTAGCATTGTCAAATAAAGCTTTGTTACGAGCTTCTAATTCAGCTTTTTGTTTTTCAAAATAAGCGATGTTAGCTTCTGTAGCACGTAAAGCTTTGTTTTGTGGTAATAAGTAGTTACGAGCATAACCACTTCTTACGTTTACTTTATCGCCCATTTTACCTAATTTTTCGATATGTTCTAAAAGAATGATTTCCATAGCCTACTCTCCTTAGTTAGCAACATATGGCAACAAAGCTACATAGCGAGCACGTTTGATAGCGCGAGCGATTTCTCTTTGTGTCTTAGCTGATACGTTAGTGATACGGCTAGGCATAATCTTGCCTTTTTCTGAAATATAGCGAGAAAGAAACTTTGTATCTTTATAATCAATTACAAAGTTTGCATTATCACTTAAATTCTTTTTCTTAAAAAATTGTTTTGCCATAATGCCTTACTCCTTAGTTTGCTTCAACTTCAGCAACTTCTTCATTGCTGTTTGCGAATTCTTCAACTTTGATTGTCATATAACGAATAATATCTTCGTTAATGCGAACCAAACGTTCATATTCAAAGATTGCGCTAGCAGGAGCAGATATGTTCAAAACAACATAGTAACCCTTGCGGTTTTTCTTAATACGATAAGCAAGGTTTTTCAAACCCCAGTTATCTACACTTACAACCTCGCCGCCCTCTTTTTTAATAACTT
>JAZQTW010000047.1:0-17727 GCA_045630985.1 Alphaproteobacteria bacterium
TACCAACAGTAATGATTAAAGAAGAACCATTACCAACACCACGAGAAGTAATTTGTTCACCCAACCATACAATAAACATAGTACCACCAACCAAAGAAATGATTGTTGAGAATACAAATGTATAAGGAGCAATAATTACTGCACTACTACCATCAGCATTAGATAAACTCATCAAACCAAAAGCAATACCATAACCTTGAACAATAGTAATTAATACTGTTAACAATTTTGTATAGTGTTGCATTTTACGATGACCAGCCTCACCTTCTTTCTTTAATTGAGCCAAAGAAGGAATAACAGATTGACCCAATTGCAAAATAATTGACGCTGAGATGTAAGGCATAATGTTTAATGCAAAGATGGTCATACGCTCTAACGCACCACCTGAAAACATATTAAACATACCTAAAATACCATTTGAGTGTACCTCAAATATTTCAGCCAAAACTCTAGAATCAATACCTGGCAATGGAATAAATGTTCCTAAACGGAAAACAATTAGAGCCAATACTGTAAATAGCAAACGTTTTTTAAGTTCTGTTGCTTTGCTAAAAACGGACGAGTCCATATTTGCCGCCATTTTTTCTGCTAATGATACCATTTTTATTTCCTTAAAATTATTAATCTTAAACAATTGAAAAAGGAGAGTCCTTTTCCAAGCTCTCCCCAATCTAATACATAAAATTTAAATTTGCCTTTAAATTTTAACTTTTTCCACTACTTTTAAATGATAAATCTAACACTCAATCAAATAAACTAACACAACTTACCACAAAAAGAAATTTTAGTAATGGGTAACAATTGTCTCAAAATAGAATACGAGTGTACATAGAAGTACACGACGCGACGAAATGTGGCTTCCATCTGTAAAGTACTAAATTTGAGTTATGCGTTTAAAAGGAGGAAATTTTGCGTTTATAGCCTCAGATGTCCACCGAGGAGCACGAGTGTACATAGAAGTACACGACGCGACGAAGTGTGGCTTCCATCTGAGAGCTAGAAACCAAAATTTACCCTTTTAAATAGTTAAACCAAACTGGACGACGCCCCTCACGTATAGCCTTCATCTGATACTTGGTCTTAACCCAATCTGCTGGCTCATTTCTCCAGTCTGATGAAGTTTTAGCCGTCCAAGTAAAACGACTATCTTTATGCATTGTACGTAATACATGACGCTTATAAATTGGATGATCTGTTGCTATTCTAAACAAACCACCTTTTTTAAGCAAACGATATATTTCATTTAGATTAGAAGGATTTACAAAACGTCTATCTGCATGTTTTTTCTTTGGCCATGGATCAGGAAATAATAGATAAATCTTATCAAAAAATCCGTCTGGAATACGCTCAAACAACAAACGTACATCATCATCAAAAACGCGAATATTTTGCACTTCTTGATCTTCAAGCGAAATTGTATCTGGTAAATTATCACCTTCTTTTACATTACTTATTAGACTAAGAAGGTTCGCTACACCATTTTTAAAAACCTCAACCCCAACATACCCAACATCAGGATTATTTTTTGCCTGACCATAAATATGTTGACCATCGCCAAAGCCAATTTCCAAACAAATTTCTCTTTTTTTAGAGCCAAACATTTTATCTTTATCAAAATCTGATGCCTCAGATATTCTCATCTGAGGCAAAAGATTATCTAACAAAAATAATTTAGCTTTTCTAACTGTACGACCTTTTCTGCGACCAAAAAACTTTGGTGTCGATACATTATCTAAAAAACTAATCATTATTAATCTCAGTCCTTTCACGAAGACTAGTAAGCATAGTCATTAGAGCTGTTCTTGCCTTTGGTGGAAGTGCAAAATATGCTTTTAATAACATAGTAGCTTCTGCACCTTCTAATGGAGCAAACTTTTGCTCTACTTCATCTTCACGCAAGAAAGTTGCGCCATAAATCTTACTATATTCAGGAAGTTTCAAAAATGATTCCATGTCCATATCATCATAAAAATACTCAATAGACACACCCAAAATTGTAGCGATAGAATACAATCTACCCGCACCGATTCTATTTACACCTTTTTCATATTTTTGAACTTGCTGAAAAGTAATACCCAAACGGTCGGCCATCTCTTTTTGGCTTAATTGTAAAAGTCTTCTTCTTGCACTAATTCTAGCACCAACATGAGCATCTATCGGACCAATACCGCTTTCAATAGCCGCCTCTTCAGGGGTCATATCTGCTTTTCTTTTTCTTCCTCTTGCCATAAATATTCTCCAGTTATACATATTTACACTACAAAATGTGCATATCACATTTCAAGAAAAAAAGCAACAATTTTTTTTAGAATTTTACAACCTATACTAGATTCTCATCTTTCTCATTTGCCCTAGAAACCAAGCAAAAACAAGCAATAAAGCTGCTAAAGCAAGAGGAATAATATTACCAAATTTACCATAAATAGTATTACGACTCAATTTCTTAGGCAAAATTACATCAACTCTACCAGCCTTATTTAGACCAATTTCACTTAAAATTTCGCCATTATTAGCAATTACAGCACTAACCCCTGTATTAGCGCTACGAATAACTGTAATCCCCTCTTCTATAGCTCTCATCTGCGACGCAACTAGATGCTGATATGGTCCCGCACTAATCCCATACCACCCATCATTAACTAAAACTAACAAAATTTCTGGTTTATCTTTTTTATTAAGAACTTCATTAGGAAAAATACTTTCATAACAAATAGCGCCACCCATTTTTGGCAAACCATTAATCTTGATATTTTTATATTTTTCGCCTTTACCAAGGTTACCTACAATATTTGCTACAGGACGCATAAAATCTGGAAGATATTCTCTTAAAGGCAAATATTCACCAAATGGAACCAAATGAGATTTATCATAATAATCTAAAATATCCCCCTTATCATTAATAACAAACAGAGAATTATATGCCACTAATTCACCATATTCCATTGCCCCTCTAAGAAGGCCTGTAACTAAAAATCCTTTACTAGGAATAGCCTCTGTCACTTCAATAAGATGATTTATATCTCTATCTAATGGATATGGAACAGCTGCCTCTCCCCAAACAACCATATCAACATCTTCATTATTCCCTTTACTCATATCAATATGCTTACGAAAATTTTCATAAGCTTTATCGCTATCCCATTTATATGTTTGAGGAATATTTGGCTGAACCAACCTAACTTTAATATCTCCATTTTGATTAGCATTATCAAAATAACCAGCACAAATAACAATAAATATTAAAGGAGCAAACACAAACCCTAACGCCCCCCAATACATTTTTCTATTAAGAGCACTTAATACAAGTAGCACAATACCGCACAATATTAACAATACACATAGAGATAATCCATATGTTCCAACAATTGATGCACCTTGCAACAATCTAACATCAAAACTTAAAGTTGTTCCTAGCAAATTCCAAGGAAAACCTGTAAAAATAAAACTTCTAATCCACTCTACAAGCACAAATGAGCTACAAAAATATAGCATTCTTGAATATATATTTTTACCAAATCCACTAATTACAAAAGGAACAGTCCAAAACAAACCAAAAAAGAAACCTATACCCAAAACAACAAATGGAACAAATGCCACAATATCTTCATCTAGCAAAAGAGCATTATTTATCCAAGCAAAACCTACAATATAAAACCCCATACCATAGATGTATGACCACCAAAACAATTGCTTTTTAGTATAGTTTTTACAAAAGACATATAACATAAAAGAAAGTATAGAAACATATCCCCACACTGCAGACGTAAACGGTGGAAAAATTAATGCCCCGATTCCACCTAAAAAAAACCACACCCATGAAGATATACGTTTCTCTTCAATCATTTTAGAAAAAAAGGGAATTTTAATTCCCTTCAAAAATTGAGACATATTATTCTCCCTCTATGTCTTTATACGGATTGTCTATTGAAAACGATGCCAAAATATCAATTTCTAAATTCTCCATTTCTTCGGCCTCATCATCTTCTTGATGATCAAAACCCAACAAATGCAAAAATCCATGAACCAATAAATGGCAATAGTGAGCATAAACACCTATATTCTTTTCTTGAGCTTCTCTAACCAATGTTTCAAAAGCTAAAATAATGTCACCTAATTCTGCCTCATCAACTTCGTCAAAAGTATCCCAAAAGAAATCATCATCAATATTAGCAAAAGAAAGAACATTCGTTGGCTTATCCATCCCTCTAAATTCTTTATTTAATTTATGAACAGCCTCATCATCACTCAAACAAACATTTAGCGAAAAATCACACTTCTTAGCCAACAATTCATGATCTGATGACGCAACATACTCAAAAACAACATCTTTGAGATTATGAGCCACTTTCTCCGCATCAAAATCCACCGCTTCAAACCAAACATCATTCTCCACGGCAACATTCAAAACTATATTATTGCTCATCACGTTCTTTTTTACTTCTTTCTTCATATGCTTTAACAATTTTTGCAACCAAGCCATGGCGAACAACATCGCTAGCAGAGAATGTTACAGATCCAATATTGCCAACACCTTTTAATGTATCAATAGCATCTTTAAGACCAGAAATTATACCTCTAGGAAGGTCAACCTGACTAAGGTCACCATTCACAACCATACGAGAATTTTCACCCAAACGAGTTAAAAACATTTTCATTTGCATAGGTGTAGTATTTTGCGCTTCATCCAAAATGATAAATGCATTAGAAAGAGTACGACCGCGCATATACGCCAAAGGCGCAATTTCAATCTCACCCAAAGCTAACTTCTTATCAACTTGCTCAGCAGGTAACATTTCATACAACGCATCATACAAAGGACGCAAATATGGATCAACCTTATCTTTCAAATCACCAGGCAAGAAACCTAAGTTTTCACCAGCCTCAACTGCTGGACGAGATAAGATAATCTTATCTACTGCACCTTCAAGCATCATCGAAACAGCCAAAGCAACTGCCAAATATGTTTTACCAGTACCAGCAGGTCCTAAACCAAACACAAGTTCATTTTGCATCATCTCAGTAATATATTTAGCCTGAGTTGCAGAACGAGGATAAATATAGCGTTTTTTAGTTTTTAAAACAATTTCACTTAAAGATTGCTTCTCATCCGCACTACCTTTACCACCACAAATACGAACAGCTGCTTTCACTTCTTGCTCTCCAATTGTTTGACCTTTACTTGCTTTTTCATACAACACATCAATAGCTGTTTTAGCATTTTCTATATCTGTCGTTGCCCCCTTAATCGTAATCTGATTACCAAAGCTTAAAATTTCAACATTAAGCATTTTTTCAATCAAACGCACATTCTCATCATTAACACCAACTAAAACCTTCAATAATTGATTGTTAAAAAGTTCAAAACTAAGTTCCGCCATATTATATTACCTCCCCACTTAAAGAGTTCATTGAAGCATCAACAACACGCACTTCAACAATTTTGTTAATTAAAGAATTATCAGCCTCTGCATATAAGTTTTGCATATATGGAGTACGACCAGTTAATTGTCCTTTATGTCTACCTTTAGACTCAAATAACACAGGCATAACCTTTCCTATGCTATTTTTATTAAATTTAGTTTGATAATCAAACAATAAATCTTGTAATATTTGCAATCTCTCTTTTTTAACTTTCTCTTCAATTTGATTATCCATAATAGCTGCCGGAGTTCCCGCTCTTCTGCTATATTTAAAAGAGAATGCTTGTATATACTTAACTCTATTCACAACATCCAATGTTTGTTTAAAATCTTCATCTGTTTCACCAGGAAATCCCACAATAAAATCTGAAGACATTCCAATATTTGGATTTGCTTCTTTAAGCTTATCAACCACTCTCAGATAGTCATCTCTTGTATGACGACGGTTCATTCTTTTTAATACGCTATCAGAACCAGACTGAATTGGTAAATGCAAATAAGGCATAAGTTTACTAAGATTTTTATGACACAAAATCAAATCATCATCAACATCTGCAGGATATGAAGTCGTATAACGAATGCGTTCCAAACCATCAATCTCTGCAACCTTATTCAACAAGTATGCCAAATTTCTTTCTTTACCATCTTTATCTTCGCCATGGTAAGAATTTACATTTTGACCTAATAGGTTAATCTCCAAACTGCCAGTTGCCACAAGCCTTTTTGCCTCGCTCAAAATATCTTCAACTGGACGAGACACCTCAACGCCTCTTGTATAAGGCACAACGCAATATGTACAGAAATTATTACAACCTTCTTGAATTGCCAAATATGAGCAACCACCCTCAGCCTTATTCTCTGGCAAATAATCAAATTTAGATTCTGCAGAAAACTCAGTATCAAGAAGTTGTTTTTTTCTATCTTCCATCAATTGCCCAACAACTTCTTTCAAACGAAAATATCTCAACGGCCCTAAAGCAAAATCAACATATGGAGCTCTTTTCAATATTTCTTTATCTTCAGCCTGAACCACACAACCAGTAACACCTATAATAGTGTCTTTACCTTGTTCTGCACGTTCTTGCTTAATTAAATAAACACGTCCCAAATCAGAAAACACTTTTTCTGCAGCTTTTTCCCTAATATGACATGTATTAAAAATAACAACATCCGCATCTTTAACAGAAACAGCTTTAGAAAAACCCATTTCTTCCAACATATTAGCCATCCTACTTGAATCATAAACATTCATCTGACAGCCGAAAGTTTTAATATAATACTTTTTTTCCATTATTTTAATTATTCACCTAAAACTATTTAACATACAAAACATTATAATACATACTTTATTTTTTTCAAACAAAATTTTTATAAAAATCAAATTTATCACAAATATACTTTTTTTATTGCAATATAATTGTTTTACTATAAAATCCAATCAAAATTGAAAGGACTTGCCATGAATAGCTACATGTCAATAGGAAAAAATTTCATCAAAAACATAACAACTGAAGAAAAAGATATATTTTTATCTATCCTTTGCACATTATCTGCAATAGATGGAAAATCCTCTGAAGCTGAAATAGAATTTATTGAAGAAATAGCTAAAGATATTAACTTCAAATTGAAACCTGCTCACTTTTGTATAAATGAAGAAATTTGTATACGTAAAGCTTCTTGTATAAACAATCGTCGTCTTTCTCTAGAAATCACAAAATATATGCTAGCCTTATCATACACAGATAATAACTTTTCAGATAATGAAGGTAAATTTATCTGCAAAATAACAGAAGCACTAAATGTAGAGCCTAAAAAAGTTAGCGAGATAAGTTCTTGGATTATAGATAGAATTATATGGCTAGAACAAGCATATCTTATCTTTGAAGAAGATACAAAATAAAAAAATATACTAATTAACTTAAAATTAAAACAAAATATAAAATACTACAGTGAATGAATTTACAAATTTAGCTAATGATTATCTTAAAGGAGAAATTTTATGGGAATATTATTAGATAGCATTTTATGGTGTATTGAAGGTGTTTTACAAGTATATTTTATGCTTGTAGTAGTAAACGTTGCTTTATATTGGTGCATGCATTATGAATTAATCGGTCAAGGTGGTGATGCTTTCAAAAGATTCTTAACTCTATTACATAAAATAACAGAACCAGTATATGCCAAAATGCGTGAAAAAATTAAACCTGTATCAGGTTTTGATATTACACCTTATGTATTGATTTTTGTTTTAATGTTTATATTACACATTATTTCATCAATACGTATAGCACTAATTGCCCAATAATATGTTTTATGAACAGACCATAAATGGATATATTTTACGAATTAGGGTAACACCAAATTCTTCAAAGTGTTCTATCTGTGGTATTTTTACAGATTGCGGAGGTCAAGATTTCTTAAAAGTAAATCTTACCTCTGTTCCTGAAAAGGGAAAAGCCAATAGTGAGCTTATAAAATTTTTAAGCAAACTTCTACACATCAGTAAAAGCTCATTTTCCATTATTAGTGGAGAAACGGATAGGTATAAAAAACTTCTTATAACAACAGAAGTGTCAAACTTAACAGAAACCACAATCAAAGAACTGGAGCAAGCAAAATGACAGCAAAAATTCTTGATGGTAAAACTCTTGCATTACAAATACGCCAACAATTAAAACAAAAAATAATCAATCTTCAAACATCACCTTGTTTAGCCGTTATCATAGTTGGCAACAACCCAGCTAGCGAAATATACGTAAAATCAAAAGAAAAAGCGTGTATTGACGTTGGTATAACTCCAAAAACATATGCTTTAGATGAAAATACATCTCAAGCAGATTTGCTAAACTTAATAAACGAACTAAACAACTCAAAAGAAATAAATGGAATATTGGTTCAACTACCTCTTCCTAAACATTTAGATACAACAACTATTTTGCAATCTATCACTCCATCAAAAGATGTTGATGGTTTCCATCCATTAAATAGTGGCTACCTAACCCAAAACACAAACCAAGGATACACTCCCTGCACCCCAAAAGGAATAATACGTTTAATCAAAGAAACCAACCTTAACCTAACTGGACTGAATGCTGTTGTTATCGGTCGCTCTCAAATAGTTGGCCTACCAATCGCTCAATTGCTAATTCAACAAAACTGCACAGTAACAATTACTCACTCAAAAACTAAAAACTTACCAGAAATATGCCAAAATGCCGATATACTTGTTTCAGCTATCGGCAAACCAGAATTTGTTACTAAAGATTATATAAAACCAAATGCTGTTATCATAGATGTTGGCATAAATCGTACAGAAAATGGATTAAAAGGAGATGTTTGCTATCAAGATGGCCTAGAACTAGCACAATATATTACTCCTGTACCAGGAGGTGTTGGTCCAATGACCATAGCAATGCTGTTAGAAAACACCTATGAAGCATTTTTAAAGCAGAACTCTTAAAATCCCAATATCTCGCATTATATTATCTCCACAAAACAATACTAGAGGAGAAAACAATGCAGCATATGGGAAACATCTTTTTATACAACAACAATCAAACCAACAAAAATTTATATCACCACAACTTAGAAGGAATGGGGTACTTTTTGTTTGATACAGATAACCTCCATAAGTTCACATTGTACAACAAAGAAATAACCCCAGATGTAATATTATTCGATTTTGATGATAAAACGCCAATTAACTTTATTTCTTCTCTAGAACACAAATTTGAACGTACATCAATCCCCATAATAGTTGTATCTGAAGCTCCTAAAGCATTAATATATGACCCAGCAATAAGCCACTATCTAACCCACGACGGAGCAAAAAAGCATCTAATACACATATTAGAAACCTATTGCATAGGCAACAAGCATCATCACATATTATACATCAATCTAAAACCTTATGAAAAATCAGAATTTAAAAAATCTGCAGAAGAAAAAGGATATTCAATTTTTGAAGTACATAATCTAAAATCAGCTTCCATATATATGAAAAAGAATACTCCATCTGTTATCTGCATAAATTTTCAACCCGTTTTAAGTAGTTCACAAAAGTTATTTTCTTTTCCCAAAACATTTTATGTGGAAAACACTCAAAATGTTAGAGAAATTGAACAATTTATAAACTAAAACAAAAAGCCTTAGTATTTAATTTATGGAAAAAACTATGGCTCTAAAAAATTTAACACATATAATTTATGATAAAACTTTAGATTTAGCATCTCGTCCAAACGCTCTTGCTTGGCTTTTTGCTATTGCTTTTATTGAAAGTTCATTTTTCCCAATTCCACCAGATATTATGATTATTCCAATGGTATTAGCAACCCCTCTTAAAGCCTATAAAATTTCTGGAACAGCTACAGTAGCAAGCGTTCTTGGTGGATGTTTGGGATACGCTATTGGCGTATTTGGATACGAAGTTATCGCCAAGCCATTATTAGAATTTTATGGCTATATGGAACAATTTACAAAATTTGAAGATTACTACCACCTATATGGAGCTTGGATTGTATTTATTGCAGGCTTAACTCCTATCCCATATAAATTAATAACAATCGCATCAGGTGTAGTACGCCTAGATTTAACAATATTCATTATTGCATCAATCCTTGCAAGAGGTATACGTTTTTACTTAATCGCATGGTTATTAAAACGCTATGGCGAACCAATGAAAACTTTTATTGAAAAGAACCTAAACCTACTATCAATCTTATTTGTATTATTGTTAATAGGCGGTTTTGCACTAATAAAATTGCTTTAACTACTTGACTTTTCCGTCGGGCATTGGTATAAAACTCTACATAATGGCAAATTGTCATTATAAAAAGGCTCCTTAACAGGGGCTTTTTTTTTATATATGTTTACAAATTTAACACAACAAACCAAAGAGCAGGCAAAAAAGTCTGCTCTTTCTTTTTTTATATGAAAGGAAAAGCTTATGAAAAACGAAAATTTAGATAACACAACTAATGAAATTAGTACAACAAACCAAAAGGTATCAAACTCAAGTTTAGCCCCAAATCCACAAAAACAACGTCCCTATTCTAGCACGAATATTCCTCTTATCTTTGAAGAAGATGATGATGTTGATGCCATTATGGAACAATACTACAACCTCTCAGATGAGGAGCAACTACAAACCAAACGTGAGTTATGCGAATATTATGGAGATAAGCTTGAAACAGAACGCACTACCCATAATATACACACACCAGAGTTCATTTATAGCACAGGCGACAAACAAAAAGACGAAGAAAAAATGCAAAATATACTCTCAAGATGCGCCGGATCACTCGCAAAAAACCCAGAAAGAACTATCACACTTGAAGAATTTAAAAGAAGATTTTTGCTAGAAAAAGAAGCTCACAAAGAATATTATGGCAAAAACCCTTACATAAACGCCATGCATGATGCTTTTATTAGAACCTCTATCATGAATCGCGTGCTATATCCTGAGCAATATAACACCCCTGAAGCATTAGAAATTGCAAACACCTTAGGCTACAAACCAGCCTATGAAGCCCCCAATCTTCAACCAAAACAATCTGCACAAAACACTCTCTCCAAAGCCCAATCCGACACAAGTATTGAGAATGAAAATTTTAATGAAAGTTTCTTTATAAATACAACTATGTTTAACTTTTTAAAAGCTGAAGAAGGATATTCTCTTTACCCATACACAGATACATCTGGTATTACAACTATTGGTATTGGCGCCAATATTGAAAAAAATATAGATAAATTACCTTGGTATTATTTAGATCCACAAACCAATAAATTACGCTTTCTAGATAAAAACAATAGTAATGATAAAAAAATACTTGAAGAAGAATTAAACAAATTAAATAAATACAAAACAATACACAATGATGAAGCTAAAATGTTTGAAAATAGAACAAATTTAAGACTTTCTGCTGAATATGTACATGAACTGTATTTGAAAAGAGTTACAACTGCTATTAATGATATCCGATCAATCATTGATGAAAAAAATAAAAAAACACATAAAAAAATTCCTATTTTTGAGAAATTACCCCATCAATTACAAATAGTATTAGTTGATATGGCATATAATTTAGGAAAAGATGGCTTTAATTATTACCTAAAAAAACTCTCTAATGGAAAACAAGTAGGATATCCTAATTTTTGGAATGCTCTTGCACTGCATGATATAGATAAGATGATAAAAGAAAGTCAACGTTTTACTAATGCAAAACCACTAACTAAAAGAAACAACAAAATAAAAAATCTTTTAGAAGAAATTCGCTCAATTTACAACAAAAAATAGTTGAAAAAAACTTTTTTACAACTAAAATACAAGGCATATTTTAAGGAGTAATTTGTATGAAAAAAGTATGCCTTGTTTTCTTATTTATCCTACTAACACTAAGCACAAATGCTTTTGCTAAATCTGAATATATAAGAATTGAATGTAACAACACACTGGGACTATTCGACATATCATACAATAAATTATCCTCCTCAAAGCTTGAACAGTATTTTCAATCAAACCCCAATAATGTATATAGGTATGATATAGAGGATACTTCTAACAAAACTGAAATTTTTCTAATAAATCGCAATCAAATTTTTAAAATCCGCAACAAAGAGCCTTTTTCTCTTCAATATCAACTAGATTTTAACTATACTTGTAATCTCAAAAATAGCTATAATCTAAATATATCTTTTAATAATTATGATATAGAAACTGATACATCTAGTTATAATATTTTTATAAAAAAAGATTTTTATGATGATACAAGCAAGCAATACATCAGTACTCCGCAAATAGAAAATATAATTATTGGCGATAATAGCAATACTCAACAAATAATTATCGCTGAATCTGAAGATGCAAACAATCCTGATATATCTTTTGAAACAATAGATGCAAAAAATATACTAAGTTACAATAGCGCATCTACTCCATCCAATAAGGAGATTGATTTATGAAAAAAATCATATTTGCATTACTTTTAATACTATCTACACATGCTAAAGCAGATATAAGTGCTACATTTGCCCGTATTGAATGCAATAAAGAATTAGAATTTTTAGATATTCATTATCAAAATATACGTGGAGATAAAATTGCTACACATTTTATAAATCTTAAAGATACATCACTTTTTTACAAAACATCAGAAAAAACAAATGCAGAAATACAACTACAAAATCCAGCTTCTCTATCAGAATTACGAGATAGTTCTCCCTTATCTAGACTACGTTCATCTAGTTATAAATATACATGCAAATTAAATAACAATCAGGAGTATCTAATAACGCTATCACTTAATCCTCGCAATACCTGCCAACAAGAAGTAGGATATACAGTATCTATTATTCAAAACATATATAAACAAAAAAATAACAACCAAACACTTCAATCATCAAAAGAAATAGTTAAAGATATTGCTATAGGTTGCGCAGAAAAGTATAAAAGAATAACAATCACCACTACATCTGAGGTTGATGCAGACATATCATTAAAAAATTACGAAACAAAAGCATATTTCCCTAATTTTGAAACAAATAAAACTATAACTGACGAGATTATAAATCAAAAAGAAGAAGAAATGAATACCCCTGCAACAGAAGGTTATTAGCCTCAAGATTACATAACTGCATCTATAGAATCCCATCGTAAAGATAACAATGGCAAAGACAAAAATACAGTAAAACGCAACGAAAGAACAAAACAAAAATTTCTCGATATTGCAAATAATCATTGATAATTTTACATAATTACTCTATACTCTCACACATACTTTAAGGAGTTATTTGATGAAAAAAGTATGTGTGAGAGTTTTATTTTTTATATTCAGTTTCATAAACTTATCTTTTGCTGATGTAGGAACTTATGGTGGAGCAATAGTTAGAGTAAACTGTATACCAGAATTATCCACCATAGAACTTATACAAAACGACCTATCTAACGCAATAATGTACTATGAATGGGGGGAAAATAAATTAAATCATGCCAAACAACAAAATTACTTTCTAACAGATAATGATAACCGTGATGATAGATTTTTTGAAACAAAATGCATTATTGATAACGATATTTATACAATTAAGCTTAAAAGTGGTTACAAATACGCAGAAACTGTAGTATCTGCCGATATCTTAAAAAATAATACTCCAATATTTAGCAACCTATTTTTAACAACTAAAAAACCACTATATAGTGATAGCACTCATTTATTTAATTTCAGTTATAATACTGCTACACAAGAAATAAACTCTATAATTGAATACCCTTATTACACAGAAAAACCTGATTATTCAGGATATATCAACAAACAAAAATGGGGCGTTTTAGATATAAAAGAACTTAACAAAAACAACGAACAACTCAATAAACCTGAAAATTGGCAAGAGCTTGATTTACATAAAAAACAAATTGCTTTATATGTAAAATGCAATCCTTTATTAGAGATTGCAGAAGTTCGCACTATTCCACACAATAAACAAAATTTTACAACAAAAGAAATTACAAATTTAAACCAAAAAGGCATATACCCTTTGTTTAACAGCAAATTACCCCAAGAAATAACTCAAAAATGCAGTTTTGATAGCAATAATTATACCTTAAATATAGATAAAGATACAAAACTAACTTTATCACAAAACAACAATTTAACTGTGGAAAATGTAAACTTTTCACCTCAAAACGATACTATTATTTATTTTCTCTACCAAACAGAAGAAAGAATAAAAGTATTTTCATATAAAAACAACAAATTTGCTATGTGTAGAAATAAAGAAATAAAAAACCTTCATTCCTGTTTAAATAAAGATTCATATTACGATATACGCTACTAAACTTAGCTCAATTTACAACAAAAAATAGTTGAAAAAAACTTTTTTCTAACTAAAATACATGGCATATTTTAAGGAGTAATTTGATGAAAAAAGTATGCCTTATTTTTACCTTAAATTAAGAACAATTAATATACCATTCTCCCACAAATATATGTGGAATTGATCATGAAACGAACCAACAACAATGCCTATTACCTAGCAACAGTTAATGCCATAAGCAAAATTTATGATGTTTTTCTTGGTACTTTTTTAGTAGCATATCTGTTCAAACAAACGCAAGATAGTTCAACTGAAATAGGGATCTATCATCTAATTTGCTATTTCATTGTTGGACTTTCTGCTTACCTTACTGGAAACTGGTTAAAAAAGAAAAATCGCATATTAATGTATCAGCTTGGCGTTGCTATAACTTTTATTTATCTTACATCATTTATTATACTAAAAGAAAACATCATTAACTACATCCCTATATGCGCTATATTTTATGGCCTATATATTGCATTTATGATCTTTCCGTTTAATTTAATTATTGCAGATAACGTTCCAAACTCACAATTAATTCCATTTCAAGGTTATCTAGAAAGCTTAAAAAACATTATTAAAGTATGCTCCCCAATAATTTTAGGCTATTTCTTAAATAAAGATTCTTATTTTAATACTGTTGCATTTTTAGCCTTTTTATCTCTTATAGAACTTATTTTAATATCAAGAGTAAAAGCTACCCCTCAAAAACAATCTCCTGATTTTAATATCAAATCGTTCGTAAACAAAACTAAAAACTCTAAAACCTTAAAGCAGTTATACAAAATAGAATTCTATCGTGGAATGACTTTAGATGGAGCACTCTTAACCCTAGTAACTCTATACATTGTTTACTTATTCAAAACAAATTTCAGTCTTGGCTTTATCAATTCAATATTCTATCTATTAGCCATAATTTTAAGCTTTATTTTTGGCCGTTGCTGTAAATATACCCATTTTACAAAACTATTAACAATTATAGCAATAACAATAATATCTGCATTAATAGCTTTTACCATTTATCCTAACAAAACAACATTTATCATCTACAGTCTATGCTTTACTATATCAACGCAATTTTTACGCACAATAGCATCTATTAACGTCTTTAATATCTCACACCTACCACAAGTAAAAAGAAACAAATGCGAATATTTTGCATACAGAGAAATATTTATAAACCTAGGAAGAGTTGTAAGTTTTGCTCTTGTAATTTTAATCGGCATATTTAATAATTTCGAAATGCTAAAAACCTTACTAACATTTTTAACCATAATCTTAATAATCCTATGCATAAATTGCATAAAACTAAACAATCGCTTCTATAACAAAAAAAGAAAAAACTAACTAATCTTTACTAAGCTCATATAAGGCAATTGCTGCTGCTGTTGAAACATTCAAACTTTCAACATTTTCTGATATTTTCAATTTAACAGATGCATCACAATTTTCTTGTACTAAACGACGCATTCCTTTGCCTTCAGACCCCATAACTATAGCAATCTTACCATCTTTATTTACTTTATCAATAGTAACATCTGCATAGCCATCCATTCCCATAACCCAAAAGCCGTTATCTTTCAATTGTTCAATAGCTCTGCTTAAATTGGTAACTCTAGCAACTGGCACAAATTCCATTGTACCTGCTGTTGCTTTTACCATAGCTCCAGATTCCAATGGAGAATTTTTATCTTGCACAACCAAACCTAATGTTCCAAAGGCAGCACAAGAACGAATAATAGCACCAATATTTTGTGGATCAGTTACTTGATCTAATATAAGAATATGACAACGTTCTTTTTCTTCTGCCATTTCTATCAAATCCATAATATCGTAGCTATCAAGTCTAGAACAAAAAAGAGCAAACCCCTGGTGTACCGCATCTTGAGGTAAAAATTTAGCAAAATCTTTTCTATCAACAACAGATACTGGTAACACCTGCCCCAAAGCATCAATTTCATGACGATTTTCAGCAGTAATCACTACTTTAGTAATTCTACGCTTAGGGTTTTTAATTGCGCTAATAACCGCATGACGACCATACAAAATTAATTGGTCTTTATTATTTGCATTATTTTCTTTTTGCTTAAAATTCTTTTTCATAGCTTATATAACCTTTCGCAAAATACCTTTGTGATTATCTAACATTTGCTTAGCATCATCTTTTGAACAGCCTTTCTTACACATAACGCAAGCAATTTTTACATTATTATCCGCTTTTATACGATATTCATCAGCTTTTTCAATAGAAATTTCACAAATAGAAGAAATAATACGATTTGCCCTATCTATCAATTTACTACAAACAGGCTGAACATCTATCATATAATTACCATATGTCTTACCAATTTTTATCATAGAAGCTGTAGAAAGCATATTCAAAACCATCTTTTGCGCTGTTCCTGATTTCATACGACTAGAACCTGTAATAACCTCAGCCCCAACAACAGTTGTAATACAGATATCTGAATATTTTTTAAGCTTCGCCTTAGGATTAGAGGTAAGTCCAATAGTTTTAGCGCCTCTTTTTTGCGATTCGTTTAATACTTTTAAAACATACTTAGGATTTCCTGAAGCAGAAATGCCTACAACAACATCATTTTCAGAAGGATTAAAGTCTTTAATATGCTTTAATGATTCTTTTTCATCATCTTCTGCTCCTTCTATAGAATTTTTAAGAGCAAAATCACCCCCAGCAATATATCCGCTAACCATACCATCTTTTGCGGAAAACGTTGGCCAGCATTCTGAAGCGTCTAAAACACCTAATCTACCACTAGTACCAGCACCAAAATAAGCCAAGCGCCCTCCTTTACTAAAGGATTCTGCAATCAAATCCACTGCTTTAGCTATTTCTGGCATACATTTCTCAACAGCTAATGCTACTTTTTTATCTTCATCATTAATTATTCTAACAATTTCATCAGTACTAGCCAAATCTATGTTTGCACTAGCATTATTTCTCTCTTCTGTTAAAATATTTTGCATCTCTTATCCTACTAATTTTACTAAACAAAAAGAGTTTAGAAAAAAAACTTTAATAATTAATAAAAAAACTTGTTGACATTATCATAAAAATAGGTTTTTATTGCCGATGTTAGGTTGAAGACTGAGTTCTTTTTCCTTCGCACGATTTCTTAGCGGAGGGGTGGCAGAGCGGTCAAATGCAACGGACTGTAAATCCGTCGACTTTCGTCTACGAAGGTTCGAATCCTTCCCCCTCCACCAGTTAAAAATCGTAAATAATATAGGTTTTTGTTTGAGAATTTATGGTTTGAGCGGGTGTAGCTCAATGGTAGAGCAGAAGCCTTCCAAGCTTATGACGAGGGTTCGATTCCCTTCACCCGCTCCAATTTTCCCTTTCATAACATTAATCTTCTCCGAAACACAATATTTTAGGATGTAGATAATATGGCAAAAGAAAAGTTTGAACGCAGTAAGCCACACTGCAACA
>JAZQTW010000048.1:0-23038 GCA_045630985.1 Alphaproteobacteria bacterium
AAAAAACGCTTCATTTCTGAAGCGCTTTGAATTGGTGATCCCAACGGATGGCCGAAGAAAAAAGTACCAAAATGTACTTTTTTCAAGGAGACACAATGAAACTTGTGTTTTAGAAGAAGACGATAGTCGCCCTGAATAAAACACATAGTTGGAATTGAGGAACCCTTGTGTTTTACTAAAACACAAAATGGGTTCAAATCCCCTAAACACAAAAAAAGAGTTTCATTTCTGAAACTCTCTTGAATTGGTGATCCCAACGGGATTTGAACCCATGTTACCGCCGTGAAAGGGCGATGTCCTAACCACTAGACGATGGGACCATCGGTGAAGAACAAAAGCACTTATAAAGATAAAAAACAAATAAGTCAATACTTCTTTTTATTTTTTTTCACTTTTTTTGCATAATTTTCTTCCATCACCAAAATAACAATATAAAAACAGTAACTTAGATCAAGTAAAAAAACTTATTTTTTTTATTAATAGTTTTGCATATCAATTCCTTTTAATAAATTAATAGCCTCATCATTCACATCTTTTACATTCTCATTGTTAACATTTTTAAATTTATTTACAATGGCTTCGGTGCTTTCTTCAAGTTCTTTTTCCGATTCACTTATATATTCGGGCATATCAACAGTCATTCCACCAATAGAGAGACCATTTTCATCAATTTTTAATGCCATACCTTCAGGTCCTTCAATAGAAACTCCCTCCTCACCAAATTTCATAGTAACAGAATCTCCATTTCCACCTGCAACTTCTTCAACAAAATCACCATTATCAATGTTAACATTAATATTTTCTATTTCGCTTTTAGCCTTAGAAACATCTTCTTCACTAACCTCTGCCTCTTCTTTAGCATCAACATTTTCCGCTGGTTCTTCGCTATCCTCTGATACGTTCTCTTCAATATCTTCGGCTACATCAATATTTTCCTCAACCGCTTCTTCAGATACAACTTCTTCTACTGCCTCTTCTTCAACAACTTCTTTAGCTTCAGATACTTTAGCGCTCTCAACATCTTCCTTATTTTCTTCAACAACTTCAACCGGAACTTCATTAACTTCAACATTAACTTCATCTAAAGGCACTTCTTCATCTTGATAAACCTCATCCAAAGAAACTTCCTCACCTTCTGGCTTAGCCTCTACCTCTTTCACTATCTCAGACTCAACTTCAACAGCAATTTCTACTCCATCATTTTCCTTAACTACAACAACTTCTTCTGTTACAACAGGAACTTCTTCTTTTGCAACAACGCCCTTCTCACTGTCATAAATTTCAATCTTACCTTCTTCAAAAACTTCCTGAGCTTTTTCTTTTACTTCCTCAACAGGTTCTGCTTGCACAATATTATCAAGTGCAGAAACAGGTTCAGTAACTGTCTCCAAATCTTCTCTAACTTTATCAAAATAACCCAAAAAACTCTCAACTGCATTACCCAATTTTACATCAGCATTTTTTTCTTTCACAGTAACAACAGGCTTTACATCCTCTTCTTTAGTAAATTCCTTAACTTTTTCCACCTTTTTAGAAGTTTTATAAACTACAACCATCTCATCTGTAGGTGTATTCAAACGTTTATACTCAACCACACCACCAATCACCACCAACATCACAACAACAACAGTTAGCAGTCTTACTCTACCTTGTGCTTTTACTTTAGCTGTTTCAATATTTTCCATATAAAACTCCACTATAAACTACCAAAACCTAAGGCATTATAAAACTGCTAACACATTTTTTCAACTATTTATTCAAAATTTTCCAACATTTCTCTCCTCTCACGCGCAGACATCTTTTTAAGTTTTTTAGAAATAAATTTAATAGCCGAATGTCCACCTTTACCTACTTTTCGTCCATCAATTCCGAGCATTTTTGTAACATTTTTAAGCCATCTACAAAATAGCCATATTCCCTCATACATATCATCACCAGCAGGATCAACAAGTTTACCTTTAGCCATACGAGTTATTCTATCAACCATCAACTCACGAGCACCTGCCTCTACCAATGCATCTTGCGAAGCAAATCCAATAGGCATAAAGTCCACTATTTCATCATTAAGCTCATCATACGCAAAATAAAGCCCATTATCCGACTTACGAATATTGTAGTTAGATAAGAAGCCCTCTTTAAGAATATCTAAGGCGTTAAAATAATCGACAAATGCTAAATTTTTTCTCAAATTAGCTTTCTCAACAATATCTGAAAAATAGTGAAAAGTCTCATGAAAAATAGTCTCAACATCAGCATTTTTAAACAAAAGAATAGTTTTATTCGCTTCATCATAAGCACCTTTCGCTAAATCATCAATTGTTTCACTCAAATGACTTTCATCATATTCATTATAACTATCGAATTCATTATGTACATTAGCTTTATCAAACAAAGCATAATTTGTTACGGCTTTCTTTTGTTGAGAATTATCTTGCGTCAAATCTGAATCAATATCATCATAAAAACCCCATCTACCTTGTTTCAATATAGCTCTTGCATCTATACTACCCTGAGCGGTAATTCCTGCCCATGGAAAACCTAATGCATGATAACCACTACGATTACGAGTATAAGTCGTTACCTTATTTATAATATCATTTTTTAAATCAGCTAATTTAATATAAACAAAATCGACAATATACGAACTATCACCTGAATTCAATTTCATATATTTCTTCTTAAGAGCTACTTCAAGTCTATCAAAATCAATTTCTGGATATGTAATATTTTCAACTTTTTTATTATGACTTCCTTTTGCCATACTATGAGACAAACCCAATAAAGAAACCGGCATATCTTTTGTAATGATAAAGTTTTTATAATCCTCATCAGGCAACAAATCATCAACAAATTCTTCTAACCTGCCAATAATAAAATAAGATAATTGATTTTTTGCAGTATACAACTCTCTATCCATAAAATTTTTCTGCTGATATCTATTCAAACTATAGTCAAAACCTTCTATATCTTGAATAACAAAATTTGCGCCCAATAAAAATACATTTTTAAAATTCTCAAAATCAATTTGATTTGCATCAATTTCCAAGACATACCCTTCATCTCTATTAAAATAAAAATGATATGGCTCATCATCTTCAATTTCTGTAAAAGACACTTTTACATCTTTCAAATCAGGATAGTTTTCATATAGCAAATCGTGTTCCAAAATATCTGATAACTTCATTATCATTCCATTCTGAACCTTCATAAACTCCCTTGCTTTTAATATGCGTCTATTAGTACTATTCTTATCATATACATTATAATTTCTAATAGCATTTTTCCTAATAGTCCTCGTTCTATCAGCTTCAAAAATACGCTCATATTGTTTTTGCATACGATATAATTCATGCACCACATCAAGATAATATGACAATTCATTTCTTCTCACAAAAGGAAGATGCCTGTATTTAATATTATCTAAAAAGAACTCACTATGTTTATATGATTTATATGCTTCCTTTAAACTATCAGGATGATATCTCATATCAACCTTAGTATCGCTAAAATCACCCATATATACTTTATAATATCTAAATGCTGTCTCTAATTCAATATCCCTGAAAAATTTGGGATTACTCTCAATGCCTTTTTCTTTAATCTCTATAGTGCGATTTGCCATCTTTTCTTCATAGTCTTTTTCAATTTTAGCTAAAGCTTCCCAGAATCCTTTTTCATATATATACTCATCTTCCTTTTCTCCTGCTAATTTTTTAAATTTATTGATATAAAGATTATCATCTGGCCCCCAATATTCTCTAAGAAATTCGGCAAATTTGCGTTTTTCTAATTGCGAAGAAATAATTTTTGTTTCTTTATCATTAAAATCTTGTGCCTTAAAGTTATCATAACTATCCGTCAGTTGCTTAACTTTTTCTAATTCTTTTTTTCTACTCTCTAAAATATTTTTTTCATCTTCTAGAGTTAAACTTTTATCGACCATTTCATCATAAAATTTACTATTTTCCCAAAAATCATCAAAATTTTGCCCATCTAAATATTTTATAAAATCCCAATAAAAACCTTCATATTTCAAATCTTTTGCATTATTTAAAGCTGATGCAAAAGAAGTCATCTTATCTTCTAGAGCTAGCAATTCACCCATAGAAAAATCACTACTTGTAATACCTTCATGCATATAATCATCTTCAATTTCCTCAAATAATTTATTCTTAGCTCCTTCATCAGATACTTCCATTTTCATCATACCTGTACCGTCTCTAACCCAACCAGTTTTTTCCCAAATAATATCAGGTTCCACCCCTTCCTGTTCTAATTTATATGCTTTAGCAAGTTTATTTAAATCTACCCCTTTTGCCTTTGGTCCAATAAAATGATAAAATACACTACCTTCAGGTAAATTAAGTTTCTTAAACTCCTCAAACTCCATACTCTTAACTTCTGGTAATAATCCTCCAATATATTTTTCAGGAGAAAAAGATTTATCCTTCTCATATAAAGTAATAGCATTAGCCTCAAACAATCTCGCAGCAAGTTCAGCTTTCTTTTCATCTCCAATAGCCTTAGAAAATCTATCCTTCATCTTTACATAAACATCATCAAACTTCTTAATCTCATTTAATGTTTTCTTGCGCTCACTACTATTTTGCAAAAACCTTGCTTCTTCTTCCAACTTCTTCAAATTTTTATTAAGATTATATGTTAAAACTCTCTCAAATGCATCAGACTTAGTCTCCATAAAAGCTAGCATATTATTTTTAGCTAACTCAAACTCTTCATCACTAATACCTCTTTTAACTAAACGTTCATGAACTTGCTCTAACGCTCTATTAGAAACATAAGATGCACCATTCACGCCTATTAAAACAGTACTACCCATAAAAGATCCAAGCGCACTCTCAATCAAGCCTTCAAACAAATCTTGACTATCATCAACTCCAATTTTTCTAACCAAATTTTCAGCTAACATCTGTTGTAAAATTTCAGCTCCGGCTTCTTTAATAGGGGCTCCAAGCATATCATCCGCAATCATCTTTGCCGTAACTTTAGCATTCTTCTCAACTACTTCTGGTAATGGATTAAAAATTTTATCAATAGCAAAACTAATACCCGCATTAGCCACTGCTAAAGTATTAGCCTTTGCCAAATTTTTATCCTGCTCGTAAGATTGATTAAAAACTTCACTGCCACTCCCTGCAGAATATAAACCATAAGTAGCCACACTACCAATTGCTTTAGACATGGCTCCCATCATCAATACTTGCGAAGCTCCACCTCCTAAAACATTAGCCAATCGAGCAAAACTAGGATCTTGATTATAAGCTTCTTCACTAGGAGCCAAAAACTCAATATCCTCAACCTTGATTGCATAATCTTTAAATGCTCTTCCAAGTTTCAAAAATGTATTGCTCATCGCTGGTAAAATATTTTTTCTCAATGCACTATCACTATTAATATCATCTTCGCTAGCTTTTAAATTCACGCCCATCATATCCATAATATTACCAGCCATATTAAGAGTATTAACTCCCATACTACGTACGCCAGATTTAACCATCTCAGAAGAAAAATCTTTTAAATCAAACTCCCCCATTTTCCCTTGATCAAAAGCCCATTTATATCGAGCAACTTCTTCTCCCATACTTTCAACTGCACTACGATAATTACTAAGATCAACTGCCTCTTTAATCCATTTTCCAGCCATCTTAAAACTGGAAAAAGGTTCTTCTTCATCAACATCATTTTTATTAAATTTTGGTATCTCCAAATTATGCTCATTTTCTATATATGAAAAACCACCTAATCTTTCATCACTATCTCCATGATCTAAACTAGAACCAATAATTGGCGTCTGAAATTGCTCTATATTTTGCTCTTGATTAATTGGCGTCTGAAATTGCTCATTATTCATATTAATAGGTGTCATCATTGACTCATTATTAATAGCACCAAATTCACCATTATACGCTTCTCCAAATTCACTTTTTTTATCATCCATAATTGGGGTTAAACCACCCATAGACATCATAGAATTTAATGCATCAACTTTATTATCATCTTTAACTTGAGTATCAACTAAATTTAAACTATCAAACATTGTTTTCCCTTTCAAAAAATACAAAAAAAAGACCGCTAAATTGCGGTCGCAAACTCAATTAAACTTTAATAGCCATTCGCCCTTTATAATAAAACTTATCTCCCTTAGATAAATTAGCTTTATTAACCTGTTCTAATGTATCCAAATAAGGACATTTTAAATCTCTTTTTCTAATATTAGAAGCAATACTCTTAAATAGCTTTTTCTTATCTTCAACAAACGGCGCTTTAGTAATAAATTTTTGCCAAATTTCTTTTTTACTACTAGCACAAATAGCATTATCCAAACTAGAGTTTAACTCACCAAAAGAAACTATCTCATCATCACTACTTTTAAGAGATAACTCATCCTTAATTTCTGCTAAAGCTTGCATTCCAAATTTACGTTCAATAGCAGGCGTAACAACCCCTCCTTTATTTTTAAATTCGTCTGTTAATGCTAATTTTTTACCATAATAAGTCTCATAAACATCAAATGCCAATTTAGCTTTTTCATTCATAAAAATATTGCTAATATCATCATCACCATTAACATCTTCCATCAAAACTTCATCTAATAAATCATCAATATTTCTATCAAACAATAGCTCTCTAACATCACTCGTTTCATTACCAGCAATAATCTGATTATGAATAAAAGACGCCTTGTTAACACCAATATCCTTATTCTTATAAGCACCAATCAAATAGTTTCCAATATTCTTAACATCTTCAACAGAAAGACTATTTCCACTATTGGCTTTTTTAATAATTCTATAAGCATCAACCAACGGCTGTTTAGAGCGAACTTCATTCATTCCCCATAATAAATTTTTATCATCATCAGCATTCAAAACAAAAAATTCAGCATCATTAATAGCACCACTCTCTTTTGCTTGCCACAACCCAAAAGCTCTATTAAAAGCGCTGATATCTCTTTCTCTAGCAACCTTCTCCTCTTGCTTTTTAATTGCTTGTTCTCTAAGCACTTTAGTCTGGTTAATTTTATCAATCAAATCCTCTTTATCATCGCCCTCATATTTTCCAGCTCTAACAAGAGCATCATCTGGGTTATTTAAAGCCAAATTTAACAAACCAGATTTTAAAAACTTATCTTTATAAACCTTCTTTTCCTCATCATCTAAAAATAAAGATTTATTAATCTCATCAAGTCCGCTATCAATCAACAAATTCGCTTTACCCAAATTAGCTTTAGCCATCATATTTTGGTTATTATCCAAAAAATAATTTAAACTATTTCTACCAAATTCTTTTTCCTTTAAAGCACGCAAATTCGCAACATCTTTTCTATTTGCCTCTAAAATATTTTCCCCATTATCTTCCCAAAATTCCCTACTCCAAAAACCATTATCCATCTGTGATTTTAAATCATCTTCAGCCATCTTTGCAATATTATCAAAATCATCCTCATTATCAACTTGTCCCAACTGCTCACGATAAGTCTGCAAAAGGGCATCAGCCATAACTCTATTATTTTCATATTCAACTTTTCTCTTTTGAACCAACATATTTTTTGCTAAATCTGCAACATCAGATACAGCTCCTAATCCGTTATCATAATCAGAAAAATCCATAACCTTATCCGATAACGCAGAAGATGTAATTTTTTTCTTCAAAAACACTCCATCTAATTTAGTATTAGGTAAACTTTGCTTATTACTCATATTCCCACTCCTTATTACTTCAAATAATTAAAACCACTACTCAAACCACCAACAAAACTACTAGCAAAAGCATTTCTTCCTTTACTTTTAGCCTTTTTCGCATTTGATAATGCTAATTGAGATTGATATAAATAATTTTCAGTCTCACTCTCAACAGCAAATCTCTCATTTAAAATATTCTGCTCCAACGCACTTGATGTCGTTGCCAAATGAGAAACTGTTGTCGGACTCTCACTCATCCCCACTTCTCCTAAAGCTGCAGTTTTCTCAGCCATAGTTGCACGTTTTTGTGAGCGCATAATATCCTCATTCATTGCCCCTTTCTGACGCAATATTTGAGCATTACGACGATAAATTTCCGCCTGTTGTTTATAAGAACTAGCTTGAGCTTTTGCCTGATTATAAGCGCCAATTCCACTCAAAAAACTAGAAGTAAAAGCAAGTCCTGCAATAAGTACTGGTGCTACCATTTTTCAATCCTTTCATAAATTTCATAATCATTACCATTAAAAAAAGACGGTAGTTTTTCTACCGCCTTAAACCCTAACAAAACAGCCATCCGCCTCGCCTGATAAAAGCTAGACTTAACTGTCATAAAAGTCCTAAAAACTCCCCTCTCACGCATAAGCAAAGGAATTTTCTTTACCAAAAAACGAACCATTTCACCTAACTTTCTTCCAATATTATAAGAAATTAAAGCAAAACATTCCGCCTCATTTTTATCATCTATCCTAAAACCAAAAACCGCTAAAATTTCATCCTCATCCAAAAGAGTAAAAGCCTCAATTTCTTCAAACCCCAAATGCGCTTGATAAACCTCATCTTCCTGCTCTTTTTGCACCCTAATTTTAAACACATCACCAGAAATATATTTTCTAATCATCTCATCATATGACCTATAAAACAAACCCTCCAAAGCTTTGGATAGTGGGCATGCTGGAAGTGGTTTTAAAGTTGATGTGTACATAAAAGGCGTACATGAGACCTTAAAACCACAATCATGATGCCTACTAAAATTTAAAACTAAAAGCAAAGCTTTGCCTAGGGTGGGATAAATTACCATGCTATGAGTGTCGCCACGAGCGGCTCGCAGTAAAAAATGTTTGGTAAACATTTTTTACGAGAGCTACAGCTACAGTTGGCGAGTGACTTGTCGTAAGACAACTAAAACGAGCCCTACTGTTGCTTGACCGAAATGAAGTTAGGTTTGTGCCTAAGCTCACAACCCTTACGTAATAAGTGTGTACAAAAAGGAGTACATGAGCGAGTGCCGGCGCTCATATGATGGTGATTTAGCACATCCCCCAACATCCCCCACATCAAACACCATTAATCAATTGAAGGCACAACCCCCAACACATTCATCGGTAACGGCGCCTCCGTCTGTAAAACAAAAGTAGCCATACGCTCATCAGAACTAGTAGATGAATTAATCAACACATCAATATAACCTGAATATAACTCTTGCACCTTCCCCATAGACATATCAGTATTGCGATAAAGAATATCAGAAAGTTTATCCAAAGTTTCACCAACTTGCCCACCACCAGATAAATAGAGTAACAACTTAACCCTACTAATACGATGCTTGTCTCCAAGACCATGACCAAATTGCGAAGAAATAACAGTCGGCTGCGGAATATACTGACTGGTAATCGCAAGCCCAACCAAAGCTTTTGCAAAACAAGAAGAAAGCTTAACCTTGCCATCAATCACAAGCTGAGAAGGAACAACTTCCCCATCTGCAAAAATAGAAACAAGTTTTCCATTAAGATGCGATAAACCAGAAATCTCTAAACTGTCATCATCAATATTGCGCTCAAACTTAATCGCCCCATCAAGATACATCGCATTATTCTGCACATATTCTAATTGAAGTAAATCATCATCATGCAAAACTCCATTATGCTCCAAAGAAGTCCGAGGCATACCAAGTTCTAAACATTCAACAGTACGCAAATTAGCATTTTCAATAACACGAGAAATCTCAAGCCACACTTCATCATAACACTCCTCAAAATTAGAAATAACCGCAATACTTTCAGCGTTACCACTAAAATCATGACGAGAAAAAGCAATCACCTCCTGCTCTGCTAAAAATGTAATAGCAGATAACGAACCATCCCCCATCAAACACCAAATAATTTTATCAGGCGTTTCCTGATACGCAATATCAATAATGCGAGATTTAAACAAATGCTTTCCTAAAAGCGAAATATCAATCGGATCATAACCATCATTATAATAATTATAAACCAAATCACGAATACCAAGTCCATATCTATCAACAAAGAACACATGACCACCAACCCCAACAGGCTTAATTGCTTTACTACCAACGCTAGAAATTTGTGATATTTTTATATTATCTCCTGCCATAGCAGAATTTTGCGCTAACGAATCAATATAAAACTCACTAGCCCCAGTACCAACAAACAAAACATCACCCGAATAAAGCCACTTACCTTCATTAAATTCCGTATTCAAAACTGGCACCGTAATTGCAGTTTCAGCAGTAGCCTCACCAAATTCCATATCTTCAAAATTGTTATAATCACCAATACAAGATAAACAAACATTCGGCCCCGTTTCTGTATTAATCAAAAAAGCAAAACGATTGCGAAAAAAAGCACCCGATATAGGATAACTACTTCCTGCATGAAGCATACCAAATTCCCAATATAAAGTACCTTCTCTAATCGCTTCAGGAAGACGCTTACACACTTTTGCCTTCACATTTTTAGCATCAATAAATTCACTAATTTTTACTACACCCAAACCGTCATGCAAAAACTTCCAACGAACTTTACCATCAGAGCGTGTCCCTTCGCTATGCACAGGTTTAACCGTACCAGTAGTACCAGCATCTAATGCCAAATAATATTTATTGTCCGAACGATAAATTGCATCTTTTTCCACACTAATATTACTAGCCCAAGGCAACGTATCATCATCATAAATACGAAGTCTAATAAGCCTACCAACATCAGTTTCAACAAACAATTCATCACTAGCAGTTAATTGTGTTTCATCATTCAAATTTTCATCACATTTGATTAAAATATCCCCCGTATTCATCGCTAAAAAAGGACCATTTTTTAACTCCAATTCTTCCAAACGCCAATCAATATTTGAGTAGCGTTTTAATGTCATTATTGGATACTTTTCATTAAAAATATATAACACATCAGAGTGCTGAATTGTCTGAATTTTACAACACAATTCTTCACTATCCCACAAGTCATCAAAACTATATGGACTTTCAATTTCCAATGGAGGATAAGAAGAAAAATCTGCCCTACTTTCAATCCCCTCATCGGTCGTCTCCACACCAAAGGTTGTCACCAAACTTTTCTTCGCATAAAGTCTAATTTTTCTATGACTAAACTCTACCACATAAGCAACCTTATTACTATACCTAAATGGAAACAAAAAACTTCTAGCATTACTCATCATATCTTCCTTTCAATTCCCATACCAATTTACCCGAACGATAAATTTGAAACGCACCATTATTAACCATACCCTCATAAGAATTATACTTAGATGCATATTGTCCATTTTCATCTAACTGCCACCCAACAACAGAGCATGTCAAAAAGTCAAAACCAGCCTCAAGTTTATCGTCTAAATTATAATATAAAATACTCATGCTATCACGACCAATACTACCCAAATGATACTCTCCATTTTTCCAATAAACAGCATCATATCCATCACGAATATTGCTAAAGAATAAAGTCTCATCAATCGCAAAATTTTTCTCAGGAACTTCTAAATTTGCATCAAATAAAATTGGCAAATAACCATTAGAAAATTGCAACATTAAACATTTCAATTGCTTATCCGTACGACCAACAGCACTACATCCTCTAAATCCAATAGGATTACCCCAAGATCCATACGCAACATTAGTTTTATCAATTTCAGTCAAAGTAATATTAAGTGTTTTATCCTCATCTAAAATAACTTTACCAGTATGCGTCTCATACCCATCTTTATATACCAAATATAGAACTTCCGAATTTTTACTTGCCTGATATTGACTACGCTCAAATCCTTCAATTTTAATCACTGCATCACTAGGTTCAGCTACAATAGATAAACGACACATCTGTGTTTTAGAAACAAGATTTACATCTAAAGTAATATCTTTTACCACAACAACTTCACCAATAGATGTTGCATACCCATCTAAAGAAACTTCATATTTTACAACATCACCACGCGAAACATAAATCTCAGATTTTTCAACTCCATTAATAATAACTTTTGCCTCCATTGGATTTGGCAAAATCCTAAACACCAAACTTTCTTCAACAGGAGTTTGCGCAACAAATAACGTACCACCTCTACGCTTCAAACATCCCTCAACAGATGGTATAAAATTCCTACATAATTTAGAAGATTTATCATACTTAGCAAGATCAATTCTCCCCTCCAACCAAGGACTAATTTCACCACCATTAAACTGAATCTTTGCAGGCATTTTACTCATAATATTTCCTCCTCAAATTACCAAGCTTTTCTACACAATACCCAACTATTATCTGGCATACTTTCCACATCTTTAATAATCTCATTATTAAATTCAGCTTGCCTAATTAAGCTTACAAATTCAGCCTCAAAAATTTGTTTTAATTCAATAGAATGTTTCACTCGCATAGAAATCTCAGATGCAATTTTTGCAACCAATGCTTCCCTAAAAAGAGGAGAAAAATTTCTCTCATCATCAACATTTTTTACATACTCAATTGCAACCCCATTTTTATCATCTAAAACAATAAAATCCTCAACAATTTCATAGTCAGATACTAAGCCTTCATCACATTCATTTTGCTTACTAAAAACTTTCAAAAGCAACAAATAATCATTAGGCAAACGATACTTCGCTCTACCATTATAATCTTCCACATCTTTTGCTAACTTTTTACTTCCAATAGCAAATCTCCAAGGATATAACGATAACAACATCTTCTTCATATCATCATACAAAACCTCATAAGACTTACCATAAACAGCACTATTAAAAGAAGAAATTGGAGCCTCTCCAAGTTTTAATAAACAACGATTAATAATCTCAATCTTAGACATATATTCCTCCATAAAAAAAACTCTCTATAAAATCATATAGAGAGCAATACTATTATACATTTTTCATTCTCAAACCAGACATAGCTTGTGCCAAAGGATTACCCCCACTAGCGCCCATAATAGCCTGTGCATTTTCCATAGTTGCACGTTGCTTTAATTTACGCATATCATCACTAGTACGAACCACATCAGAACTAACCCCATAATAGTCAGCAATTTTTCTAAGAGCAGTCTCTGCATCAAACACATCCAATATCTCTGGATTAGCTTGTGATAATGTAATTGCCGCCTCAAGTGATTTAAACAATCCCATAATACTACCAGACTCTTGTAAATGCACAGCCGGACTAACATACTCAATAGCAATAGCCCCATCATACATCAACTCTTCAGGCATATCATCCAACATTCCATAATGCGCCAAAATATCTAATTCACGCTCAATATTTCCATTCAACCACTCAGAAGCAATACGCTCACACATCGGAGCTAATAACATAGATTTTTCCATCTCACGTTTTTCAACTTCTGTTGCAGTCATCTGCTTAGATTGAGTCAAAGACTGGAACAATGGTACTAAAAAGGCTCTCTCAATACTAGCCCTAACTTCACGTTGCATCTCAACAGTAATAGAAAGATTATTACCATATTGCATAGAAACAGCTGCAGGTTTTCCCTGATTGTCCAAACCACCTCTAATAATCGCACCAGCAGCACCTAATTTGTTAGCATCAATTAATCCCATATTCGTTAAAATAGGAGGATTAGCCTGCAGTTGCCCTGTACGCAAAATAGTCTTACCCATTTCATTTGCTGTCAACATATCATAAAAAGCTTGCATAGCAGGACTATCGCCATACGAACTACCCGCAACACCCAAAAATCTTGGTGCCATATAAGGACAACATCTATACCCACCTTCATGAACAATTTTTTTAGCACTCAAATCAATATGTAAACTTGCAAATTTCATACCACGAAAATCTTTGCACTTAACACTATAATCATCACGCTCAAAAACCGCATGTAAAAACTTAAAATTTTTATCCGGATTTTTTGTTACCGCTCTTTTAATTTCAGCAGAAACTTTATCACCAAATTTTTTAATAGCCTCACTTGCACTAAGATCATATTCTCTAAAAACAGCTTCAAGTTGCCCTTTATCATTTTTCTTAATATACGCCTCTTTAACCGGAATAGTACGATACACAAAACCTCGACCAATATCATCATCAACCATCCAAACTGCATGCCCATAAATACCTAGATGATTAAATAAAATATCACTCTCAGAAGAAAAATTAGAGTTAGCAGCATACCTAGTACGAAACAAAATATTTTCTGCCTTCTCCAAATATTTCTTAACTCTACTATTTTTCTCTAAATTAGGATTAGTAGGTTTAAGCCTATGCCAACGTGTAGTCGTTGGTACAATAACAGATTTCATACTAGCCGCAAAACAAGATAATGCATTTCTAGCCGTAGAATCAAAAACCATCTGCTTAACACGACCACGATTATCCGTTGCAAAAAGCTCAGAATCAACTGCACACATCTCCGAAGCTTTATTCCACATAGGCTCCCATTTTGCACGCTCATCTTTCATACTCTTAAAACGTCTCAAAACATCCTCAACCTTAAAAGAAACATCTTTATCAGGCTGAATTTTTTGTTGTAATTTATTCATTAAAAACCTCCAAAAACAAAAGAGGATTGATAATAAATACCAATCCTCAAACCATGTTATACTCTAAAAAAACATACTAATAAATAAGAGATAATACAATAAATGAAATGAACTAAATAAAAAAACATTTAATTCCTCGTCCAACACCACTCATCACATTCTCGCCATAGCCCCCATAAACAAACCTTTAAACTGTCATCCCTCGTTCAGCGCCAGTCTGAACGTCAAGGGATCTACCGCTTTGTCACTCCCCTATAAATAGGGGAGCCGGAGGGGTAAAATCCATCCTTATTTTCATTAAAGACTGGAGGAGTAAAATACAGCCTTATTAAAAAACAAATTTACCCTAGCCATAGCACCTATCAACAAATCATCCACGGCTTTGGATAGTAGGTATGCTGAAAGTGGTTTTAAAGTCGATGTGTACATAAAAAGGCGTACATGAGACTTTAAAACCACAATCATGATGTTCGCTAGACAAAGCCCCAATAAGACAATCATCCCCCCTTTAATCATCTATCGAGCAAGATAACCCAATGTAACTCTTACCCCACCACTATTAGATGCAGAAGATGCCACACTAGCAATCACATAATCTTTCACATCAATAGGCAAAGTAGCAGTCGCCATCAAATCACCATCAGCAAAAGAACCAGATGCCACAGGAATAGTCATAATTTCTGCAAAAGATCCATTTTCTTCTGCGCCATCTTTTACTGTAACAACTACATCTGATGCAATAGAAACTGAACCAACAGCAAAAACATTAACACAAAGAGCACCTTGTGTAACACCTGCCATAACTACTTTATCAGAAGAAATAGCATCTTGAGCAAGACTACCTTTTGCCAAATCTTCATCATATACTTTTAAAATATTTTTTAACATATCAATCACCTTTATCAAAAAAAATTACGCCAAAGAAACAGCATCTTCTACGCCGTTTTTAAAGTTATAAGAAGTAACAAAAGGAATGCCATTCCAAGCCATAAATGAGCGATTGAAATCAGCATCACCAGAAGCAGAATGTAAAACATTACCTTTATACTTATTAAGAAGTGACAATACCTTTGGATGACAGAAAATAAATGTTGAACAAGAGTTAGCTTTAGCATCAATCAACATATTATCAATTTGCTCTGCAGTAGGAATATTATCAGGTGTAATATTAACAATAGCAGAAACCGCATCAGGGTTAGCTAATTGCACACCAAGATACCCTTTTACTCTAACACCATAACCTAACACGCCATCAGAGTTTTTATAAAGTTGACCACCATTTAAAGAAACTGTATCCAAAATTGTACGAGTGTCAAAACTCTTATCAGAGTAAAGACCTGTAACTTCCCCATTAACAAAGCGAACTGCAACCATAGAATAACAGTTAGCTTCAGCACCAGCGCTAACGGCCTTACCATTAGCAATAGCATAAGGTAAGAAATTATCATAAATAATTTTCTTCTCTGCCACTTGACCAGCATGTTTTAATAACACACCAACTTTTTTATCAAAATATTCAGCCTTACCTAAAATATTAGCTTTATCTTCTGGTAAAAAGATTTCGCCACCCAAAATAGATAAGTCAATTTTCTTTAAATTAGTATCAACTTTCATCTGAGGCAAAGGTTGATTAATATCAACAAATTGCGCCCCATCAATCTTATTAACCTCCTCATACGCATTCCACAAACCATGAGATGAAGCTTCAAAATGCATACGTTCCAAAATAGGAGATTCTTCGGTTAAACTGTCAACCATATGAGTTTGTTTTTGTGACAAACCAACAGCAAGTTCTTTTAATGTACTAGACATATTAAAATCCTTTCAAAAATAAAAAATTAAAACAAATTATTCATTAAAAACTTCTCTAAAATAATCTAACAAAGTCTCATCATCTTTGCTCTTAATACGGCTACCAAAACTAACAGGATTATCCTCAGACAAAGCCTCACCTAAGCGACAAAAAATATCCATCATCTTAGCTGTGCCCAACACCTGCTCAATCGCATCAACAACTTCAAAATCATCACCAACCAAACGCAATCCTCTACGCAAAAATTCTGTATTGCGAGTAGCTTTTGCTCCCCACATATCCATTTTTTCATCTCTTTCACGTCTAGAATTTTCCTCGCGCTCATTTTCCAATTTTTCTATTGTCTCATTACGACTTTTCACAAACCAATCATAAAGCTTAGAAGCAGCCTCTGGTAGAATATTATTTTGCAAACAAACTTCTTTGAATTTACTACCCAACTCTAAATCTTCAGGCAAAAATTCAATCTCAAATCCGTTCACATCATTAGGCATTCCCAAACGAGAATACAATTTATCCAAAGCCTCTTTATCTCCGTCTTTTGGAATAGAAATTTTAGAAGAAAAAGCCTTCTCCAATTCGCGATAAGATTTCAATAACTCAACAGGAGTTTTCAAACCCTTTTTGCTAAGATAATTTTCATCTTGAAGCGATAATTTACCCCATAAAGATTGTGGCTCAAAAGAGTCAATATCTGTTTCAGACACAACAAAGTTATCAGAGGTTGTCTGCCCCTCTGGCTTATTAAAATTTTCCATATTTTTTTCCTTAAAAAAATTAGATTAAACCAACGTCCAAAAGTCCAAAACTTTTCACAAAAAAAGGTGGCAAAACCACCTTAAAAAACAAAACATAATTTATTTCAAAGGAACACATCCTTCTTCATCAGTCCATTTCAAACAGTCATATCTGCAAACTTTATTTTTCCTATCCCATACACCTTTATTATCCAAACAAGCCCCTTCAGAATCAAGTGCAAAAAATAAAAAAACAAAAAGCAATATTACAAACATCACTATCAAACAAAACCATAAAAATCTTTTAATATTTTTCATCTGTTTATATTTCCAACATCACCAGCAAATACCCAAAAAATAACAATAAAAAGCAAGTTTTATAAAACCAAACTTTTTTAGTTTCAGGATATTTTACCCATAAACAAAACAACGAGCTATATGCCCCAAACCAAGCACTATAAAAACACTTTCCACTAATGGTACTTATTTTATACATCTGCAATTCAAAAAACATATAAAATAAAATCAAAAAAGATAAAAGAAAAAATAAACTTTTAACTAAAATATTAATACATTTTAAAAACATCACTTTTTCCTATTATCATTATAAATCCGAACAAATACCATATTCACAAGTAGTTATATCATCACCATTATTTAAGCATTGACTAACACAAGATATAAATTGATATTCATACACAAATATTAATTTTATAACACCTAAAAAAGCAACATATATAGCAAATAATATAATCAAATATCTGAAGATACTATTAGTAAATATTTTCATTTTTCATATTCCTAGTTCGCCTGTCATCTAATAAAACCCGACAATCTATATTTTTATTCCTCAACCCAAGCATAGCCACATATAAATTGTTTTTCAAGTCTTTATTTATATCAGACATTAACTCATTAAGTCTTTTCTTTTTAGCCTTTATTTCTGCAAATTACTTTCCGCCAAATCACCTAGTTCATTTAAAATATTCATTATCTATCCCCTTTCAAAACACTACACATCAAGCTCAAGCTTAATATCATCATCATCACGTTTAACTTTTTCGCTCAAACGAAACAACTCCATTTCATCAAGAGAAAGATACTTCACAATCAAATCAAACATTCTGCGTTTACCTAACAAAAACCCCGCAGAATTTACATCAAAACAATTATTCGCATCATAAAAATAAGGCACACCATTTCTACCCAATTCGCCTCTAGCACCAGCCTCATCACGCAAAAAACAAATAATCATTTTCGCTTCATTCGTAAGCTTATTATTCTCATCAAAAAACACTTTTTGAAAAGCCCTTGCCAACTTACGCTCACGCTTAATCTTATTAAAAAACATACCTTTCTCCTAAATAAAAAATATTAAAACAATCCCACCACCAACCCGCATATCCCATGCTCAAACAAACTCTTAAGCTCCTAATGTAGTTTTCCCCCCACCATTAAACGCATCCAAATCATTATCATGCGAAATCAATTGCGAAATCGCCCCCATTTTCTTCTTACGCTTTTTCTCAATTGCACGCACTTCATCAGAATTATCAACCACCAAAGGCTCAACACTTTGCGCAGGCAAAGACACAACTTTAGGCGCACTAAAAATAGAACTCATAACATTTTCTCCTATAAAAAATTAAACCAAAGTCCAAATTTCTTGCATAAAAATAAGGTGGCTAAACCACCTTTAAAAAAACTTCAAAATAAAACTAAGCTAGCAAACTAACAAACCCGCAAAGACTAAAATAAAACCACAAAAACCAAAGCAATATTTTCCACCACTTTTCATCAACAAATACTTTCTTTTTAATAAAATTAAATAACACATACGCCACTAAAAAAACAAATGCAAAAATACCTACAAAAGATATATCATCTTCTCTACTATAAACCATTTCATTAGCAATTAGAGGTATAATTGCAGCACCTAAAAGAAAACATAAAATATCTTTAATTTTACTCTTAATCATGCAATAATCACCCTCAAAACAAACAACCAAAAACCGAACCAAAGCAAGGCAAACACTAAAGAAAAAGCGATAAACTTAGTCCATTTAAAATCCCCAAAAAGTTTTTGATAAAACTTTTTATATGACAAGCGAAAACAAATCATCATTACAAGAAAAAAGACACCCCAAAAACATAGCATAATATAAAACATACCACTATCAAAAACACTCCAAGAAGTTACCAAATAAGAAAGTAAAACTGGCATCAACACCACCCAACTTTCTTTTAATACCTTCTTCAAAAAATCAAATTTCATTACTTCTTCTTTCTATGTATCATTACCAACAATTTTATTCTATCACAAACTCCTTTCAAAAAAATTAAAATTACAAATAAACATTATCATCAATAAAATCCCCTTTTGCTCGCCAAGAATTTAATAAATACTCTTCATTCTTAATTGCAAAAGTAAGAGCCAACGCATCAGCCACATCAGTAGAATGTCCAATACGTTTTTTAATGTCAGCCTTTGCTTCAAGTTGCAATCTACCAACACTATCAAACATCTTCAAAGGCGCTGTCAAATCCTCAACCAATCCCTCAACTTTGGGCAAACAAACACCAACAGGAGATTTCAACCATTCCATAACTCTAGCCCACATCTCAGCTCTACGATTTACATATCTCTCAGGATTATCCGCCCTTGCGCCAAAATTAACTGCCTCAACAACATCTCTAAAACCTTCTGCAACAAGCACATCATAAACACCAGCACCAAGCCCACCAACATCAATGCAAACCTTTGCCGGACTTTTCTCAACAATAATCCCTGCCACAAGATGGGCCACTTGTACCACATCTAACTTCTGATAAGTCTTAAGCTCAAAAACCTGCCTACCACGTCTAAAACAAATCGCCGTCTTATCATCACCAAATCGCGCCACATCAACCCCAACAATAAGAGGAGCACTACCAACAATATTAGAAATTTTAGTATCAAAAGCCCTATAAACTTCCTCACGCCCAATCAAATGATTACCAGCTTCACGTCTCGGCTCACCTTCCCAAACGTGCAAATACTCATCATAATTTTCCTCTTTCATCTTTAAAGCTAAACGCATCATCTCTTTCGGACAATATGGATTATCGTAATAATTCACTTTTCTAACAATCACATCATCATCAGCCTTAAGACAAAGCGCTTTCCAAACTGGATCATTCTCCTCCTCTCTATTAAGCGAAAGCCAAATCTCCGAACCAGATTTTCTAATTGTAGGATTTAGAATTTCCCACGCTCTTTCAGAAATCTTCTGAGCTTCTTCCACCCAACAAATATCCACCCCTTCAAGCGATTTAATATTCTGTGCATTATGCTCCATAATTCCCTTAAAAATAAACTTAGATTTATTCTTAGTATTAACAATTCTATCTTCATAAATTTTATATTCTTTAAGCCCATAAAACAAAATCCTATCACAAATAAGTTTATGAACAGAATCCTTTATAGAACTCTGCACTTCTCTAACACACGCAATCAACAATTTTTTACTCGTAGCCAATGTCAAAAGCGCATCAACAAAAGCAAACGACTTTCCACCGGCTCTTCCACCATAAAAAACCTTATACCTTTTCTTCGCCGTCAACAGCTCCTGAAAAGCCATCGGCAATTCCACTCTCATCACCCCTCCTATATAAACTTAACCACAATCTCCTTACAACTCCCCTCTCTTCCCTCATCTGCATCGCCCCCCAACTTCACCCCAAAAGGCTCAGGACTAGCTTTTTGCGCCAACCATTTTTCAGTCTCAATCAAAAGCTTTGCCGATGAATTATCAATATCTCCATCTTTAAGCGATTGCACAATACGCCTAATCTCATCCATACACAAATCAGCATAATCAGAAAGCGCTAAAAGATACTCATCATATAATTTTTCATCAGAAGCCAAAACTTCATAAAATTCGGAAGACGAAATCCCCACTTTCATGCAAGACGCATATAAAGACTTTCCCTTACGAATTTCAGCAAACAATTCTTGCAACACTTTTTTTCTATCATTCTTCTTCACAATCCCTCATCCTCAACGCATAAAAAAAATCGCAAACTTTCGTTTACGACCTCTACAAACATACTTTTCCAGTATGAAACAATTCATACCACTACCCGACGGCAAAGTCAATACTTTCGCCAAAAAGTTACCTGAAAATTTTTATACGCATTTTCAACAACTTAAACAAATTGTGCATATTTTTTTTGCATCATTGACTAAAACGAGCTCACAAATTACTCTAAAAACATGATAAAAAAACTAGAAAACATACTAAATTTTGACCTTGCCTCCATCATAAAACAATGGTACCAAAAGGCAGATAAACCATTATTGTCATCATTTATCATCACATTTCTAGCCCTAAGCCTAATATTTCTCTACCATGGCGCACAATATATCTTCGGCGACCATGACTGGAAATACCTACAATACGGTGTAGAACTAAACGCCGGATTATTTGAAGGACGCTTCACTCAGTTCATACCAATAAATCTACTAAGCTTTGGCGAAATACTCCCCATAATAAACAACCTACTCGGCTTTTTGTTTTTTTCGCTCTCAATAAGCTTACTTGCAAAATACTGGTCCCTTCCCCACAAAAAGCTAACATACACACTCTTTGCACTTTTTACCGCCATTACCCCCTATATATTATCATTCATGTACTTTGCATTTTTAATAATTCCTGTACTATCATGGAGCTTATTCATAATAAGCGCCCTCATCATATCAAAAAAAGAACAAACATTTAGCTTCATACACACACTAACATCTGCATTATTATACACCTTTGCACTAGGTGGCTACCCTCCAGTAATCAACCTATTTGCCACAGCACTTAGTACCAGAATACTACTAGATATAATTTACGAAAAAACCACCCTAAAAAGCCTATACATAAACTATCGCTACAGCGTACTAAACTTCATACTAGGCGCAATCATCTACAAACTATGCCTAATGTGGTTCACTCATACAGGGGCAATAAATTCGTCATACTACAACCTACAAACCACACCATTCAATCAATGGGGAGATAAATTTATACTAGTCCTCAAAGATATGATAAAACAACTCATTGCCACCCTTCCATTCATTAGCTTAAAATACAAACTAATAACCCTTACTATAACACTCTTCGCTCTACTAACTACAATAAAGCAAAAATCCTCCTCAAAACTATTAAAAGCATTTTTCTTTATTGCCATTTTTCTAAGTGGCTTAATCACACTATTTTTATCAACATCAATCAAAGAAACAGAGTTCTCTCCTCGCATAGATTTCTTTGGTTTGATGTACGTTTATTCAGCTATGCTAGCCATCGTACTAAAATCTAAAAATGTAATTATAAAAAACCTCACTTCCCTACTAGCAATAATAAGCATAATATACAGCTCTCACACATTATTTGAGGCTCAAAAAGTATGGAAACTAGGGTTTGATACAGAACTATCACTATACAAACGTATTATCAAAAGATTTGAAATAGATCCAATGTTTAGTATCAACGGTCATTACGCCATGATACAAGGAGGTTCTCCTTCATACAGACACAAATTCTACCATGAAACGTACAAACATAAAAGTGATGATTTATTATCTGTATCTTATGTACCAGGAATGAACTCCGGAGTAATGTGGAATTACTACGGTCAAACAAACTTTGCTACAACTACATCCTATATCTACATCACACCCAAATCCCCACAACTAAGCCATGCACTAGAAAGAGCAACCGTGTGGCCAAAAGAAAATAGTGTAATCGTCCTCCCCAACCAAATTATCACCGTACTCTCAAACGACGGCCTAAACACCCTCCACCAACAATACAAATAACCTCAGTCTAGTTACACCTATAAAACATATTTAAACCATCATCCCTCGTTCAGCGTAAGCCTCATCCTACCGGTCATCCTCAGAGCGATATCTCTCGGTTCTGCACCTATAAACTTTAAAATGTCATCCCTCGTTCAGCGC
>JAZQTW010000049.1:0-15633 GCA_045630985.1 Alphaproteobacteria bacterium
GGCTCACAGAACGACATGGCTACGATCCGACTTACGAACAATTTCTATGTATTGCATCTCTCATACTAATATTGGCTTCTATTGGCGCAATTGTTAATTACAGTGGATGCTGCCATATGTAATAGCTCTATTTATTCTAAAAAGGATAATGCTGAAAGATTATCCCAATGCCATAAAAAAACGAGGCTTATCACCTCGCTTTTAATGGCGGACAGAGTGGGATTCGAACCCACGGTACCCTTTGGGGGTACACACGATTTCCAATCGTGCACCTTCGGCCTCTCGGTCATCTGTCCTCACCTCAAAGCCTATCAAATATTTCTAAAACAAACCTTTAAAAAGTCTACTTTTAGGATATCCAACCACTTGATTGATAATCACAAATTCATTACCAGCTAATTTTAATTTTCTCTTCAATGCTTCTTTATCTATAAGCCCTCTAACAATAGCGCTTAAACCATTCTTTGTAGCATATAAATATACATTTTGCGTAGCACTCCCTGCATGAAATGTAGAATACTCTTTATCACTACCAACAAAAATTAAATTAACAGATGCATCTTCAACAAATTTTTGTTTAGCTAAATCAACCATAACATTTTCATTAGTAATTCTAATCAACGAATTTTGAAAAGCATCATAATACCAAACAACACCTTTATAAACCACATAAAGTTTCAAATTTTGTTCATTCTGAGCTGTTGCAATTGTTCTTGTGCCATTTTTATTAACACCAAAAGCTACCCACAAAATATCACTCAATGTTTGTAAATTAATCTCTTTATTAGAAAAATGTCTACTAGAAACCCTCAAGTCAATAGTATTCATCAAATCACTTTCTCTAATTGGATTAGGTAAAGATATATTATTATTTGCATAAACACTTGTTGCAAACAATGTTAACACTGTTAATAAACAAAACTTTTTAAACATATTAAAACCATCCCTAAAATAGACCTTAAGAGCACCATAATTCATTTTTTTTTCAAAATCAACAAAATTAATTAGTTTTTTCACGGCCTAAATTAACTTTTATAGGAACATATTTTTCTGCCTTTTTAGCACGCTCCTGTCCTTGCTGCTGTTCTTCAAGCATCTTATTTTTACGTTCTTCAATATTTTTTATCTGCTCTTCTTTATAAGCTTTACGCTCACTTTCTACTCTTTCTGCATAAAACTCTTTTGCTTTTTCAAAAATCACTTCATCTTTTTCAACAGGCTTTTTAGTTATAGCCCCCTTAACTTTCAAAAAGGCCTTAACTAATTGGTCTGTACTAATACTTCCTTTTGTTAAATCTATCCAACCAGTAAAATGACCATTACTCAAAAATTCTGAAAAATCTATATAAAACGGCTTAGCTTTCTTATTCTTTTTCTTAGGAGCTAAAATCCTTTTTAACTCATCTGCATCTGGCATTCTACCCAAAGCTTGAGAAATTTGATATGGCGTAATAATACATTCACTCAAATCTAGTCCAGAAATATCAACGCCAGTAAAGTCAACACCTGTAAAATCAACACCTTTTAAGCTTACATTCTTCAAATTAATTCGTCTCAAATCCAGCAAAGATAAATTAATTCGCAATAAGTTTAATTTATGCGGATAATACAAAGCCAAATACTCAACTAATGCCTGCAATTCTTCAATACCAAGTTCATCAATTTGAATATCCATCAAAATAGCATCTTCCAAATCAGCATCTCTAAGAATTACACCTTCCATATTTGCGCCTGTAAAGTTTGTACCTTTCAATGTTGCTCCTGCAAATATGCAATCACTCAAATCTGCTCCACTCAAATCTGCTCCACTCAAATCTGCTCCACTAAAGTCTGCACCAGAAAGCTTAGTATTCTTAAAATTAGCATCTTGCAAATTTGTTGCAGAAAAATCTGCCTCAGATAAATCAAACCCTTCAAAATCACATCCAATTAAGCTTTGACCAATATATCTTTGCCCACGACCTTGCCCACGAGGATGACCATGCTCTTCATCATATTTATTAATTTCATCTGCAATTAATTTTCTTGAGTGACTAAATTCATAAAGTTTTTTATCAATTTCTTCATCACCAGCTTCACCCGCCAAGATTTTGCTTAACTCTTGTTGCATCAAATCTCTTGTTTGACCCAGTTTCTCATAATATGAGCGAAGCTTTTCCATTCTTTCTGATTTTTTTTCTTCTCTTGCTTTTTGCTCTAATTCTTCATCACTTACATTTGAAACAGGCGCAAAAGAAACACTGCCCAAGACTTCGTCTTTTAGCTCAGTAACTGCTTCAATATTTTTTACTTCATCTTCTGTCATTAGAGCATCTTTCTAACAAAAACTGCCCCATTATAACACATATTTTATAAAAACTCAAGCTTTCAATAAATAATCTGGACGCTTTTTATATAAAATTACACACAAAATGATTGCAGGTACTCCTAAAAAGGCGCTTATCAAAAAGAACTCCGGCCAAGAAGTTAGTTCTAAAACCTTACCAGAAGTTGCTCCAAATACATCTCTAGCAAAACCAGATATTGAAGATAACAGTGCATATTGCGTTGCCGTATATCCTTGCTTACATAAAACAGACATAAATGCTATAATTGCTGTTGTTGCCATTCCTGATGTTAAATTTTCTAAAGAAATAACCGCCATTAAAGAAGCCACATCATGACCAATATAATACATTGGAATATATAAAGCAGTAGTCAATGCTTGCAAAATTGAAAACATCAACAAACCTTTCAATAATCCAACTCTATTTAATACAAAACCACCAAACAGGCCACCAATAATAGTCGCCCCCATTCCATATAATTTAGAAATATATGCAATTTCTATCTTAGAAAAACCTAAATCAGCATAAAAAGGATATGCCATCGGCCCAAAATAAGCATCACTTAATCGATATAAAAACACAATCGATAAAGCTAAAACCCAATATTTCTTTCGTAAAAAATGCCTAACCGGACTAATTATAGCATATTTTAACACATTTTTTGATAACTCTCTCGATTCTCTTTTTCTTAATTCAGGTTCTTTAGATACCAATACTGCAACCATACCAAATATCAAAAATAGTGCATTTACGAAATATACCAAATTCCAAGAAATAACAGACGCCAACCCAATAGCACCAGCACTGGATACAACACTACCTAAACGATACCCCAACACATACATTGTTGCACCATCTACCTCTTTCTCATTTTTATCTGCAAATAACTCCACTCTAAATGCATCTAAAACAATATCTTGTGTTGCAGAAAAAAGGCTAACTAAAAGAGCTCCCCCCGCCATATAAATAATATGTTCGCTAGGAGATAATCTTGATAAAATAAAAATACTAACAAACAATCCAATTTGAGTAAAAAGAGCCCAACCTCTCCTTTTACCTAATCTACAAAATAGAGGTAATTTAATTGTCTCAACCAAAGGAGCCCACAGCCATTTGAAGGAATATGGCAACCTTAACAAAGCAAAAGCACCAATTGTCCTATAGGCTATATTATAATCCTTTAGCCATAAAGATAGTGTCCCAAAAACAAGAGCCAAAGGTAATCCACTAGAAAAACCAAAAGCAATCGTTGTAAGCATCTTCTTTGAAAAATATTTATTAATCCACTTCTTCATTAGTAAAATTTACTTTCTTCTCAACAATATAAATAGGGCGACTTTTTACCTCTACAAAAATACGTCCAATATACTCCCCTAAAATTCCTAATATAATCATCTGTATTCCACCTAGTAATAAGATAAATACTAACAAAGATGCATAACCAGGAACATCCACACCGGCAACAATAGTTCTAATTATAATATACAACGCATATAACAATCCTGTTGCAGATAAAATAGAACCCAAATATGTCCAAACTCTAAGAGGAAATGTAGTAGAAGCAGTAATTCCATCTAAAGCAAAATTCCATAACTTCCAATAATTCCATTTACTAACACCTGCACTTCTTTTCTGACGCACATAATCTACACCTGTAGATTTAAAACCAGTCCAACCAAAAATGCCTTTCATAAATACATTACGCTCAGTCAAACTCAAAATAGCATTAATAACTTTTCTATCAATTAATCTATAATCACCCGCATTATAAGGTATTGGAGATTTAGTCATTAAATTATATGTTTTATAGAACAATTTTGCTGTCCAACGTTTTAAAAACGTATCACTTCCCCTATCGCAACGAATACCATAAACCATATCATAGCCTTCTTCCCACTTTTTCACAAAGTCTAAAATTAGCTCTGGTGGATCTTGCAAATCTACATCCATAGGTATGGCTGCTCTACCTGAGCAAAACTTCAAACCAGCCATTACCCCATACTCTTTACCAAAATTACGAGAAAATTTTATAACCTTAATACACTCATCTTCTTTTGCATACTTTTCCAAAAGAGAATATGTATTATCAACCGAACCATCATCAATACAAATTATTTCATAAGTATATTTTTTTAACTTTGCCAAAGTTTTCTTGATAGTCTTAAAAAATAATCCCAAACTATCTTCCTCATTATACATCGAAACAATTATAGATAAATCTGGTTTATCCTTACCTTTTACAACCGATTTACTCATATTCCCTCTCAAAATAAGTTATTATAGTTACCCTATTGCAAAATATTTTATATTTTTTTAAGATAAAATAAAATTTATTTGCCCTTTATTAACAGATTAAATATTATAATAAGACTAATAAAGCGTTTAAATTACTACATTTTTTAGGAGTTTTTTATGTCATTCATAAAATCTATCGCAACTTTTGGCGGTTTTACAATGATTAGTCGAATTACGGGATTTATCCGTGATATGATAATTGCAAATTTCTTAGGAGCTGGTGCTGTATCAGATGCCTTTTTGGTATCATTCAAACTCCCTAATTTATTCCGTAGTTTATTCGCAGAAGGTGCTTTCACCTCAGCTTTTGTACCATTATTTTCTTCAAAACTAGTATCTACCGGAAGAGAAAAATCCATAGAATTTGCTTCAAAAGCCATATCTCTCCTAACAGCATTACTTGTAGTATTTGTTATTATTTTTGAATTATGCATGCCTTTAGTTGTAAAAGTTTTAGCACCTGGATTTATGAATGACCCAGAAAAAGTTAGCTTAACCATTGAACTATGCCGAATAACATTCCCTTTCCTATTATTCGTATCAATTGTATCTTTCCAAGCTGGTATATTAAATTCATTTGATAGATTCGCTGCTCCCGCTGCTACACCAATTATCTTAAACCTTGGCATGATTACCGCCGGACTTATATCTGTATTGTTCCTAGATGTACCAGTATATGGAATGGCTTGGGGTATTACAATATCTGGTCTTATTGAAGTTTTATGGCTAAAATACTTCTTAAACAAAGATAGTGTTAAAATAAAACCTAATATTCAATTACTCTCTCTCCTAAAGGATAATGAAATAATTACACTTTTCAAACGCATTGGCCCTGGAGTTGTAGGAGCTGGAATTTATCAAATTAACATGGTAGTAGATACTATTATCGTATCTTTAGTTTCAACAGGCGCTGTATCTTGGCTATATTACGCCAACCGTTTACAACAATTACCACTTGGTGTAATTGGTGCAGCAATTAGCGTTGCATTATTACCTCTTTTATCCAAAAAACTTAAAGCAAACGAACTAGAAGAGGCTAGAGACACTCAAGATAAAGCCGTTATTTATGGATTAACCATGTCATTACCTGCAGCTGTATTATTCATATGCCTAGCCGATTCTCTTGTTCAGTTACTATTTGAGCATGGTAAATTCAATTCTTCAGACACATTAAAAACAGCTTTTGCCCTCAAAGCTTATGCTGTAGGTCTTCCATGCTATGTAATGGTAAAAGCTTTAATGCCTAACTTTTTTGCCAGAGGAGATACCAAAACCCCTGTAAAATACAGTGCTGTAGTATTTATCACAAACTTAATATTAAACCTATTACTTATGGGACCACTCGGACATATTGGTATTGCCACAGCAACTTCTATCGCCTCATTTGTATCCTTATACCAATATATTCATGGATTAAAAAAGCGTGATTACTGGCATATATCAAAAAAACTAAAAAAGAAAATGCTAGATATATTCATCTGCAGTGCAATCATGGGAATTATAGTATCTATAACAAATAGCTATCTATCTAATATATTTACAACTCCCAATATCCTCACATTAATCCTCAAACTTTCAATAATTGGCATAATAGGTCTTGCAACTTTTTTGATTGGCGCTAAAATAAAAGGCGTAATAGATATTACCTCAATCATAAAAAGCATTATTTTGCGGAGAAAGAATATATGATAAACAATATCTTAAACAAGATAAAACCCTTTATCAAAGATCTATACCCTCAATGTATAAGCATCTATAATTCTATCAATAAAAAATTAAAACCACTATCAAAAATAACTTTTAAAAAATACAAAAAGAATTTTAAAGATATTTCATCTCTATTAACAGAACAATGGAAAATAATAGGACTTGGTTTATCATTATTTTTATTAATCTATTACGGAATAGGTGCCGCAATTAGCTCAAAGTTAAATAATTCATTAGAAACAGAAATAAAAGTATCCAAAACATCACCTACTTATCTTGGTAATACATTAAGCAATATCATTAAATCTCAAATAGACGATACTGCTTGGACACCTAGCCTCCCAGCATTTTTCCCTGCTTCTATCTTAGACAACCTACCAAATTTCCAATTAGGAGTAAAAAATAGTCTAAATTATATACTCAAAAAATTAGCCAAACACTATAACAACCTTCATCTCGAAGAAGCTACTCAATTATTAGATTATCCTGCTGATATTTGGCTATTTTCACAAACAAATGATAAATTATCACCTGGTTCGGCTAAACAATACAGAAAAGCTATCTCTCATATTGTTGATTTTAGCACTAACTTAACTAACTCAAAATCAAATACTGATGATTTACTCATCGCTCTTAACAGCTTAAGCTCATTACTACAAATGCAAATAAAAATTTTAGAAAAACAAGTACAAGAATATCACTCTGATTTTTGGGATTTTAACTCAGATAATCTCTTTTATCAAGCACAAGGAAGCGCCTACACTACCTATTATATATTAAACGCCTTACAAAAAGACAATCAAGATATCATTGTAAATTCTAATCAATACGAAAATCTAACTACAGCACTCATGTTTTTAAGCAAAGCAGTTAAATTAAACCCAACAATTATAAAAAATTCTTCTTTAGAAAACACCTACGCTGCAAATCATCTCATGTATTTAGCATACTACATATCTCAAGCTCAAAACAACTTGCAAAAAATCTATTACAACATAAACAAAACAGAAGGTGCTATAAAAGATGCAAATTGAACGAAAACAACTAAATGATACAGAATGTCTTTTATTTTTCACAAAGTCATTACCAGTAGTTGGAACATTTATTGCTACAAAAGATATTACTCCTTCTATAGAATTACTAAAAAATATCTATACCACAAAACTAGCTGATACCATTTTACTTACATCTGATTTTTTATATCTAAAAAGCCATGCCTCAAATAACTTATCGGATTTAGAAATAATTTCATTGGCTGAATTAGATGATTTTACAAATAAAACAATACAAATAAACGCTCCAATAGCAAATACTACAGAAAAAATAGAAATAATCTTAAAAACAATAATTGCTCCTTTTTTGCAAAAAGATGGTGGAGACGTCCGCCTATCTCAATATTCTAACAACATTGCATATGTTAATTTTTTAGGCAAATGCCACGGCTGTCCATACGCTCAACACACCTTAAAAGAACGTGTAGAAAAAAATCTTATTCACTATTTGCATGAAATAAAAGAGGTAACACTTATATGATAAAAAAAATCAAATATATATTATTTGCATTATCAATTTTAATAAGCTATCCCACATTAGCTGAAATTAGCATTGAAACTTATGGTGGAAATATTTATGTAGAAAATGCTACTGTTGAAGAGTTGGAAACGTTATATAAAAAACACAAATATCAAAGATTCCACTTACTTAAAGAAGATTTTTTTCCTGCAATATTTGTTAAGTCTCTACCTAAAGATTTTCAGCAAATAGAATCTCAAAAATACAGAAACGAACTATTTATCAGAATACTAACTCCTCTTGCGCTAAAAATTAATGAAGAAATAGATAATGAAAGAAGTGCTCTTCTACGATTAGAAAGAAACTACAAAAAAAATAACTCATTAACCCCAGAAGAAATAGAAAAGTTAGAAGAATTAGCAAAAAAATATGACTATTTTACTCGAAGAAAAAACAATACAAGAATAGAAGATCAACTACTCAATCTAAAACTAAGAATAGACATTGTTCCTCCATCTATTCTAATAGCAACAGCCGCCATAGAAAGCAACTGGGGTTTTTCAAGACTAGCAAACGTTGCAAATTCTTTATATAAAGAAAAATTATGGTATACAACAGAAGGTTTAGAACCTATAGAAAATAAAGATGATGGCTATCGTTTCAAAATCTTTGACAGTCTTATAGAAAGTATGCGCAGCTTTGCTCTTACGTTCAATTCAAATATAAATTATACTACTGTTTGGGAGGCTAGAAAAGGATTAAGAGCAAGAAAAGGATTAGTTTTCGGCGAAAGTATTGCTTATACCCTTGCCATGTCATCAAAACTGCCAAATTTTGCCGGCATACTAGACTACACAACTGCTTTTTATGATTTATATTCTTTAGATAAAGGTAAATTAAAAAGGATTGATTAAATGAACATTCAAATATTTCCCGTATTATGCAATGAAAAAAACATGGCAAATTATGCTTATATCTTACATGATAAAACAACTAATCAAACAATAATCATTGACGCAGCAGAAGCCAATCCCATTATCAAAAAACTGGAAGAATTAAACTTAACTCCTTCATACATCCTAACAACGCATCATCACTTTGATCATATTGAAGGAAATTTACCATTAAAAGAAAAATATAACCTAACGATTATCGCACCAGAAAATGAATTTTCAAAAGTACCAGGAGCTGATATTCCTGCTATAGATAATCAAAACATCACTTTAGGTAATTTCATCTTTAGTGTAATAGAAGCAAAAGGACACACTAAAGGACATGTCTTATATTATTTAGCTTCAAACAAAGCTCTTTTTACCGGAGATGTCTTATTTAACCTATGTGTTGGAGGCCTATTTGAAGGAACAGTAATTGAAATGGCAGAAAGTCTAAATAAAATAAAACAACTTCCAGACGATACACTAATATTCCCTGGTCACGAATATACACGCTCTTGTATTTCAGAAAATTTCATCCCTTCAAAAGAATTAAATACATATATTCAAAAAATGCTCGAAAGAGAAAATAATAAATACGCTCCAGCTACACTTGCTGAAGAAAAAAAGTTCAATCACTACTTACAAGATATCGATTTACTAAATTTATAGGAGCTAAAAATGTTTTTAAGCCTAAATAAAAAGTTTTTTTCAATAATTTTAGCTTTTTTCATCTTAAGTGCCGGCATATTCCTATTTGTTTTAGATGGAACAGTAGGAGAAAAAATGCGCACAGACTACAATAACATAATGAAAAGAAATCAGTATGTTATAGCTCTCTTAAATGAAAACATTGTATTAAGAAAAAAGATTGAACAATTAGATCCAGATACATTTAAATACACTCATGAAAGCTTATCCAAAAAACAAGAAGAATTAAGCAAAGAAAGACAATTAAACGAAGAGCTAAACAAAAACTATAACGATAAAAATGCCACCCTCGTAGAAATATTAAAAATAATTGGACTAGGCGCATTATTAACATTTTTATCATTAATCGTTTTTACCTTATTGCTAAGATTTTGGGTTATAAATCCGGTTAGCCGATTAACAATCTTATCCATTGCCGTGGCAAACGGCGACTTTAGCAATCGCTTAAAAATTAAAAAAGGTAGATTTTCAGATGAGTTTGATACTCTTAGCTATACTATCAATTTCATGTTAAATAGCATTGAAGAAAAAATTAAAGAAATAAAAGAAAAAGAGACATTCTTACAAAATCTGATTGATGCAATTCCTGATGCTGTGAGAATTATTGACGAAGACTACAACATTTTACTATCCAACAAAACCTACAATGAGCAAATAAAGCAAAAATACTTCTACAAATCAGATAAATGCTATGGCGCATATTGCAATAATGCTTCTGCCCCTTGCAATAACTCACAATATATTTGTCCGCTAAAAGAGTTGAAAAAATCAAAATCAACTAACTTAAGACTTATTCATAGTGTAAATAATAGGCCGCTATCTATAAACAGCGCTCGCATTAACATTAATGGTAAATATAGCATTGTAGAGTCTATTCGTGACCTGAGCGAAAACATAAACTATTCTCACCAACAAAAAATATCCTCTCTTGGTTTCTTAGCTACATCTATTGCTCACGAAATGAAAAACAACCTTGGCGCAATAAACATGATATTAGATGGACTTTTGCAAAAATATTACCAAGATGAGAACAAAGAAACTCCAGAAAAACAATATCTAGAAATGATATCTTCACAAATAAAAGAATGTATTAAAGTTCCTGAAAGATTGCTAAAAATATCTAGAAATTCAGAACAAAATGAACTTACATTCAACATAACATCAAGTATTTCTGATATTTTATCCCTGCTAGATTACGAAATTAAGAGCAAAGGCATCATTTTAATCAAAAACTTCTCTAACACAAAAGAAACAATCTATGGAAATGAAACAGATTTCAAAATGATAATCTTAAATCTAGTACAAAATGCAATTAATGCTATGCCAACAGGCGGAGAGTTAGAAATAAAAACAAACACCAACAAAGAAGATATTCTAATCTCTATCAAAGACAATGGATGTGGAATACCCCAAAAAGATATTCAACACATTTTTGAACCATTCTATTCAACATCTAACTTCCCCGAGAAAAAAGGAACAGGATTGGGTTTAGCTATTGTTAAAGATTTAACACTAAAACTTAATGCAGAAATAGAGGTTACAAGTCAAGAAAATGTGGGATCAACATTCCAAATTGCAATTCCTCGACAAAAACATCAAAAAAAGCTTGTAAAATAATATTTTACAGTATATATAGCAAAAAAAACATATTAAGGAATTTTATATGAGTAAAGAAGAACTACTTGAATTTACTGGCGATGTTATTGAAAAACTACCAAATGCAATGTTTAGAGTTAAACTTGAAAATGGAGTAGAAATTTTAGCACATACCGCTGGTAAAATGCGTAAATTTCGCATTCGTGTTATGGTAGGCGATAAAGTTGATATAGAAATGACTCCTTATGATTTAACTAAAGGACGTATCACCTTCCGTCACAAAGATTAAAAATACGGGTTACACAACCCGTATTTTTTTATTCCTCAAACCCAAACCTATCCCCTAACTTTAATTCATATTTATCAAAATCTCCACCATTAACTTCTAAAACAAAACAAAAATCCGTATCGCTTCCAATGCTTTCTAAAGAATAGGGTTGTGCATTTTTATAAACATCTACCACCGCAAAATCACAACTCAAAAAAATCATATCTAATGGAATATATGTGTTTTTCATCCACATACTAACATTCTTATCATCTCTAACATCAAATAACATTCCTTTATTTGAGGGCAATTCTTTAACAAACATCAACCCTTTTTGTTTTTGTTCTATAGTTTTTGCCACATCAACAAGATAAGACACCTTATTTTTAACAATAAGCTCCTCTGCATTCACACTAAAAGATAAAACGACAAACAAAAAAACAAATAATCTTTTCATAAAAAACACCAAAAAAAATTTACTATATCTTATACTTTTATATCCTAAACTACACCAAAAGGTATACGGAAAAATACAACATGTCAAGTTTAACAAAAACATTCAAACTATCTAAAAACGCAATATCAACATGGATTATTGCCACACTTGTTTTATGCTTAAACTTTGCTCCGCTATTATTTAATTTCATCTGGGGAAACCACGATTGGATGCCTTTACTAGCTGGTAGCTCTCTAAAATCTGGTCTAATTGAAGGTCGATTTAGCCAATATATCTTCATAAACTTGCTTTTTGATGGCAACATATTGCCAATATTAAATATTATATTTGGATTTTTACTATACTCATTTAGCATAGTTCTACTAACAACAAAGGTTTTTAGCTTTAACACTAAAAGCTTTGCATCAAATATAATACTTCTCTCAGCTATAACACTACCCTATATTATAGAAATATTATATTTTCAATTTATATGCTTAAGTCAATTAATCTGGCCTTTAATTATAACCCTATCAATCATTTTCATTCAAAAAGCAACTAAAGAACACAAAATCATAAACACTCTAATTGGCACTATTTTATTATTACTTGCGATTGGCGGATACCCTGCATCAATAAATATGTATGTCACAATTTCTTGCCTACTATTTATACAGTTAAACAACTCAACCTTACTCAACCTAAAAACAAATATAATAAAATTTATACCTTTTATTATAAGCGCCATAACATCTCTTATATTACTAAAGGTAATTTATATATACTTACAAAATAACAATTTAATGCTAACCCTCTATAACAATAGCACAATAGGACTAGCTAATTTAGCAAGTAAACTTCCTCAAACAGTTGCAACATCTATTTTAAGCTTATTACAACCATTACCTTTCTTTAATGCATTATTCAAACTAACATCGTTTGCAATTTTTATCTTATTTGCAATCAATTACATCTTATGCGCAAAAAAAAATCAAACAAAATTAATACATACAACTCTCATCTTAATATTACTTATTTGCATAAAATTTTCAGCATTCTTAACTAATAAAACTTCAGATAACTACTTTGCGCAATTTGACCCTATCGATTTTATGGTGCGAACAGACTTTTATTCTATGCCAACACTATTATTGTTCTCTCTATTTTATCTAGACAACAAAAAGAAATACATTTATAAAAATATTGTATTTACCCTATCAATCATTCTACTTTGGTTAAACCTAAATACCAATTATACTTTTTGCAAAACATCTCTCTTAGGCTTTAAAGCTGAAAATATGTTAACAGATAGAATTATTACACGAATACATTCTCACCCGAAATTTAATTCTCAAAAAGCATATAGCCTGTTACAAATTGGAGAAATATCTCTAAGACCTAAATACTACACTCCAAATACATTAGAAAAATATGGATACTACACATTAAACACACCTTTCACTCGTTTTTGGGTTGCTCAAGAATACTACAACTTTTACACCACATATGACTTTGTAGCAAATAGCAACAACCTATCACCTCAAAACTTAGACAATAATTTCAATGACTTTATTTCTAACAAAATCAAAACTTGGCCAAACCAAGATTCCATATACATAGATAACAGCCATATTTTAGTTATTATGAACGATGAAATGAAACAATCATTCAAACAACAATTCAACCTCTTATCAAGGTAATATTCATGAAAAAACTGTTCCCTAATTCTGCATTTTCATTCAACAAAACAGATATTAGTTCCGTACTAATAAGCTATATAATTATAAATCTTGCCTTTTTATTTCATAGCTTAAATTTTATGTGGGGAAACCATGATGTAAAATTTGTAAAAGAGCAATTATTCTTAAATTCCGGCCTATTTGAAGGAAGATTCACTCAATTCATCCCTCATTTCATCTTAACAAACGGACAAATACTCCCTATACTAAATAACCTAATCGGCTTTTTATTTCTAACACTAGGACTTTGGTTATTAGCAAAATATTGGAATATACCCCAATCACGCTTAAACTACATATTATTTATAGCCTTTTTTTCAACACAACCATATACCCTATCTTGGCTATATTTCACATTCATCACAATTAGTTGCTTACTATGGGTGTTTGTAGCTATTCTCGGTTTATACATATCATCATTTATCAACCAATCAGCAAACAAAATAACACTCTCAACAATTGCCGTACTTTGCTTTTACCTCACATTAGGAGGCTATCCCCCAATTATCAATACTTACGCTGTTTGTATGGCTGGAAAAGTAATTATATCTTATTTATATGAAAAAAAATCAATCAAAGATATATTTAACACTCTCAAATATACCATATTAAACCTTATCGTTGCTGTAATATTATATAAAATAACTCTAGTTTTTATTACTCCAGATAACGTCTATAACCTAGAGCTTTCTCCTATAAAAGATATGCCTCAAAAATTTTTATCAAGCTTAAAAATATCTTTTTCTCAATTCTTTGTTTCACAACCATTTATGGGAAAAGGTTATAAAATAACTCTATTCATAATGAGTTTATCTGCAATAATAATGAGCTTATTCACACCAAAAACAATTAAACAAAAGGCCTTAACCCTACTATTTACAATAGGCATAATCTGGTCTACAGCTCTCACAACATTTCTTGTTGTTCCTCATACAGAATATGTATCAAGAATAGACTTTTATGGCTATGCATTTTTATATGCATTTTTCTTATCACTATTATTACATTCAAAACACAAATTATCACAAAGCCTTGCTCTAATATTTATGCTGATATTAATACCTCTAAACATCTTAAATGACTACCATGCTCTCAAAATATGGAAACAAGGTTTCGATTCGGAGATACAAATACTAGATAGAGTTATAGAACGAGTAGAAAACCATCCTAACTTTAACCCAAAAACTAAATACCGTTATTACCAAATAGGAGACATCTCACTCCGACCAAACTATTACAACCACAACCACGAAAAAGACGATGTTTTCTTGCTATCTTTACCATACCTAGCCAACTGGCAAGGTACAAGATTATTAGAGTTCTACTCACCTTTTAAATACATAAACCACGATATAACTATTTTGCCATCAGATATAACACCTGATGTGTATGACTTTTTTATAAACCATGCTCAACCATGGCCACACAAAAATTCTATATTCATAAAAAATGATTTTATTATTATCATCTATCATCCTCAATCATTACAAGAATTTAAAGATAAAATAATACAATTGCACCGCTAATAATTTATCGTTAATAAAAAACTTACATTTTTATGATAAAAGGTAATAAATTATAACTTTTTATCGAGTAATGCCATGAAAAATATCGCTAATTTATCTATTATAGTTCCTTGTTTTAATGAAGAAGATGTCCTTCCTCAAACAATTAAAACATTAGAAAAAGTTAGATTATCTCTTATCAAAGACAACCTAATTTCAGACAAAAGTTCTCTCGTTTTTGTAAACGACGGCTCAAAAGATAATACGCTCGGTGAGCTTAAAAGACTTCACGCTGAGGCTGACGGCAACATCCGCATTGTCAGCTTCTCGCGCAACTTCGGTAAAGAGGCAGCAATGTACGCAGGCATTGAGCACGCAAAGGGCGAGCTTGTATGCCTTATTGATGCAGACCTTCAGCAGAGACCCGAAGTTGTTGCATATATGGTAAAAAGACTTGACGAAGTGCCCGAGCTTGACCGCGTTGCGGCTTACCAGGCAGAACGCCACGAAAGCAGTACACTTTCATTCTTCAAGTCGAGTTTTTATAAGCTGATAAACTCGGTATCCGACACAAATTTCGTACAGGGTGCGAGCGATTTCCGCAC
>JAZQTW010000050.1:0-9608 GCA_045630985.1 Alphaproteobacteria bacterium
CAATCTATGGGTAAATTAACCGCAAAAGACCTAAATTTAAATGTTGATTTATATGATGCAGATGCTAAATATAAAGAAACTAAAGATAAATGGCTATCTATAGATATTGAATAGTTGAGGATAATATGGTAGAAGAAAAAGATAATATAGATGAAGCAACAGAAGAAATTCGTCAAAGCATTGTGGATGTAAAAGGCAATAAGCATTGCTTAAAAGATTTTAGTGGCGATGTTTTTGAGTTAACAGCTGACATGCTAGTTGGTGAGTATAGGTATTACCATGAGCAAAAAAAAGAATTAGCTGGAATTGCTGAGTGTATATTAAGAAAGTATTCTAAACTATTATCTTTATCAAAATAAAAAAGGAGCTTATTATAGCTCCTTTTTTAGCATACCTTTGCAATAGTTAAAGAATCAACAGATTTAGCACCAGCTTTAGTTAAAATTTTTGCACATTCCCTTAAAGTTGATCCAGTTGTATATACATCATCAATTAATAGAACTCGTTTTCCTTTAATATTTTTTGGATATTTAACGGTAAATGCATTTTTTATGTTTTTCATTCTCGTTTTACCAGAACATTCTGCTTGAGGTTGTGTTACTTTTGACTTTATAAGAGATTTATAATCTACAGGTATATTTGTTAGTTTTGATAGTTCTGAAGATAAAATGGCAGATTGATTGTATTTTCTTTTCAATAAACGTGTATAATGTAAAGGAACAGGTATTATCACATCAACATCTGAATCAAAAATATCTTTTCCAGCTAAAAACATCCAATTAGCTAAAAGCTTTTTATTTTCTATATGGTCAAAAAACTTAAAATCAAGAATTAATTTTTTAGAAAATTCATCATATATAACGGCAGAACGAGAATATCGCAAACTATCTTTTCTATTTAAGCAAGTGGCACAATATAAATCGCTAATAGATTTGTTTAATAGAGGGGTACCGCAGTGTATACAATATGGTTTTGTTATGAAAGATATTTTATTAAAACACTCAGAACACAGGCAATCATCATTAGATATAACTTTGCCACAATGCAAACATCTAGGTGGTAGGATTATTTTAATTAATAAATTTATCCATTTTTTCATAGCTTAAGTAGTTCTTCTTTTAGTTGAGACATGCTATCAACAACAATCATTCCTGCTTCAATTAAAAGCTCTTTTTTTTCTTTTACAGATGTTATGCCACTACAAATTATCTCTGAGGCAACACTACATTCCTCATAAATAGAAGCAGCATCATTAACGATAAGAGCAATAATAGGCTTCTTCTTTTTTAGTTTTTTATAAAATATAGAAGCATCAATTTCATAATTTCCTCTTATGCCTCCAAGCAAAACAATGGCTTTTGTTTTTTTATCATCATTAAATTTTTCTATTATCTTATTAAAACCTGAACCAATAACAAAATCATCACCCAATCCGACTATAGTAGATTCTCCTAATCCAATACTATTAATTTCATGTATCGCCTCATATGTTAAAGTAGATGATCTTGATATAACTCCGATATTACCAGAGTTTTGTATATCATCAGGAAAAATCCCTAAATAAGCCTGTTTAGGAGTCATAACCCCAGGAGTGTTGGGGCCAATAAGTAATGTTTTTGATTTTTGTAGAGCCTGTTTCACCTCCATCATATCACTGACAGGTATTCCTGAGGTAATAATGACTACAGTTTCAATTTCAGCATCAATTGCTTCTAAAATAGCACTTTTAGCAAAATTTGCAGGAACAAATATTATAGATGCTGTTGCCTCTGTTTTCTTTTTAGCTTCTTTTACAGTTGAAAATAAAGGAATACCTAAATATGAAGATTCCTTTTTATTGGGAACAACTCCAGCTACAATATTTGTGCCATATTTTATTGCTCTTTGAATATGGAAAGAAGCCTGAGTGCCTGTAATACCTTGAACAATTACCTTTGTTTTTTTATCAATTAAAATAGACATTACAAGTCCTCCTCAATTGCATCCCTTAACATCAATAAACCATCCTTAGTATTTTTTGCAATATGTAAATCTAAACCAGATTTTTGCAAAATATTAGTTGCATCATCTTTATTTGTACCTTCAAAACGTGCAACAAGAGGTATGTTTAATCCCAAATCATCCGCAACCGTTATAATTCCATCAGCTATTAAATTGCACCGTAAAAAACCACCTAAAATATTAATAAATATTCCATCAACGCGCGGATTCGTCATAATTAATTTTATACTAGCTGCAATTTTATCTCTATCAACACCTCCTTTGAGGTTTAAAAAACAGGCAGTGTTTAATCCAATTTTTTGTGCTTCATTAATTATATTAAGAGCAAAGCCATCTCCATTAGAAATGATGCCTATACCACTCTCCAACTCTCTATATTGAAAACCAAACTTAGATGCAATCAATTCCCTTTCTTCAATTTCTGCTTCATCTACTAGTTTTAATATCTCTTTATGTCTGTATAATGCATTATTATCAAAAATTATTCTGGCATCTAGAGCCCAAATCTCTCCGTTTTTATCAATGCCAATGGGGTTGATTTCTAACATAGTTGCATCATAACTATAAAATAATTTCAACATTTTATTGATAAAACCTTTAAGTTTTCTTCCATCAATACCTGTAGCCATAAATTCTTTTATATCTTTTAATTGTTCCGATGTTATTTCTTTTTGTAAACCAATGTCCATCTTTAAAACATTTTCAGGATATGTAGAAAACATGTCTACAATATTATCATCGTTTTTATTTGTAATTGGGGAAACTAGAAGCACTGTTGATGCTGATACCCAATCAACAACGAGTCCTATATAAAATTTCTCCACAACTTTAATAAATTCTTCTACATATATCCTACTAACAAGACGTCCCTTTTTACCTGTTTGATTTGTTATCAACAGATTTTCCAGCATTTCATCAGCATTTATAAAGACTTCTTCTATTGTTTTGGATAGTCTAATTCCCCCTTTTCTTCCTGCTCTTTTATCATAGAATTTTCCTAAATCACGAGAACCTGATTGAATTTGAGCTTTAACTACCCATGGACCATTTTCTGAAACTTGAGTTGCCGCGTATTTTGCTTCTAATGGAGTATAAGCAATCAAACCAAGAGGTACATTAATACCAAATTTTTTGAAGATTTTTTTTGCTTGATACTCGTGAATATTCATGATACCTTCCTACAAAGATGCTTGTGATGCATAATATTTTATTTTATCAACCATAGAAAGCATACCACTTCGCCTATTAGATGTTATATGCTCTCTTAAACCTAGTTTATCAAAAATTTTTTCAACATCAATACTTAATATTTCTTGTGCAGTTTTATCTTTAAAAATTTCTAAAACAATAGCAATTATGCCTCGCACGATAATTGCATCACTATCACCAACAAATGTCACGCTATTATCTGAAAAAGTTGGAATAATCCATACTTGTGATTGACAGCCAAGAACTTTCCACTCATCTTTTTTGTTATCATCTTCAAGACGAGGGAGTTTATTACCTAGTTCTATTAAGTATTTATATTTATCTTCCCAATTGTCCAAGAAGGAGAAGTCATCAATTAAATCATCAATACTCATGCACTTTTGTCCTTTATAAATTTATAGCATTTCTAAAATCATTCGTGCATCTTCGCTAAGCCTATCAATTGTCCATGCAGGTTCCCAAACAATTTCTACTTCCACTAAGCCAATACCAACAATTGAAGCAATGGCATCTGCCACTTGTTGCGGTAAAATACCTGCTACTGGACATCCCGGTGCGGTTAGCGACATATCAATATGCACATCACCAGTATCTTTTTGATCTATTTTATAGATTAAGCCCAAATCATAAATGTTTATTGGAATTTCTGGGTCATATACAGTTTTTATAGCTTCAACGATATCAAACATTTTTGCTATATTTTCGCCATTACTTAGCTTGGAACCTGCATATGCCTTATAAACAGGCAATTCATCATCAATAGACATTGCTTGCAATAATTGAGCTTCGTTGTCATCAATTTCTAAAACAGTATCATTAGTCATCATTATTCTTCTAACCAAAAAGTTTTTTAGCCTTATATATCGAATTTATCAATATATCAATATCTTCTTTTGATGAATATAGTCCAAGAGAAGCCCTAGATAAAGAATTGTGACCAAGCGATTTAACTAAAGGTTCAGCGCAAAAATGGCCGGTCCTTATTGCTACACCTTCTTGGGCTAAAATAAAAGCTAAATCTTGGGGATGCATATTATCTAATGAAAAAGTGAACACTCCACCTTTATTCTTATTGTTTCCATAGATTTTTAGCCCTTCAATTTCAATTAATCTATTAGTAGTATATTCAGTTAATTCTTTTTCAGCTTTTTCTATATCCTTAAAATCAAATTGTGATAGATAATCTATTGCGCAACCTAAACCTATTGCTTGAACAATTGCAGGAGTTCCAGCTTCAAATTTTGCAGGAGGTAAAGCAAAAGATGTGTCATTATAAGAAACATTTTTAATCATATCTCCACCATATTGATAGGGATGCATATTTAATAATAAATCATATTTAGAATATAATACACCAATACCAGTAGGACCATATAGTTTATGACCAGAAAAAACTAAAAAATCACAATCAAAAGTTTGTACGTCAATTTTTTTATGTACAGCATACTGACATGCATCAATCAAAACTAAAGCGCCATATTTGTGAGCTTCTTTACATATAACTTCTATAGGAAATATCGTTCCAAAAACATTTGACATTGCTGTAGTTGCAACAATTTTTGTTTTTGAGGAAAGTTTTTTAGTAAAATATTCTAAAACAAAATTACCATCATCATCTAAATCAAAATAAACTAGATTCGCTCCAGTTTTTTTAGCTGTTTGTTGCCATGTTACTAGATTTGCATGATGTTCAGCTCTAGATAAAAGTATTTCATCGCCTTCTTTAAGGTTGTTAATGCCCCAAGATGAGGCAACAAGATTTATTCCTTCAGTCGCATTTCGTGTAAAAATGATTTCCTGTTCTTTTTTTGCATTTATAAAATTGGCGATGAGTTTTCTTGATGTTTCATATTTTTCAGTAATTTGTTCGGATAAAAAATAACTACCTCTGTGAACATTCGCATATTCTTCCAGATAAATTTTTTGCATACAATCAATTACAGCTTTAGGTTTCTGTGCTGAAGCTGCTGTGTCTAAAAATGTATTGCGTTTCCCTTTAACTAAAGTACTTAAAATGGGAAAATCTTGTCTTATTTTATTTACATTAAACATATATTTACCTCAAAAAATCAGAGATAAGATAACTCCTATCTCTGATTTTTTCAATACTAAATATCAGATTTGTAAGATTAACCTACAATCATTGCTGTTAATTCAGCTTCACAAGCAATTTGTTCATCAACCATTGCTACAGCTTTGAACACAAATATATTGCGACGAGCTTTGATTCTTTCAACATGCATTCTAAGTTGATCGCCAGGCTTAACTTGTTTTCTAAATTTTACGCCATCAATAGCCATAAACAAAACGTTTTTTGTAGTATCGGCATAGTTTTCATCTTGAGCAATAACAACCGCACCAGCTGTTTGAGCCATTGCCTCAATTTGTAAAACGCCAGGCATTACAGGGTTATTAGGAAAGTGTCCTTGGAAAAATTCTTCATTCATTGTAACATTTTTAATGCCAATACCTTTTTCGCCAGGAACCTCAACTTCTAGACGATCTAATAACAAAAATGGATATCTGTGAGGTAAAATTTTCAAAATTTCTTCAATATTATATACTTTTACGTTTTCTGACATTCATAAACTCCTTAGTTATTTCTTGCTGTTTTTTTGTAAAAATGCGACTTGACGCATGAAATCTTTAAATGGAACTGTTGGTGTACCCATCACAATTGCTCCTGGTTCAATATCTCTCATAACTCCAGATTGAGCTGCAATTTGAGCACCGCTACCTATATTTAGGTGATCCGCAAATCCTGTTTGACCACCACAAACAACGTAATCGCCAAATTTACAACTACCCGCAATACCTGTTTGAGATACTAAAATACAGCATTTGCCAAGAACAACATTGTGTGCAACTTGTACAAGATTATCAATGCGAGTTCCATCTCCTATGATAGTATCATCAAGAGCTCCTCTGTCAATACAAGAGTTAGCGCCAACTTCCACATCATTTCCTATGATAACTCGACCAATCTGAGCAATTCTTTTATGTCTTCCATTAACCACAGAAAAACCAAAACCATCATGGCCAATTCTTGCACCTGTATAAATATAGCAGTCATTTCCCATTAGGCAATATGCAATACTTGCATTGTTTGCAATTCGGCAATTGTTGCCAATTTTACATCCGTGAGAAATAACAACATTATGTTCTATTATGCAGTTTTCACCAATAACAACATCATCCTCTATAACAACATTATGGCCAATATAACAATCTTTACCAATAACAGCTGTTGGTGAAATTTTAGCAGTAGATTCTATTTTTGCATCAGGGAATTTTTCACCATAAAAAACATCTAATAATGATATAAAAGAATTTTTAGGATTTTCTGCGGTAAGAACGATAACCCCTTCAGGTATCAATCCTGCTAATTCTTTTGTTGTTACGCATGATTTTGCTTTTATTTCAGCTGCTTTAGCTTTGTTTTTTTTATCATAAAAGAAACAAAGATCAGTATTAGAAGCTGTTTCAATAGAGCAAATATTTTCTATTTGCTCATTATCAAAACCTGCAGTAATAATTTCAGCACCTGTTACTTCAGCTATTTCTTTAATAGTCATAGGTCCATTATTTTTATAAAAAACCTTATCAGCCATTTTTTATCTCCTGTTATAAACTTGTACCAAAGTTCAAGCGGAATACTTCTGTTTCATCATAGTCTTCTTTAACAATTGGGAAACCAAAGTCGATATCAATTTTACCCATTGGAGAAGTCCATTCGAAACCAAAACCTACAGATACACGTGGAGAAGAAGAATAGTCAACATCAGATGTATCTATATTGTCAGGCTTACCTGTTGTACCAATATCAACAAAGGTTCTACCTCTGATGCCTAATTCATCCAAACCTAATGGGAATGCAACTTCAGCACCACCCCATAACATCCAGTTGCCACCTAATGCATCTTTGGTGTTCTTATCTCTAGCGCTTATACCGCCAGTTTCAAATCCACGCATTGTGTTTCCACCTAAGAAGTATCTTTGGGACAATCTTACATCTTCATCTCCGTAGCCAGTAACATATCCACCGTTGATGAAGAATTTGAATGTGTAGTGATCATTTAGAGTGTAGAATTTATATGCTTTTGCATCAAATTTTAAGTATTTATCATCACCACCTAAACCAGATACATCATTACCAAATGATAGGTAATAACCTTCACGAGGTTTTATTATACTATCGCGCTTATCATAAACAAGAGTTTGACCAATAACTGAATCTACAGCATTACCTTCTTCGCTCTGAATATACTTTGAAGCGCTGCTAACATTTTTAATCTTATCTTGTTTTAATGTATAACGTACATATTGTGTTAAATCGTCCGTGTAGTTCCAACCAAAACGGATTCGAGCACCCATTGTATCCATATCATAGTTACTCTCATCTTGGTAATCTTCTGTTTGGTAGAATAAATCTGTACCAGCGCTCAATCTTCTATCTAAGAAATAAGGCTCAGTAAAGCTAAAGCTGTAATCTGTAGAACGTTGAGATACGCCTGCATTTAAGCTAACTTGTTGTCCTTTTCCTAGGAAGTTGTTCTCAGTAACACCAGCTCTTACTAAAGCTCCGTTTACTGTAGAATAACCAACACCTACATTGAAGTAACCTGTAGATTTTTCTTCTACTTCAACGTTAATATCAGCCTTATCATAATCAACTCTTTCTGAATCTATATCAACTTTGCTAAAGTAGTTTAAACGCTCAACATTTCTTCTAGATTCTTTAATCTTAGCAACATTAAATACGTTGCCTTCAGCTAATCTAAATTCTCGGCGAATTACTTCATCAAGGGTTCTAGTATTACCTGTGATATTAATTCTGTTAACAAAAACTTTAGCATTCTCATTAATATCAAAAACAACACTCAGCTTACCTGTTTCTCTATCTTTATGAATATTGGGAACAACTTCTACAAAAACAAAACCTTTTCTAGCTAATTCCTCTGTTAAAGCATTGACAGTTTTTTCAATTTCATCAGAGTTGTACCAGTCTCCATTGTTAAACGTTACATATTTGTACCATTCTTTAGCATCAACATCAGAAACATTGGAATTGATAGAAATATTATTAACAGTATATCTTTTGCCTTCATCTATTGTGAATGTTAAAACAAAAGATGTTTTATCGCGTGATAATTCTGCAATTGCTGAAATAACAGCAAAGTCAGCATAACCATGACGATTATAAAAACGTCTTAAAAGCTCTTGGTCATAGTTCATTTTTTCTCTATCAAAATTTTCTGCACTAGAAAATAATCTATACCAACGACTTTCTTTACTCATAATTTCGTTTTGTAAGTCTTTACCTGTATAATGTTTGTTACCAATAAAATTGATAGTATCTATTTTTGCTTCAGGGCCTTCCTCAATTTCAAAAATTAAATCAACACGATTCTCTGGTTTTTTTATTATTTTAGGTTCAACAGATACTCCATATCTACCAGCTCTTTTATATACATCTAAAATACGCTGAACATCCTGTTGGGCTTTAGCTTTACTAAATACAGAGCGAGGAGCTGATTGAACTTCAGACTCTAATATTTTGTCATCAATTTTATCATTTCCATCAAATGCTCTAATCCCAATAATTGGATTCTCTACAACATTTATATTTAAGGTGTTACCCTTTGTATCAAAACTGATATCACTAAACAATCCTGTATTATACAACCTTTTTAAAGCGGCATTCAAATCCTCTGTTGATATAACTTTATTAGTATCAATGTTAGCGTAAGAAAGAGCTGTCTCTCGTTCAACTCTCTTGAGTCCGCTTATATTTATGTTGTTAATAGATGTTTGAGCAAAAGCTTCTGAATACATAGCTAATGCTAACAACGAAATACCAGCCAATTTAACTTTCATTTTTAAATCCTTACAAGTTATTCAAACCATCTAATTATTAAATGTTTAATGTCATTCCATGTAGCGAAAAGCATTAAAAATAAAATAAAACCAAGCCCAACCTTAAATAAAAAATCTTTGATTTTTGTATTAAGTTCACGTCCTGATACTATCTCTAACAGATAAATTACAACATGTCCACCATCAAGTAATGGGATTGGGAATAAATTTATTAATCCTAAATTTATTGATAATAAAGCCATAAAAGATAGAAAATCCACAAACCCCCTTGCTTTAGATATATCTCCAGACATTTCAGCTATTCTGATTATTCCGCCAACTTCATCACTAGAGCGTTTACCTGAAACCATTTGTCCGACACCTCTAATAGTCATTACTGTAACATCATAAATCTCTTTTGCAGATTTGTATACTGCTGTAGCGAAGTCATAATTATCTTTTGTAGTTTTGAATCTTTTAGCTTCACCTTTAATGCCAATCATTTTTCTTTTTAAAGGTTTTTCTGTTTCATCAAAAGCATA
>JAZQTW010000051.1:0-7217 GCA_045630985.1 Alphaproteobacteria bacterium
AGGACATCCAGAGTTATTTCACAAAATTTTCATTTCTACTGCTCAAAGCCATTGATGGTTTATTTTATACATCCTTTTATTATTTCTTTATAACTAGTCCGGTTTCATTAACATCTATACACACTGTTTGGTTATCTGTAATTTCTCCAGCGAGTAGTGAGAATGCTAATTTATTTTCTAGTTCTTTTTTGAGTAAGCGTTTGAGTGGTCTTGCGCCGTATACTTCATCATAGCCGTTATCAACAATCCAATCAGTTGCAAGTTGTGTAAAGCTTAATTTGATATTTCGGTCAGATAAGCGTTTTTCGATATTTGCCATATTTAAGCAACTTATTTGTTTAATATCATCTTTGGTTAGGCGTTTGAAGATTACAATATCATCTATACGGTTGATAAACTCAGGTCTAAATGCTTGTTTTAAGGTGGCTAAGACTAATTCTGTTTGTTTTTCAAAGCTTTCTTTTGTATTTACAAGATATTCTGCACCTAAGTTAGATGTCATAATGATAATAGTATTTTTGAAATCTACTGTTCTTCCTTTGCTATCTGTAAGTCTGCCATCATCTAGTACTTGCAACAAGATATTAAACACATCTGGGTGGGCTTTTTCAACCTCATCAAACAAGATTACTTGATATGGACGACGGCGTACGCTTTCGGTTAATATTCCACCTTCATCATAACCAACATATCCTGGAGGGGAGCCGATTAAGCGTGATACTGAGTGTTTTTCCATATATTCAGACATATCAACTCTCAGCATAGCATTTTCATCATCAAACAAAAATTCGGCTAAGCTTTTTGATAATTCTGTTTTGCCTACACCGGTTGGCCCTAAGAACATGAATGAGCCAATTGGTTGATTAGGGTTAGAAATACCTGAACGAGAGCGTCTTACGGCATTGGCAACAGCAGATACTGCTTCATTTTGTCCGATAACTCTTTGTTTTAGGTGATCTTCTAAGGTTAAAAGTTTTTCTATTTCTGAAGAGAGCATTTTATCGGTTGGTATGCCAGTCCATTTAGATACAACTTTAGCAATATCTTCTGGTAGCACTGTTTGTTGCTCTTTCTTTTTGGTATTTTTTTCTAATTCTTCTAGTTCAATTGTGAGCTTTGGGATTATACCATATTGCAGTTCGCCAGCTCTTTCATAAGCGCCATTACGTTCAGCTATTTGAACTTCACTTTTAGCTTTATCTAATTTATCTTTGATTTCAGTGATTTTTTGCAAATCGTCTTTTTCTTGATGCCATTTTGCATTTAAGCTTTTAGCTTGTTCTTCTAAATTTGCTAATTCTTTTTCTATATCGTTTAGGCGATTTTTTGAATGCTCATCTTTTTCTTTTTTTAGAGCTTCTTTTTCTATTTTTAACTGCATAACTTTGCGGTCTAGTGTATCTAGTTCTTCGGGCTTTGAGTCAATAGCCATTCTTAGTGATGATGAAGCTTCATCCATCAAATCTATAGCTTTATCTGGCATATATCTATCTGATATATAACGATTAGCCAAAACAGAAGCAGATACTAAAGCACTATCAGAGATGCGTACACCGTGGTGCAGTTCAAATTTTTCTTTAATACCACGGAGTATGGTTATTGTTTCTTCTACATCTGGCTCATCAACATATACTGGTTGGAAACGGCGGGCGAGAGCTGTATCTTTTTCTACATATTTTTTATATTCGTTTAATGTTGTGGCGCCAACACAATGTAATTCACCTCTTGCTAATGCTGGCTTTAGCAAATTTGAGGCATCCATTGAGCCTTCGTTTGCGCCTGCGCCTACGATTGTGTGCATTTCATCAATAAATAAAATGATGTTACCGCTTGCTTGTTCAATTTCTTTTAAGACAGATTTTAAGCGTTCTTCAAACTCTCCTCTATATTTTGCACCGGCAATTAATGCGCCCATATCAAGCGCAAGCAGGCGTTTTTTCTTTAGGCTTTCTGGTACATCATTATTGATAATGCGCATAGCTAGACCTTCAACGATGGCGGTTTTACCAACACCTGGTTCGCCGATTAGTACTGGGTTGTTTTTTGTTCGGCGAGATAGTACTTGGATTGTGCGTCTTATTTCGGCATCTCTTCCAATTACGGGGTCTAGTTTACCATCTTTTGCTCGAGCGGTTAGGTCTATTGTGAATTTTTTTAGGCTTTCAAAAGTATCTTCGGCAGTTTCACTATCGGCCAATCTTCCTGAGCGATATTTTGTTACAGCTTGATTTAATTTGGTGGCATTTACACCTGCAGACTTTAGTAATTCAGAGGCTTTATTGCCAGAGCTTTGAGCCAATACTTGTAATAAGCGTTCTAATGTTACGTATTTATCATTATTTTTATTAGCAAAACTTTCAGCCTCTAATAGTAATTTGCTATATTCTTGTGACATTGAGCTTTGGATATTTTCTCCACTAACGGAAGGGAGTTTTTTTAATTCTTCGCTAGTTGAGGTTTTTAATACGTTTAATTTACCGCCACTTTCTGTGATTAGGTTTTCTATTGTGGGGTCATTTTCTTCTAATATGGCATTTAATAGATGTAGTGGAGTTACAAACTGATTAGCTTGTTTTATAGCACTATCTATTGAGTTTTTAATTACTTCTTGGCTTTTAACTGTAAATTTTTCTATATTCATTTCTTTTCTCCTTATAACTCTTATGTAGTTAGGGAGTTAATAAAAAATCAAGTGCTGGAGAAAATTTTTTATTTAGGTAATTGGGCTTGTATAGCTCTTATGCCGTCTTTTGTTAATAATATAATGGCATATTCATCATCTAAATATATTGAGTTTGTGCTAGGGTAAGCCGTGTTGGAATTTAGTAAGAAAGAATACATTTCTGGCTTTAGGTTTCTTATTTGAGATGTAGAATAAAATAGCTTATTGGGAGCATAAAAATTATATACTCCAGATGGAATATGTCTTACTACGAATGAGCGTTCTAAGATATATGGGCTATTTATATCGTATGGAGTGTTATAATATTTTTGTCTTAGAGAGTATTCGCCAGCAATAACAGGGGTTAGGGGGAGAACTTTGGCATTTTCTTCTATGCGAGAGCTGATACGTGTGGCTAAATTTAGCTCAGCAGTTCTTCCTAGTTCCCATACTTTTTGTGCCTCAACATTTGATATTATAGCAATATATCCTATCATTAATGACAAGGCATAGCCCAAGTTTTTATACAATCCTTTTTGTGTTAATAGTATTGCTATTGCGCCTACATATAAGAAGTTTGCGCCATAAAAGTTTATGCGTGGCATAAATGCGGTATCTTCTATATTATAAGATAATATGCTTGTAAAACCAGTGGTAACAATGGCAATTAGCCACAATATCAAACTTTGTTTGTTTTTTATAGTTTTGATTGTTGCTAGTATTATCAATCCCAATCCGCATAGTTTTAAGCCTGATGTAAAGAATGGTAATGTTACATAAAATTGTTTAACTATCACGCCTAATGTATTGAATGAATTTAAAAATATATCTTTTAGGCTTGGAGTTTGGATATTATAATGGTAAGCATAGATTATTCCTGTTGCGCTTAGTACATAAATTAGTAGCTTAAAGATTATTAGTGTTACTAGTATTGCTGCGCTTTTTTTGAATAGTTCCTTTCTGTTGCTTGGCACTAGTATTTGTTTTACTAAAAAGCATATAATTATTGTTTCGGCAACGCTTGGATATACTCCTAATGCCACAATAAAGCTCAATATTGCGTATAAATTACTTTTTTTGTTTTGTTTTTCTATTAGCATTAAGCCACCAATAACCAATGGTATGCTCATAAAATTACCAATAATATTTATTGGAAAGTACATCCAGCCCAATATATATGGCATAATGCAGGGAATAAGCGCAATTATAATTTTGTTGCTTGTTTCTTTTATTTGCCAATATTCAACTAGCATTACCACTCCAAGAGATAGCAGTGCAAAAGCAGTTATATTATTTAATATTGGTAATATTTGTCCGCCATATAATATGACATTTAGTATAAATTTGGAAAATCTTGCCTCAAACAGTCCGGTGTTCATGCTCAATATTTGGGTGGTTCCTTTTACCCAATCCCAGTCATGATTGCCGATAAAAAAGCTTGTTTGATAAAACATAAACAAGAGGTTTAGTGTTAAAAACACTATTATAAACAATTTTTTATTACTAATTCCGTTGTTTGCCATTTGTCCCTCTCATTTGTTTTCTTATCTCATTATTGTTTGTTTGTAAAGTCTTTTTATTGTTAATTTAAAATGTTTGACAAAAGATTTTTTTCGTATATATTGCTACCAGAATTTTAAAATTGTTATGCGTATGTTACTATTAGGAACTATCATAGGTATGGCGATTGTATCGTTTTTTATGTACCTATACAAAAAATTAATGAATTATTTTAGAGACAAGTTTACATCCACTCGTTGGTACCCTGTTACATGTTACAAGAGTATTCCTGAAGAAGATGGTACTTATCAGATGAACTTCAAGTTATCTGAAGACAGCATATGTAAAGGGTATACCAAGAAATGTCCTCCCAAAGGTATTTCAGCCGATGATTTGGTTGTTATGGTGAGAAAGTATCATGAGGGTAGGGGGATGTATCGTGTCTTCTGGAAATTAAAATCCGAAATTTGAGTGCCTAATCGTCAATGGAGGCCTGTAGGCAAAAATTCATGTACCTTTTTGTACACTAGAATTTTTGCCTCAGGACATTGACTTCTATTCATCTCAAATTTCGGTTTTAATTTTTTTAAAATCTCTATCTATCTTAAATTTTTCTCTTTAAACACATAGCTTTATAATTCATTTCAAATTTCGGTTTTAATTTTTTTCTATTTAAAAAAATAAGACCGTCGATTGCTCGGCGGCCTTTTGTAACTAGATACTGCTATCTAATTAGAAAGCGTATCTGAAACCTACTGTGAATTCATCAACATCGTTAACTACAGAATCGTGAATCCAAGCGTGACGATACATAGCTCTTACTGTTGTGTTTTCAGAAACAGCATATTGAACACCAAGACCTAATCTTTCGCCCATGCCTTTATCTGTATTAGCTGTATCATTGCTTAATTTGTATTCAGCAATACCTGCAGTACCAACTAATTCCCAACGACCAGAACAACCTAAGTCTTGGAATACTAATGCGTCAACACCCCAGCTTGATAAACGTGTAGAAACTTCACCTTTATCTTCTTCTTTACCTAAGTTATAGAAAGCTTCTAAACCAAAACGGTCTGTTCTAGCGCCTAATACAGCAGATAAAGACCAGTCTTTAGAACTGATTTTTGAACCTGTATCTGTGTCAACAATACCGTAGTTTGCATCTAAACCAACATATGGTGTGTAATCAATAGCTTCTGCATTTGCAGCAAGCATTCCAGCAAGACCTGCTAATACTAATACTTTTTTCATGAAAAATCCCTCTCGAATAGTTTAAGGTAGTTATTATCGTTGTAAACGATGTTTAGAACTTTAGATTATAAAATTTATTTTTGCAAGTTTTATTTTCTTTACATATAATAATTTTTGTGTTAAAATTTGAATATATTTGAGGAGTTTTTTGATGTTTGAGGCGATAAATAATAAAGATATGAATGTTTACGAAGTTGATAGGTGGATTAAAGATACTCGTGATGCTAATAGAGATATTATATCGCCAGATGTTGCTATGAAAGTTTTGAGTAAAACTAATCATTATGCAAATATTAAGTTGGTTTTGAAGAATATTAAAGAAAATTGTACAACATATGGAAAAATTGCACCTTATGAGGGATTTATTTTATCTTGTGTTGATAGGCGTGAGATGTCTCCTAATGCTATGGATATTTTAAGAGAGTTGGCTGATATTTGTGGTATAGGGGCTAAATTGGAAGATGTTAACAAGAAGACAAAGATTTATGATCGTAATACCTGCCAAGCATTAAATGTAAAAATTTTAAAATGTAAATTAGATTTTGTTAGTTTAGATAAAGATGATTTAATAGTATTTTTTGATGCAAATGATATTGATTTGGGTGGGTTGGCATTAGAAAATATAAAATTAAGATTGAAAGAAGGAGCTAAGATTAATTTATCTAGCGCTCATAGTTTACCAAAAGTTTTAGATTTACCTACGCGTTCTAAGGTATATTTGCAAAGACGTGATTTGAGCGGGATAAGAGAGTTTAAAATTGGAGAAGGAATTGAGTTTTATTTAAAAAAGTCTTTTAATTTACCAAAAGATTTAGATTTTTCTCAGTGCTCTAAAGTTGATTTAAGTGAGTGTGATTTAGAGGGATTAAATCTTAAATTTGGCAAAGGTGCAGAGATTGTTTTAACAAAAGCTTGTAATTTACCCAAAGATTTAGATTTTTCTCAGTGCTCTAAAGTTGATTTAAGTGAGTGTGATTTAGAGGGATTAAAGCTTAAATTTAAAGAAGGGGCTGAGGTTATTTTATCAGGGTGTAAAAATTTACCGAAAGATTTAGATTTTTCTCAGTGCTCTAAATTTGATTTAAGTAGGTGTAATTTAGAGGGATTAAATCTTAAATTTGGCGAAGGTGCTGTGGTTAATTTACCTAATTTCAAAAATTTGCCGAAAGACTTAGATGTATCTATGTGTTCTTATGTGAATTTGTGGTCATCTAATTTGAGCGGAGTAAATCTTAAATTTAGAGAAGGGGCTGAAGTTAATTTATCTAATACCAAAAATTTGCCGAAAAACTTAGATGTATCTATGTGTTCTAAGATTGAGTTAGTAAGGTGTAATTTAGAGGGGTTAAGTCTTAAATTTAGAGAAAAGGCTGATGTTAATTTATATATGGCAGAGAATTTGTCAAAAGATTTAGATTTCTCTCAGTGTTCTGAGGTTAATTTAATGGGTTGTGATTTTAATGGTTTTAAAGAACTTAACTTTGGAGAAGGTGCTAAAATTAAATTGGTAGGCGCTAAGAATTTACCTAAAGTATTAGATTTCTCTAAGTGTTCAGAGGTTAGTTTGCATGAATGTGATTTGAGTGGTGTTGAAAAGATTAAATTTAAGGATGATGATCAAGAAGGTGAATTTATGAATGGTGCTTTGAATTTTAATGGCAAGGTTGTTTATGAAGAGAAAAAGGAAAAAGTAAATGATTCATTATTTTCTCGTATGAAGAAAAGGTTTGGTATCGGTGGGGCGGAGATGTAAAGGATGTTTGTGGCGATTAATAATACGGATATGAATGTTTACCAAGTTGAT
>JAZQTW010000052.1:0-6700 GCA_045630985.1 Alphaproteobacteria bacterium
AAACCGAGTGTTAAGAGAAAAAGGCTTTTATAACGAACAACGTCCGGAACCAAATTTAATGCAATGGCTAGATTTAGTAGCACTAGGAACAGTATGCGACGTTGTAACTTTATTAGGAATAAATCGTGCCTTCGTAACACAAGGCTTAAAAGTATTATCTACACGCCAAAATCTTGGACTTAAAACTTTAATTGATAACGCTGGAATAAGCGAAAAACCAGATGCATATCACTTAGGATTTGTTTTAGGTCCACGAATAAATGCTTGCGGACGAGTTGGTAAAGCATATGTAAGCAGTCGCCTACTCTGTTCAAATAATCCAACAGAAGCACAACTACTTGCAGAAGAATTAAATTCCTATAACCAAGAAAGAAAAGATATTGAATGCTTTGTTTTGGAGCAATCTATAGAAATATTAGAAGGCACCCCTCAACAATATCCAATGGCTTTTGTATACAACAAAGGATGGCACCAAGGTGTAATTGGTATAGTTGCCGGCAAGCTAAAAGAGAGATATAATCTACCATCTTTCGTTATGAGTATTGAAGAAGATGAGGTAAAAGGCTCAGCTCGCTCTATTGAAGGAGTTGACCTTGGGGCACTGATTATTTCTGCCAAAGAAAAAGGTGTTATCACAAAAGGTGGCGGACACATAATGGCTGCTGGTTTTTCTTTAACTGAAGAACAAATTCCCGCCTTCAAACAATTTGCCGGAGAATATGTTGCAAAAAGCCTAAATAACACAAAACCTCATCCTGTAATCAACATAGATTTTGCCATAAACTTAACTGCCGCAAACAAATCTCTATGTGAAGATTTAGAAAAACTAAAACCTTTCGGCACAGGAAACCCTGAACCAACAATCTTAATCCGCAATGTATTTTTCCAAAAAGCTTTTGTAATCGGTTCTGGCCATATTAGATGTGATTTAACATCATTAACCAAAGAAAGATTATCAGCCATAGCTTTCAAAATTGCAGATACAGAAATCGGAAAAGAAATTTTAAACCAATATAATAACAGCTACGATGTTGTAGGAAATTTACGTTTCAATCACTGGAACGGCAACACTAGTTTACAATTTATCATCACAGATATTAAGAGGTCAAAATGAAAAAAACTTCTCGCAATGACATAAAAAAAGCAACACCAAATTTCTTTGGTTTTGTAGTATCAAAACTTAAAACATACCTATTTACTGGTATATTGGTAATAGCACCAATTGCCATAACTTTTTACATAGCTTATGAAGTTTTCATTTGGACTGATAAATGGAGTCGCTCACTATTCCAACACCAAATGGAACACTATAGTTTCTTACCCTACATCCCAGGGTTTGGCGTAATAATGCTTGTTGCAGCACTAATCATCATTGGTATGTTTACAACAGGATTTATTGGAAAATTCTTTGTTAGACTTGGTGACTATATTGTTTCTAAAATGCCATTAGTATCAAGTGTATATTCCCTTTTAAAGCAACTCTTTGAAACAGTACTTTCTCCAAAATCACAATCATTCAAAGAAGCCGTTTTAATCGAATATCCACGCAAAGGCATTTGGATTATAGGCTTTCTCGCAACTGAAGCAAAAGGTGAATTAAAGCAAAAATTTGACAACAAAAAAATGCTCGCTGTTTTTGTTCCAACCACACCAAACCCAACTTCAGGTTTCTTAGTAATGTTACCAGAAGAAGATGTAATAAAACTAGATATGACTGTAGAAGAGGCTCTTAAATATACCGTTTCATGTGGTATTGTAACTCCAGAAAAAGAAAAAATAAGACTTTCTAAGAAAACTCGTTGACAATTGTAAATATTAGTAATTTAATCCTAAACGAGATAGTTATATAAATTATCTCTTGTGTGAATTTAACCTACTTGTCCAACACAAAATAGGACTAAAACGGAGAACTTTTATGAATAGAACTGCTGAATATGTGTCTTTAGGACACCCAGATAAAATTGCTGACTATATTTCTTGTGCAATCTTAGATAAATGCCTTAAAAAAGATAAAAATGTACGCTATGCCGTTGAGGTTATGGTAAAAAATAATGATATTATTTTAGGTGGCGAAGTAACAGGAAATGTTAACCTAAAAACAATTCGTCCAACCATAAAAAAAGCCCTACGAGAAATTGGCTATGATGAAGAATACAATAAAATTTGGCAAGAAAACGCTATCAATATCAATAAGATAAAAATAAAAAACCTCATCTGCACACAATCACCAGAAATCGGACAAGGTGTAGATGCTAACGGTTGGGGTGATCAAGGTGTATTTGTAGGATATGCTAAACAAGGAGAAGGCTTAATCAACAATGAATTATATCTCGCAAAAAAATTAAATAATGCCTTATATGAAGAAGCTCTTAAAAACAAAAATTTAGGTTTAGATATAAAAACTCAAATAACCATTGATGAACAAGGCAACATCCTTACAGCAATAGCCGCTGTTCCTATGATTAAAACTGTAGACTTAAAGCCTCTTATTATAAAAATATTAGGACAAACACCACAAAACATTATTGTAAATGGAACCGGTTCATACACTTGCCACTCTTCAATTGCTGATTGTGGTATAACAGGACGCAAACTTGCTTGTGATTTTTATTCTACAGCATGCCCAATTGGTGGTGGCTCTCCTTGGACTAAAGACGCTAGTAAAGCAGACCTAACCTTAAATCTATATGCAAGAAAATTAGCTATAAAACACCTCAAAGATAATGACGAGTGCTATGTATACTTATCATCTTGTATAGGCAAATCAGAGTTACCTAGCGCTGTAATCAAAACCATAAAAAATGGAGTAGAAAAAACTGCAAATATTTGCCCTGATTGCTCCCCTAACGAAATCATAAAAAAACTAAAACTCAATCGAGCAATATACAAAAAAATATGCAAAAATGGATTAATGGGTTACCTTAATAAAAAAGCAAAACCCTCATTTTAAAACAAAATGTATATAATATTGTATATACACTTGTTTATATTTATTTTATAATATAAACAAAATATATCCAACATTTACAATTGCTGGATATATTTTTTTAATTATTTTGGGAGACTACAAATGACTTCATTAAAAAAATTTTCAGCCATTTCTCTTTTGGCTTTGAGTTTAAGTGCTTGTTCATCTGTTAACTACAGTACATCAAGCGCTCCTTTAGCTCCATCTTTACACTCACATCATTCTGCAGAATTAAAGTTTAACACACCTGTTTCTGCTTCATCACAAGAAACTGTTTTATTTGGTATCTTCTCTATTGGTGGAGACAACACATATGCAGATGGTGTAAACTACTTCCCAGAAAACGCATTAAACTTAAGTGTATTAGATACAACAGCTAGAGTAAAAGCTGCCGCTGCGTACAAAGCACTAACAAAAGCTAAGGCAGATGTATTATATGCTCCTGTATACTATGTACAAGAAGATAACTACATATTATGGAAAAATGTAAAAGCTTCTGTACGAGCATATCCTGCAAATATCGTAGGTTTCAAAGAAGAAACACAATCTCACTAAAGATTAAAAAGGGAGCGTCAAAGCTCTCTTTTTTTTATTTAAAATTTACCTACCATAAAAAAACTTGACATATAGTCAAAAAAAGATTATATTGAACTCTCAATAAATAAACATATTAAATTATTATGGAAGAAACAAAAAAAACATCTTTCGCGGAAATGCTAGAAAAACGTGACATCCGCAGTATCGCAGACTTCTTCAAAAGAAGTTCTCTTGATACAGAAGAAGAGCTTATGCTCTTGAAGAGTAATGATGTCTCCATCATCGCTCACTACGGCACAATCTTTCGCTTCAAAGAGGAAAATCTGAAAGCTATCCTTGTAAAGGAAACTCCAGAGTACGTAATTGAAAACATCATCAAAATCAACAAGTATGCTTTCAATGACGAACTTCAGCAAAAGTTGATTGAGTTGAGAAATCCTTTTCTCGTTAAGTGCTATCTTTCGGCATTTAACAAGTTCTCAGACAAAGTCCTAATCGAAGCTATTCGCAAGAGAGACAATCGCTTTCTTAAGGACTACATCAACCAGAAGCATTTCTCTCACGAAGTTCAGAAAGAGTTGGTACACAGCCGTAATGTAGAGATGATTATTCATTATTGTAGTAGACATGGTTTTTACAAAGAGGTACAAAAAGAATTTGTAACATACCTCGATACCGAAGTAACCGGATCTATTCACTAGTAAGAAAGCGCACTAAAAAAAGGGAACCAACCGGTTCCCTTTTTTTAATGCTTAAAGAAGAAATTACTCCTCTTTCTTACCGCCCATAAGCTTGCCAATCACCTGCTGGCCAACTTCAGTTGCAGCAAATGCCTCAACCATAGCTCCGAGTGACTGACCGCCCTTAGCTGAGAAAATCTCTGCCACAGACTTAACGCCTTCCTGCACGTTACCACCTGCATTAGCGATAATCTTAATCTGTGCATTACCGAGGTTCTTAGCCTGCTCAACACCAACAGCCTGCTCAGCCTTAATGGTCTCGATGCGTACGAGATACTCCTGATAACCGGTATTTTCACCGATTTCCTTAGCAAGAGAAATCTGAGGCTCAACCTCTGCAAGACCGATAGACTTCTTAACTTCAGCCTCGGCACGACCCTTAGCCTCTGTTCCTTCTGCCAACTTCTTGTCAGCAACGAGATTTGCTTCTGCCTCCTTTGTCTTAACGATAAAGTCAGCTTCAGCTCTGTGCTCAGCAGCCTTCTTGTCTTCGTTAGCCACAACTACCTTTGCTTCAGCCTCAATATGAGCTTTCTGCTTATCAGCCTCAGCCTTGATAGTAATTGTTTCTCTGTCGATTTCAGCCTGGCGTACATTGGCAACCTTAATAACTTCCATCTCTTTTTCTTTGGTAGCTCTTTGCTGTTCCTTCACTTCCTGTGATGACTGCTCCTTAGCAATGCCGACAGCCTTCTCACGCTCTGCACGACGTTTACCTACGGTTTCCTCTTTTTCCTCTTCCTTCATCGCAATAGACTGGAGCGCATCAATTTCAGCTTCCCTAGCCTCTTTATTGTTCTTAGCAACCTCTTTACGAGACTCCATGTCGATGAAAGACTTCTTCTTCTCCATAATATTAGAGATGACCTTCTCGCCGTCTTTGTCACGAACATCCATGAGCTCAATTGACTTAACCGGAACAACACCCCACTCTTTGAGATGATCAGAAACCTCTGTGGTGAACTGCTCACCATACACAGAACGCTTAGTCATGATCTCATCAAGAGTATCGTTCGCAAGAATTGAACGAACTGCACTCTGCACAATCTTTGTAAGATGCTTCTGCAGAGTATGACTGTCCTCAATTCTAGATGCAGCCTGACGATAGTCAGCAATACGGAAGAACGCAGTGATATCTACCTCGAAAGGAAGCTTATCCTTATCGTAGGCTTCATAACCCTGTAAGTCTACCGAGAAGTTTGACAACGGCAAAATCTGAACTTCCACACCCCAGATAGGGAACCACTGCGGAATTTCATAATAAACGTTACCTGAAGTCTCCTCTGGCTCAATGATCTTACCGTCTGCTGTGGTAATATTTTTAAGATTACCATAGATTAGGGTGTTTTTGCTCTCGCGAACAACATGAACCTCTGAAGGCTTAACAACTCTACGAAGAGAAAGGAACCACTTGATGATAAAACATGCAAGCAAGAACACAACCACCGAAGCGGACAAGATAATAATTGTACTTGTTTCCATAAAAATTTAAAAGTTAGTGAATAATATTTGTTAACTGAACTCCACATATACATCATTTTAGACACAGAGTCAATATATTTTTGTCAAAAAAGTTTAAATATTTAAATTATTTTAAAAAAATTCATTTTTTTTATCAAAAACTATTGCTTACGAAAAATCGGCTACCTATATAAAGTAACAGAAATAATTTTTCATAACGTAAAGGATATTGAATATGAGCAATAAAGTAATTGGTATCGACTTAGGTACAACCAACTCATGTTTTGCTATTATGGAAGGTGGCGAGCCTAAAGTATTAGAAAACTCTGAAGGTGCAAGAACTACCCCTTCAATGGTAGCTTTTACAGACACAGATAGATTAGTTGGTGCTGCAGCAAAAAGACAAGCGGTTACAAACCCAGAAAATACTCTTTTTGCAATTAAACGTTTAATTGGACGTCGTTACAACTCTCCAGAAGTAACAAAAGATCGCGAAACATCTCCTTTCAAAATTGTTGAAGGTGATAATGGTGATGCTTGGGTTGAAGCAAAAGGTACAAAATATGCTCCATCACAAATTTCTGCTATTGTTCTTCAAAAAATTAAAGAATATGCAGAATGCTATGTTGGTGAAAAAATTGAAAAAGCAGTAATTACTGTTCCTGCTTACTTTAACGATAGCCAACGTCAAGCAACAAAAGATGCTGGTAAAATAGCAGGTTTAGAAGTTTTAAGAATTATAAATGAACCAACAGCTGCAGCTTTAGCATATGGTATGGATAAAGAAGATGCAGATAGCAAAATAATGGTATACGACTTAGGTGGAGGAACATTCGACGTATCTATTCTAGATATAGGTGATGGTGTATTTGAAGTTTTAGCTACAAGCGGTAACAACAAATTAGGTGGAGATGACTTCGACCAAAAAATTATAGACTATCTAGTAGCAGAATTCAAAAAAACAAGCGGAATTGACTTAAGCACAGATAAAATG
>JAZQTW010000053.1:0-1962 GCA_045630985.1 Alphaproteobacteria bacterium
GGGATGAACATACCTCTGGTGTACCAGTTGTAACGCCAGTTGCAGCGCTGGGTAGCTAAGTATGGACGGGATAACCGCTGAATGCATCTAAGCGGGAAACCCACCTCAAAACTAGGTATCCCCATTAAGATCGTGGTAGACGACCACGTTGATAGGTCAGGTGTGTAAGCACAGCAATGTGTTTAGCTAACTGATACTAATAATCTGATTGGCTTGATTTTTTAACGTATAAATAATTTGCTTAAGTAAGTAAATTTCAGTTTTTTCTGAGAACAGTGATTAGATGAACTGGTGGTAATAGCGAAGGTGTCCCACCCGATCCCATTCCGAACTCGGCCGTTAAACCCTTCATCGCCCATGGTACTTCGTCTTAAGGCGCGGGAGAGTAGGTAGCTGCCAGTTCTTCTAATCACTGTTTTTCAGTCTCCCTTTCTCCTCCTCCTTAAACCTCATCATTAGATGAGGTTTTTCCTTTTTAAAAAATCATCATAATTCATAGTGCTATCATAGCTATTGATTTCAAAATAACAAATATCGTAACACTGGATTTACTTAAACTTATAAAAATAATCTTGATATAATGTAAAAAAATATGGTATTATTATAGTATAAAATATTATGGAGGGTGATTATGTTTATAGAAATTAATAATAAAGATTTAAGTGTAATACAAATCGGAGAGATTATTTCAGAAAAGAAAAAGAATGGTTTGACACCTGAAGATGCTATAGAAATTCTTGGTATGACAAACCATTATGCTCATATAAACTCAGTGATAAGATTAATAAACAAGATGCCCAAAGAAGAGCAACTAAATTATAAAGATTTCGTAATAGGTGCTGTTGATGGAAGAGAAACAAGTAAAGCAATTTATGATAGATTGCAAGCTTTTGCTGATGAGGGTGGTTATTTAGATGAGTTTGTTTTAGCTAAAAATAAAGAAAAAATTTATGATGAAAGAAGAGTAAGAAATACAGATGATAAGCAGATACGTATAACAACTAGAGAAGAATTTGAGGCGGCACAAAGTAAAAGTTCTAATATATTTGTTGATGCTGATGATATTGATTTGAGTTTTTGTAATTTCTCTTATCTCAGAAAAATCACCTTTAAAAAAGGTGCTAAAGTTAATTTACAAGATGCAAGAGGTTTGCCTAAAGATCTAGATTTATCAATGTGCACGGAGGTTAACTTGAATTGGTGTAATCTAAATGAACTAGAAAATATTAAGTTTAGAGAAGGTGCTACAGTTTATTTAGGAAATGTCAAACTAAAAGAAGATATGGATTTAACCTCATGTTCAAGAGTTAGTGCAGCAAATAATGACTTTATTAATGTAAAGACGTTAAAATTTAGAGAAGGAAGCAGGGTTTCTATTAGATATTCAAGAAATCTACCTAAAAGTTTAGATGTATCAATGTGTTCTGAGATTTGGTTAGAAAGCTGTGATTTAAGTGAGCCAGAAAATATTACATTTAGAGATGGTTCTAAAGTGATTTTATCCGATGCTATTAACATTCCTAAAGATCTAGATGTGTCAATGTGTTCTGAAGTTGGTCTAAGGGGATGCAATTTGGCTAGTGTTACAAATCTTAAGTTTAGAGAAGGCGCTAAAGTTGATTTAGAACTGACAAAGGGGGTTCCTGAAAATTTAGACCTTTCTATGTGTTCAGAAGTTTTGTTATCATGTGCTAAATTGGGCGGTGTTAAATCGATTAAATTCAAAAATAAAGCTCAAGCAGATAAATTTTTAGGCGATAATGAAACATTTAATGGAAAAATAATTTATACAGAGCAACAATCTCAACAAATTACTAAAGGAAGTGATTTAGAGCTCTAGTTATTCCTTACAACAGTAAATAGAGCTATCAATCGATAGGCTTTGTTTATAACAAAGTAAAGAACACTATTATGTTTAGTGTAAATAGTTTTTTTATGACACAATATACGTGAAATTTATAT
>JAZQTW010000054.1:0-12639 GCA_045630985.1 Alphaproteobacteria bacterium
AATAACTATAACTATAACTAACTTATGCATATCTAACCTCTAAAAAAGATTTCTATGTGAGTTATAGTATACTCATATAAATAAAAGACAAGAGAAAACTTTTATCAAAACTCAACGATGGCGGAAGATTTTGAATATCAATTTGCTCAAGGTGATGATATTATATCTGAGGTGGAACAAGAGCGCCAAGCTATGAGTGGTTTGCCAAAGACAAGTGGCTCATCCGAGTAAACTTAGAGATTTCTGTAATGCATGTAATAAAAAAGAGCAATTGGGTGGACGACCAATCCCACCATCAGACATTCGCAAGACGTTTCTAGAAAACGACACGTTAGCCAGCTGGCCTTTCTGCTCTTTAATTGCTCTATCTATTGTATAATATTTATTATATTAAAAGTCAAGTATTGCAACGCCGATTGATGGTAAGAAGACAATATCTACTATGTATTTAGTAGGGAGATAAAAAAAGACCTAGCGAACTAGGTCTAGCCCAATCCTCTAACCGCTTCCCCGCAGGCTAGAGATACAACAAGTGGCGATTTCGGTTTCATTCCCTTGGTGGACCAAGTGCAACATAATATAATACAATAAAAAAATCAAGTATTTTTTTTATTCAATTTTTTATATGTTTAATAAGGGCGCCAAAACTCAACGATGGCGGAAGATTTTGAATATCAATTTGCACAAGGTGAGGGTGTTTTTTTGTAAATTGGGTGGATTTTCCAAAAAATAGACAGAAAAGTATTGACAAATATGATTTTGTAATATAGTATTTGCAGTATTAATTAGTAAATTTATGTTAAATTATTTAAATTATATTTTTTATGGTACGAGAAGAATATCTAAACATTGAGTTCATGTACAAATTCATAAACTCGTTATGCAAGCGTGATGGCTATCATCTTATAGGCTTTGAGTTTGGAAAAATGGGTTATTATAATGCAACCCCGGTTGTTTTGCGAAATAACAATGGCTACAACATGGTTTATAAGTTTACGGCTTATAAAACGCCTAAAAAACTAAATCTAAGGCATACCGTTTATTTGCATCCGAGTATGTGTAGTGACCCATTTAATGGAGCAATTGTTAAGAAAACTTTCTGCTTTGACATAAGTAGTGAATGCATTGTGGAGTATGATGAAAAGAACTGTTGGTTTAATCCATATCCGGCTTTTTTTAGGTTGGATAATCAGTTGTATTACTCAATCTATAATCAGCCCAAAGTTCTATCCTATCATTATAGTCCGGGACGAGAAAAGGAGCGTATATATGACTATATGAAGTGTATGGGAATAGACTGCTACAATATTTTTTCTCCAGCTGCTATATTGGAGTATTGTGGAGAGAAAGTTGAGTGGCATTCTGGTATTGGCGATGCGATTTATTACGATAGTGCTGAGGAAGCAAATGAAAGAGTGCTCAAAGCTTTGACAACTAATCATGATTGTGTTAGTTGGAGGTGTCCTGTAAAGAATTACAGAGTTTGTATCCATAAAGGAGATGTTCCGGTGTTTTATACAGATAATATTCTGGAGCTGACTATTCCATTGGCAGAAGATATCAAAAAGCTAAGTGTTAATATGGAGCGTAGTTTGAGGCAAATTACTTACTGTATGAACTTGATGAGCAACTCTATTCAGGGATTGATTGAATCAAGACTTGAGGATATAAACCGCTTTGCTTCTTTGCAGAGGCAATATGCGAGACGTGTCGTTCATCAGTCGCAAATGACCATTGAACAGCGTGAGAGAAGTCATAGGAGTGATATGGAAAGGCTGGAAGACGGTTATGCGGGCAATATGTGTTCTATAAAGGATAGTATTGCAGATATCGGTAGTTCTTGCGATTTTCATATGGAGAGTAGCGATCTTTATGGCAAAATTATGGAGAAGATGGTTAATCTTGACAGCGAAACTTTCTCAATTGATAGCTTGTGTGAGCTTGCAAAGGACTTGGATTTGTTAGATACTCAAATTCGTAAGTAAATTTTTTATTCCCCTTGAGATAAGGGGAATTTTTTTTTATTTTTTTGGGGAGGGTGTGCTAAATTACCATCATATGAGCGTCGGCACTCGCTCATGTACCCCTTTTTGTACACTACGCTCGTGGCGTCACTCATAGCATGGCAATTTATCTCACCCGTGGCAAAGCTTCGCTTTCGGTTTTAAATGATGGTGTGCTAAATCACCATCAGTTGAGTATTGGTTCTCGTTTATGTACCCTTTATGCACCTTGTTTTATGGATGTTATGGGGAAGTAGGGTATAAAAATGAATTTTGTCTAAAAAAGGTGTTGCATTGTTCTTGATTTTATGATATTGTAGTTTTAGTTAAAAATCTTAGTTATATAAGTCTTATGAAAAGTTTTAAAAAAATTTTAGGATGCATTATCATCCTTGCCACTTTAGTGTTGGCTATTTTGGAGGTAAAAAATTTAATCTCTGTTGATTCAATGGCTCATGCAGATCCAACAAATTTAATCGGAATTATTATTGTTGGAGGTATGCTTAGCATGTGTTGTTTTATATCAATAGGGTTAGTTATTCCTATAACTATGTTTGCTGTAGGTATTGCTGTATTGGGTTTTGAGATATATTGTAGTATAGCTTTCTTCTCAATGGATCAGCAGTTTTATAGCGATATATCCAACACTGCTGCAGGAATTATACATGTTTGCGTTGGTCTTTTGTTATCTAGTTTTATTTTTTGGATATCATCACAAATGTTTAAAGATACGATAGAAGACAGACGTAAAAGACAAGAATGTATAAGGTGAATCTAAAAAAAAGCGCTTCAGGAATGAGGCGCTTTTTTTTATCTCGTTAATGAGTGGATTATAATGCGGTGGCTATTTCTGGGTCATTGAAATATGATACTACAGATTGAGTAATTGATGTTGCTAGTTTTTTGCGGTAGTTTGGTTGACGTAAATATTTTTCTTCTGTGTAATTTGAAAGGTAGCCTAATTCAACTAATACAGATGGAATATCTGGGGCTTTTAGCACGGCAAAACCAGCAAAACGGTGGGCGTTGCTTAGTACTTTAACTTGTTTTTTCATATTTTTTACAACGTAGCTAGAGAATTTTGAGGCTTTATTGCGGCTATCGTTTTGTGATAGGGAGATGAGTACGTCGTTGATTTCTGGAGAGTTGTCTGAGAAGTCCATGCCGTCTATGATGTCTGCTTTATTTTCTCTTTCGGCCAATGCTTCTGCTTCTTTATCGGATGCTGTTTCAGATAAAGTGTAGATTGATAAGCCTTGAGCTTTACGGTTTTTTGCGCTATCTGCGTGTATGCTTATGAATAGGTCGGCATGGTAGCTTCTTGCGATTGCAACACGCTTTCTTAATGGGATGAAAATATCTGTTGAGCGTGTCATATATACTTTAAATCCTTTTTTTTCTAATTGGCTTTTTAGTTCTTTACCAAGAGATAGTGTGATATTTTTTTCATAAGTTTTGAATGAGCGACCGATTGCTCCAGGGTCTTTACCGCCGTGCCCTGGGTCTAGTACAACGATTTTTTGGCGTTTTTTGTATGGAGCTTTTGTGGCTGTTGTGTTTGTTTTGATAGCTTTTAAGCCTTGTGTACTTAAATCTATTGCTAAGCGCCAATTACTTTGTCCTTTTTGTGGTTCTAAGATGAAGTTCTTTTTGATTGTGGCATTGTTTTTTAGGTTAAATACTAGGCGTTTGCCTTTACCATCGGCAAGGTTGCCTGTTCTGAAGCCACTTATTATTTGATTGTTTGCTACTTTGGTTGCATCAGAAATTTGTGCGTTTTTTATATCTAGAACGAGACGATTAGGAGAATCTAGTAAAAAAACGTCATATTGGAACTTTTCTGTACCATCTAATACAATTCTTATTCCGTCTTGTTGTTGGCCAACGCGGATATCTTTAATTACGTTTGTTGCCCATGATAAGTTTGATATTAGGCAAAAAGTAAGAGCTAAGAATAGTTTTTTTAACATAGTCGTCCTTTTGAAATTTTGTTCGCTAGATACTAACATTTAAACAATTAAAATCAAGTTAAAGCGAGGATATATGCAATAAAAAAAGTCCCAATTAAGGGACTTTGTAAAGATGTTACCATACTAAGCCAAGGTTTGTAACTTCTTCAGGTACATATCCTGTGTAGTAGATGGTAGTTAGAACGTGACGGTCAAGTTGATCATCGTAGATGTCTCTGAAACGGTCAGAATGGGATACGATTTCGAAGGCTGTTACCTTGTCTAGTATTTCTGGTGGACATTGGTAGATAGCTTCATCAATTGATGGGCGTAAGAAACTTGGAAAACCACCGTATCGGTGATAAGTTGTGATACGTGCTATCTCAGTTAGGCCAGTTGCTTCAAGAAGAGGGTAGTGTTCTTCGTAGGTGTAGCTATGTGTTGCCACATATGGTGCTTCTACGAAAAATAGCTTACCTCCTGTTTCTGCCATTTCTTTGAGGTGTTCCATTGCTTTTGTGGTATGAAGAATTTGGTGGACTTCATACCCCGTTGGGCGCAAGCTGACATAATGCTTGGTTCCTCTCATCACAGGGCGAATTCTTTTAGCTAGAGCTAAGATTTCTTCCTTAGTGTAGAGATTTTCTTGAGCGTTAAGCCGTTCTTTGATTTGTTTCTTTTCTTTATTCATAAAAATATAGTTTTAGTTTATAATAATCAAATTAGTGGTTGAATGCTAATGATTATTTTAACTTTTGTCAAGAAAAAACTCCGTATTGCTACAGAGTTTTTTTAGGTTGGGGTGTATGATAAAATTTATATTATTATGACATTTCTGCTCCTCTATTAATTGGAGGTATGACAATGTTTGTTTTATTATATCTTGTAGATGTTTGAGCTTTTGCGCTAGCTCTTTCTGCTGTACGTTTGTCAACTTTTCTTTCAAATTCTTTGTGTGCGAAGTAAACATCAGGTGATATTACTTCGGTACCAGTCATAGACGTAAGTTCAACCTTTAGCTTGTCTGGAGAAATTAAATTAGACATTAGTATAGGAGCATCATCTCTATATAGAAAAGGATATTCATCTGCGTAGTATTGTTTTATATTACCACCTTGAAGTTCTGCCAAACGAGTTTCCTTTTCTTGAGCTGTGTCTAGAATAGTTGATGTGATTGCAGATTTTTCTTTTTCAATTAAAGCTTGAATTTCTTCAATGCTCATATCTTTCATATTTTCGTATTCTTGTTGTATTTGGTCATTTGCCCATTGAGAAGTTGATGAATATTCTACAAAACGCTTATTGAAAGCATCATTTCTATCGTTTATGTCATGATAGCTTAATTCAAGATTATTATTTCCTTGAACAATATAACCAGTAACTTCTCCATTTTCGTTTCTATTTACGGCAATAACTGTGCGTAAATGATATCCTGATTCTGTATCTCCATTTGTTTTTGTGGAAATTCTATCTCCTGGACCAATTTTTCCGCTAGCTATTAAATCTGCCATTCGTCCTTTGCCTGTGTAGCCATGAGTTTCCCTATCCATTGCACTAAAGTGACCAGCAGCACTGCGATATTGGTGACCTCTTTCACTAGGAGGGGTTAATGTTGCCCCATTTTCAAATTGCATTTTTTGGCACACATCATAAACAATTGTTGCCCCAGTAATAGCGCAAGATGCTACTCCACTACTAAGATAACTTCTTTCTTTTGCACTAGTAATAATTTGAGGCACCATTCTGGCGGTACTATCTGCTGGAACAATTGATTCATCGATGTTTTTACAGCCATTCCATATATGTCTATTCATAGCTTTTTTGTTATTACAATTACATGTTATAGCTAGGGAGGCGTTGTACATATCTAGCCCTGAATTGTAACATAATGCTTCATAATGTTCTTTGCGTAGAGCAACATATTGTTGTAAAAGTGCTTCTTTTTGTTGTTCAGGGGTTAAGCTCTCAGAAAAAGTTTGAGCATCTAATTCTGCTGTTAATTTACTTTCTAACCATTTTTGACGGTTTTCTTTAATTTGTTCATCATAAGACAAGTGAGATGTAGATATTTCTTCTACTATTACAGGAGCTGTTGTTTCTGTTGTATTAGATCTTTGTTTAAATTTACTATCAAACTGTGAGCTTTGTGCTTCTGCCATCATGTTTCTTTTTTCTGTATCGGGAGACATTGATGCTTCTGCTTGATCAATAAGGGCAGCTCTTGTTTCTTCTCTTGTTTCTTGTGAAGATTGTTCTTGTGGTGTATTTGTTTCTGTTGTTTGACTGCCTACTGTTGCAAGAGCAGGTTCTGGACTTTTAACTTTTTCTATAAATACTTCTTGTGGCATAGCTGCTTTTACTTTTTCAACATCTACTCTAGTAGAAGATGCGATTTGTTCGGGAGTTAATCTATTGTCTAATAAATAAGTGATGGTATTTTTTGATGAACGTTTTGTGCCATCTAGATGTTTTGCCATATCATGTGGGCGCATTAAAGCTTCTTGTACTAATTTATAGGTGTTTTCTACACCATATTTATCTATTAAATCTTGCGATTTAGATGCATCAATACCAACTGTTTTGAGCCAGTTTTCTATTCTTTGTACTTCTTTAGTGTTTGTATTAGTCATGATATCTCTCCCAAAATATCTCAAATTTATGTCCTAGAATACCATATTTTTGTTATTTTTGCAAGGAAAAATGACGCTAGAAATGTTACAGTTTTGTAAATATTGTTTATAACTGTTTATTTTTGGTGTAATTTGTAAACTTTTAGGTAAAATTTAGCTAAATTTGTATTTTATGGATGTGATAATGCGTACGTTTGATAAATTAGCTGTTTTGTTTTTGGGTGTATTAGTTGCTGGTTGTAGCAATAATATACCTCAAGAAGATTTTGATACATATCTTAATGTTAGTCCTGAGTATATTGTGCAAGCTCAGAATGTTACACTTGATGGTAGGCGTGTTTGTAATGTGAAACCTAAGTGTTCATCTGATGCTGTCTTGCCACCACAGCCTTGTAGTCAACCTATGCCTACTTATTATCAAAATATTACAGAGCCTGAAATTGAGAAGGGGGTTTTGTTAATACATCCATATACTAGGGCAAAGGTTTTATGTTTGGATTATGCTGGCTTTGGTGCTATGCAATGTGCAGAAAATTATAAGCACAAAGGCTATGTTTTAGTAACTGATATTCCTCAGTTTCCTGCTAAATACGATAATCTTACTCGAGGTACTTATCCAACGAGGAAGTGGAGGAATGGTGGGGAGTTGAACCCACGCTTTTAAATGAGTAAATTGGGGGATGAGCTAAAGCACGGTCATTATCGTGAATTCGCTCCTTTATGTACTTCATTTTGTACACCGCAGTCGCCAATTCACTTCAAGCACCGTACTTTATCTCACCCGTGGCAACGCTGTTGCGTTCGGTTTTAAATTGGGGGATGAGCTAAAGCACGGTCATTATCGTGAATTCGCTCCTTGATAGAAGAGGGGTAATTAGTGAAATTTTTTATCTAATAAAAATATCTTGATTATGGGTAAAAGTTGTGATATCATATTCTTATATTTGATATATGGAGGCAGATATGAGTTTTGTTGTTATTAATAATACCCAGATAATACTGCAAAAGTTTTAGCGTGGATAAGAAAAACAAGAAATGAGAACATAGATAGGAAGATAACTCCGGAATTTGCGATGGAGGTTTTATCTAAAACTAATCACTCAGAGCATATGAAGACTATTCTTCGTAATATTGGTGATAAATGTGGTTCTATTAAAGAACGTTTGGAATATAAAGATTTTGTATTATCAGCTATTGAGGGGAGAACTCATGTTGAATCGGTTTATAAGTATTTGAAAGATTTAGCAGTTGAAGGTGGATATTGGGAAGAATTTGAAGATGCTGATAAATTGCCTAAACTTTATGATTCTAATGATTGCTTGTCTGATTATTTTATCAAAATGAAAGATAAAGAACAAAATGTTTTGTCACTTAATAATGAGATTAAATATAAAGGTGATCATAATATGACACTAGATATAGCTAAAGAATATTTGGAAAAAACTAATCATTATGCGCATATCAAAACACTAGTTAATGTGATTGAATATTGGTGTAGAGAACATAACATTGATGAAATTGAATATAAGGATGTTATTTTATCTTGCGTTTCTCATAGAGAAGTTTCACCTCAGTCATATGAAAAACTTGAAGAGTTTGCAAAAAGGAACGGTTTTTTTGAAGAATTTGAAAAAATAAATGCGTTACCTAAGGTTTATGATAAGTTAGGAAATGAAATACCTAAAGTAGATGAAAAAGATAGAGCTGATTGTGTTAAATCTTTAAAAGCTATGTCTGCAGATCAATTAAAGATATAGATTTTTGAATGCTATATATGTTTTGAGTTTCTTTATATATGATTTTATCCGTATATTCTGAGGGGCGTATATAATCAAAATCTTGTGAAGCCAATTCTTCTAGATGTTGAAGCTGAGCTTTGTTTTTTAATATGATTGTTTTTATATTACTTAAATCACAATTATCTGTAAAAAATACATCTCTGCAATTTGAAAGGTCTAAAGTTGCTGGAAATGAATCTATGTCATTAAAAGTTAGGGTTTCAACTTCATTAAAACTAAGACTATCAACATTTTTCAGTTGCATACCGATTAGTTCAAGGTTTTTTATTTTATCAAATGCTACGGTTTTATTATCAACGTCTATATATTTTAATGATACGGATTTTTTATCTGAAAATGTTAGTACATCATTAAAATCAAATGACACACTATCCATTGTTACGTTTGCACAATTAGTTATATCTAGATGAGCGGGAATTGTATTCCCCTCAAGTTCAAGTGTTGTATCTTTTTTGAAGCTTAAGTTATTGATATTTGTGATAATAGCATCGTTTAAAAATACAAAATCACAAGAAGAAAAATCTATATCATCGGGGATATTGAACGAATGTTCTAGATGTATGCTAGAAACGTTGCTCAAGATTATTTTATTTATTGAGCTTAAGTCTGAGTTGCGCAAGTATACTTGATTACAATTGCTTAAATCTAAGACTTCTGGTAATGGAAGAGTTGTAATAATGTTGCTTATATTCTTTTCAAATATTACAGTGCTATTTTTCTTAAAAATAAGTTTGTTGTTTTTTTCAAATATAGCGCAACTTAAATCAATTTCTTCAACGTCTGAGAAATCACATATTTCAGGTAATTTGTTGCTTGCGAGAAAACTAACATAACTAGGAAGGTTATCTCGTATGATTTTGAGCTTTTTATAAGAGGATAAATCGCTAAATGTAACTGATACTATCTTGCCTATGGCAGGGATGCTTATTAAACAACAATCTGTTGGAGAATAGAGTTTTCTTTTTGCATCAGATTTTTCAAATTCTTCCAGATAATTGCCTTCAATAGCTAATTGCTTTAAGCTATTGTATGTATTGGGAGTTGTTTCTCGACTATCTATTGCACCAAGTACGAAGAATTTGAATTTTAATCTTTCTTGCAGGGTCGGTAGCTTGTTTATTTCTTGTATTACTTTTTTTATGTTTGCGTAATGATTAGTTAGAGATAGTATATGTTTAGCATGATTTGGGGTAAAGCCTTTTTCTCGCATTTTTTTTATGGTAATGTCGATGGTTATAGGGTTTTCTTGTTTGCTGTCTATTAAATATCTATGCTTTTTCATATTTTTTCCTATTTCTAATGTATTGTTTGTATTTTAAAATATGTGTTTTGTCAAGTTTTTTGTTTAAATAAATTTTGTAAAAAAAAATATTGACAATGTTTTTATTTTGTTCTATCGCTAAAAGAAAAAGAACATAAGGAGAACATTGTGGTAGTATCTAATATTAAAACAGTAGCTTTTGAAGGGATATCGGCAAAGATTGTTAATGTACAAGTTAGTACAGGAGCAGGGTATCCTGGTATGGTTGTTGTGGGGTTGCCAGATAAAGCGGTTAATGAAAGTAGAGAAAGGGTTAGGGCGGTTTTTACTGCGCTTGGTATAGATTTTCCTAGTGAGAGGATTATTGTTAATTTAACACCTGCAGATTTGTTGAAAGAGGGCACTCATTATGATTTGCCTATTGCATTGGGTGTTTTGTGTTATATGAAAATATTGGATATTAATAAACTATTGCCTTATATTTTTATGGGTGAGTTAGGGCTTGATGGTAGTGTTGTTAAAGTAAATGGTATTTTGCCAGCGAGTATGACTGCGGTTAATAATGGCTTGGGCGTGGTTTGTCCTAAAGAAAATGGTGCAGAAGCTACATGGAGCTGTTGTAAAGATATTTTAGCTATAAGACATATTTTAGAGTTTATGAACTATGCTAAAGGGCGCGGTGAGATAGAGTTTCCGAATGTTGGTAAAGCTCAAGAAAAAGAACATCTTATTGATATGGCTGATGTTAAAGGGCAGGAGAGTGCTAAAAGAGCGATGTTAATTGCAGCTAGCGGTGGACATAATCTATTAATGGTTGGGCCTCCGGGGAGTGGTAAGACTATGCTTGCTGAGAGATTGGTTACGATTTTGCCTAAACTTAGTGCCAGAGAGGCTCTGGAAACAGCGATGATTAATTCTATTAGTGGTAAATTTGATGATATTTTAGATTTTAGAAGGCCGTTTCGTAATCCTCACCATAGTTCATCTACTCCTGCTTTGGTTGGCGGTGGTAAGAGGGGAATTCCGGGGGAGATTTCGTTGGCGCATAATGGGGTTTTATTTTTAGATGAGTTGCCTGAGTTTTCTAGAGCGACATTGGATGCGCTTCGTCAATCACTTGAGAGCAAGAAGGCGGTTATATCTAGAGTTATGGCGCATACAGAATATCCGGCAAATTTTCAGTTAATTGCGGCGATGAACCCTTGTAAATGTGGGTATTATGGTGTTCCGGGGCATAAGTGTGTGAGAGGAGAAAAGTGTGTAAATGAGTATTTAGCTAAGCTTTCTGGTCCGTTGTTGGATAGGTTTGATATGCAAATTGAAGTGCCGGCCGTTAATCCGTATGATCTTACAGATGATAAAAAAGGTACAGATTCAAAAACAATGTTAAAGCAAGTGGAGATGGTTAGAGAAATTTGTGCTGAAAGACTTTATAAGTTGGGGATAAAAAATTATATAAATAATGCTGAATTAAAAGGGGAAATTTTAGAAAAAATTTTGGATTTAGATGAGCAAATGCGCAAATTTGCTGCACAATCGGCGGAAAAGTGCGGTTTGACGGCTAGAGGACTTATGCGAATTTTGCGGTTAGCAAGAACGATTGCAGACTTGCAAAATGAAAAAAAGGTGTCTAAAATGCACGTCATGGAGGCTCTGTCTTATAGGCATAAGCTTCTTAGAAAACCTAATTAGGAGATTGAATAATATGTCAGCAAAGAACATTTTTAATAAATTATTTTGCGCTGTTTTGCTTGTAGGCCTTAGTTTTGGGGCTTATGTGGCTATGGCTGCAGAGCCAGATTGTCCAGATTGTCCACCTGAATTAGATGGCAGTTTGTTCCCTGGTGGTAGTTGTGAAAATTGTAAAAAAGATGCAGAACCTACAGATTTAGATGGTAGTTTATTCCCAGGAGGAAGCTGTGATAGATGTGCGAATCGTAAAGTTTCTAATGAACAAGTGCGAATCGTAGAAGAACCAGCTAAAAGAGTTTGTGAAGACTGCCCAGTTCCTGAGTTTAAGACTGTAAATTATGGTTTTGTACAACCTCGTTACAAACGTGATGCGAATCGTAATTGTTGTGATTTAGCACCTTTTGCTTTAACTCATGTAGACTTTAAGTTGGATAATCAAAGTACTTATAATCCTTATTCTTCACATGTTGGTAACTATCGTTTTCGTATTTTTGGTTGTAGACGTCAAACAAAGAAAGCGATGTTGAACCACGGTCGTGTTATTCAAAAGGATATGGCGTTTAATGATGTGTTCCGCAAATCTGCTGATAAGTGTTATAAAATTACAGATATTCCAAGTGATGTATGTTTAGCAGATACTTCTGTTAAATTGCCTGAGTATGTGTTAACTGCTGAAATTACAAATTTCTTTATGAATGTTTGTGATGAGTATGATTGGGATAAGGCAAAAAAAGCTAATCGTCGTAGCGGTAGCGCTGAAATGACTGTTACATGGAGATTGATGAATTTAAGTCAATCTAAGGTTTTCTGGAAGGGTGTTACATCAGGTTATGCTGAAGTAGAAGATGGTGTTTATGAAGGTGAAGTTAAGTTGGCTGAAGAAGCTTTTGCTGAAGCTACAAGACGTTTAAGCTCTTTACCTGGTTTTGAGGCTCAATTGGCTATGAGAGCATCTGCTGAAGAAATGGCTGATGAGAGAGCACAATTGGTTGCTTTTGATGAGAAATTTAATCCTGGTAAATGTGTATTTGAAGAAGAAATCGAATATACTCATACTTGTGATTATGCTCCACAACCTGAGTGTCCTGCAAAACCTCGTCCACAATGCCCATGTGCAAAGCCAAAACCTTGTACTTGCAATCAACCAACTTGTGTATGTCCTCAAGTTAGTTGCCCATGTGCTCCTGTTCAGCCTAAAGTAGAAGAATTTGTTGATGTTAAGACGGAAACAAAGACTATTGAGACAAAGACTGTTACTACAACTAGAGTTGAAACTCCTCAACCAGTTTGCCAACAAGTTTGTCG
>JAZQTW010000055.1:0-11335 GCA_045630985.1 Alphaproteobacteria bacterium
ATGTACATCTATTGCACACGACAAAAAAACAGATTCAGACATTTTAGCAATGGTAGCCGCATCTGCAGCATTAGCTGTTTCTGGAATTCCATTTTTAGGACCAATTGGTGCAGCAAAAGTTGGTTACATCAACGGAGAATACGTATTAAACCCAACAGTTGAAGAGATTAAAAATTCTGAACTAGAACTTACAGTTGCTGGTACCAAAGAAGGCGTTTTAATGGTTGAATCAGAAGCACAAGAACTTTCTGAAGAAACAATGTTAAACGCTGTAATGTTCGGTTTCGACAACTTCCAAAAAGTTATCGATTTAATTAACGAACTAAAAGCAGAAGCAGGTAAAGAACCATGGGAAGCTCCATCTTTCCCACCAGAGTTTGATGAATTATTTGCTCGTGTAGAAAAAGAATTCCGCACAAAATATGAAGAAGCTTTCAATGAAATTGATAAACAAAAACGCTCAACTCGTTTAGGCGAATTAAAAGCTGAAGTAGAAGCAACAATCGATCAAGAAAATGAATTAGAAGTTCGTTACTGCTTAGATGCTGTAGAAAAATTAATGCACTCTGTAATGCGTGAAAAAGTTCTTTCAACTGGTCGCCGTATTGATGGTCGCGACACAAGAACAGTTCGCCCAATTACATGCGAAGTTGATTTATTACCAACAACACACGGTTCAGCATTATTCACACGTGGTGAAACACAAGCAATGGTTGTTACAACATTAGGTACAGCTGAAGATTCTCAAATTATTGACGGCTTAATGGATGAAGAACGTCAAGAATTTATGTTAAACTACAACTTCCCTCCATTCTCTGTTGGTGAATGTGGTAGATTAGGATCTCCAGGTCGTCGTGAAATTGGTCATGGTAAATTAGCATGGCGTGCAATTCACCCAATGATGCCAAAAGATAAATCAGAATTCCCTTACACAGTACGTGTAGTATCTGATATCATGGAATCAAACGGTTCTTCATCAATGGCAACAGTTTGTGGCTCTGTATTATCTTTAATGGATGCAGGCGTTCCATTGAAAAAACCTGTAGCAGGTATTGCAATGGGCTTAATCAAAGAAGATGATGGTCGTGTTGCAATCTTAACAGATATCCTTGGTGATGAAGATCACCTTGGTGATATGGACTTCAAGGTTGCAGGTACAACAGAAGGTGTAACAGCGTTACAAATGGATATCAAAATTACTTCAATCACTAAAGAGATCATGAAAAACGCTTTAGCACAAGCTCATGAAGGTCGTATCCATATTCTTGGTGAAATGGCAAAAGCTCTTGCAGCTCCACGCCCAGAAATTTCTCCTCGTGCTCCACGTATTATATCTATCAAAATTCCAACAGATAAAATTCGTGAAGTAATTGGTACAGGTGGTAAAGTAATTCGTGAAATCATCGAAAAAACTAATACAAAAATTGATATTAGTGATGATGGTATTGTAAATGTAGCTGCTGTAGATAAAAAAGATGCTGACGCAGCTATCGAAATCATCAATGGTATTGTAGCTGTTCCAGAAGAAGGCAAAAATTACCATGGTACAATTACAAAAATTATGGACTTTGGTGCTTTTGTTCGCTTCTTAGGTTCAACAGAAGGCCTTGTACACATTTCAGAAATCAAAAACGAACGCATTGCATCTGTTTGCGATTTCTACAAAGAAGGCGACAGAATTTGGGTTAAATGCTTAGGTACAGATAACCGCGGAAAAATTAAACTTTCTGCTAAACGTGTTAACCAAGAAACAGGTGCTGACGCCTAAAATATAGATATGTCCAGTGGCATAAAAAGAAAAGCGATGGTAAAAACCATCGCTTTTTCTTAAAACCACAAGGCAAGACGAGCTTGCTCAAATCTAGTAGAGCTGATATACCAGTTATTTAGATATCCAGCACCCCAATCTCTTTCACGTTCAACTCTAGTCAAATCAAAACGCAGATAATTTTCTTCGTAATGATTTGTACCAGTCCAGACTACTCCCCAAAAGAAAGGCAGACACGAATCACAATACTGATCCAGTGTATGAATTGTTTTGTGATACAAAAGCCATTCCCTTTTCAGTTTTAGCTTCTCAAAATACCATGACTGAGGAACTGAACCTGTCTTACCATTAAGCGTATAAGACTTGGCTAATTCCATAATCTCTGCGCCAGAGTATGGTTTTCCATCGGATCTTCTTCCCAAGAAATTTCCTGCAAGAACAACTCCGCTAGAAAGCTGAATACCCCAAACATTATCTTTGAGCTTAAGATCTAGTCCATGCTTAATCGTTAACTCTGTACCTTCTGCATAGACAACTGGCAACTCCGTAGGCACCAAGAAAGAATCTCTTTCTATAAGCCACTTACAAATATCGGCATCGGTAAGTCCCAATCCCTTAACCACAGCCTCAAAGGCCTTCTTAGTTTTTTTATCCATAATTACATATATTAATTATTGTTTGTTTTGCATAAAAATATACCTTCAAAAAGACAATATAAAAAAAGTCATTTAAAGTCAAACAAAAAGAGCGATGGAAAACCATCGCTCTAATCTTAAAACATTACCGCAAAGCGTCCAACTTTACTCTTAAAATCCTCACTCTCTTTTCTAATCACCTCTTCAGCGTATGTGCCTATACCAAAAAGATAATTATAGCCAATTCCTACATCCGCAGCCCACACAACACCAGATGAAACTGTTTCTACGTCATATTCCTTAAGAATATCAATCGTATTTTTGAAAGCTCTACATACCCTTTTGTCATTAAATGCTTTCAGTACTTCAAGGGTTGGCAACGAACCTTCCACTCCATCTAAATAAACAGATTCAGCAAATTTCTTCGCCTTATCCTTACCTAAAGGTTCGCCATTCTCATCTCTACTAGCAAGAGAAAGAACAACTCGTGGCAGAATTTGAATTCCCCATAACTTGCCCAAATCCTCAAAAACTAAACCAATCTTCGTCGTAAGGTTATTTCCATCTTTATAAACAAGAGGAAGGTCTGTTTTAATCAAAGAAGTAGGTAGCGAGTAAAACCACTCTGCAATTTCTTCATCACTGATGCCAATTTTTCTAGCAAAAGCATCAAGTTCTGCAATTTTTTGTTTTTTCATAATTATTATAGTTTTACATAAAAATACAACTTTTAACAACACCTTATATAAAATAAAATTTAAAGTCAAACAAAAATAAAGCCCGAAAAATCGGGCTTCTCTCTATAAATATTGCTTATTCGTTTCAAAAAAATCTCTAGCAATATCATCGCCTTCTGCAGTTCCTTCATACCAAAAGAAGTTCTTTCCTTCTTTTTTTAGTTCTACCACAGCTGGTTTTGTCATTTCTTCATATTCAGACAATCTATCAGGTAACACTCTATCGTCTCTTCTCTTAACAAGAGTACCACCACACTCACAAACACCATCGCCAGCATTATGAGCCATACCACATTTAGAACAAATTCTACGATTTTTAACTCTTTCTAAAATCAAATCTTTTGGGGTATCTCTAAAAATAACTGCTGTTGTAAAATTACTCATTAATTTATCAAATTCTCTTACTTGACCAACAGTTCTAGGATAACCATCCAAAATTAAAACTTTTGCATTTATTGTTTTAAGTTCATTAACTAGCATCTCATTAACAATATCATCAGGAGCTAAACCACCCTCTTTCATATTTGCTGCTAATTTCAAACCCATAGGAGTTTCTGCCTTTTTTTCACGTCTAATCATCTCACCAACAGAAAGTTTTGCAATCTCATCATTATTAAAACCATACTTTGATTTTAATTCACTTTCCAAACAAGATGCTATATACCCCTTACCAGAAGCAGGAGCGCCAATCAGTGAAATAACAAATTTTTTATTCATTTTCTTTCCCTATTTTCTATCATTCAAAGTAAAAGAGCCTCAAAGTTAATTTTGAAGCCCTCTAATAATAAAACAAAATTATTAATTTTTATTTTATATATTCATCTAATTCATCTACGCTAACCTCATCAAAAACATCATTATGAACCTCAATTGGACGTAAATCCGTAAATTCTGGTCTCAAAATAACTCTATCTGAACTAACTATCGATTCTGGAGTTATACCGTTAGGATATCCTCCATTATTAAATGCATCTTCTTCCCCTTCATCTTCTTCATCATTAAATCCATAATTATCTACAGCTTCTTCAGACTTAATTTCTATATCTGCTAAAGAGCTGTCTTCATCATCGCTAATTTTTAAAGATACATCTTTAACTTCAGGTTTAACAGTTTTTGCATCTACATTTACAGGAGCTTTTTCTGCAACTTCATCACTTGTAGATACTGTTAATACAGGATTCAAAGGATATGCATTTTCTTGCATACGAATAATACCATATCCAGAACCACCGCCAACTGCAGGACCTGATAAACCTATTGAATAGTATCCACCAATATATCCATAATCTAAATCAACATAATCCACATTAAAGAGTACACGAATAATCGTTGTACCAACACTAGTCATCTCACACTTAAATCCATTACCATTCAAAACAACTTCATTATTGTTTTTAACATAAAGCATTGCTTCATCAGGCTTACAAACAGTTGGCGTTTGACCATTATAACTCATATTATAGTTCAAAGCCATTCTAATAGCAGGCTTCCCATCAACAATAGATGCATCAACTAGTTTAACTCCATCAAAATACACATACACAGGAGTAATACCAACCTTAGCAGGAACTGTTATATATGGATTTGTACAAACATGTGCTTGGGGATTCGCCTCACACAACAAAGCAGTTGCATCTAAATTATTATCAACCAATTGCGCTAAAGAATTAAAAATATACTCTTTAGACTGTGCTAAATCAGCAGGAGCACACTGTTTATCTCTACAAACAATCAAAGAGTTAAGGTTAGGTACTCGCTTATTAAAAATCTTTGCTGAATCTTCAGGACTATTAACTAAACGCTGAGCATTATCTACAGCCATATATTGACCATTATACACTCTACCTACTTCTCTAGATGGAGAAACAGATAAATCTTGCTCATCCCCCAAGTAAACATCTTCATGAAAACTATCATTATATGTATTATTAGAACAAGAAGCCATTCCAATAACACCTAAAGCCAAAAACAACCTAAAAAATAAATTTTTCTGCACGTTGGTTAACCTTTTTTAAAATTTAAGTATATACTATCATCTGAGAAAATATATCGAAAGTATGCCAATGTTAAGAAAATTGTCAAAAATATACACACCATATAATGGATTAATACTAATCATCACTCTTGTTGTATGTATATTCCAAGCATTCACAGAGGTTATAGCTCAAAATAATAATACTATCATATCATCAACAACCGCTCCAATCAAAGTTATAGATGGCGACAGTCTTGAAATTGGTTCTAATCGCATAAGATTAATCGGAATAGATGCTCCAGAATACAATCAATACTGTAAGAGAAATAATCAAAAGTACGATTGCGGAAAAGAAAGTATCAAATTCTTAAAAAAGCTGATATCAACCAATAACATCACGTGCAACATACATAATAAAGATAAATACGATAGATTCTTATGTACTTGCCATGTAAACAACATAGATATAAACGCAGAATTAGTAAAAAATGGCCACGCTTTATCTTATATTGACAGTCCATATAAAAAAGAAGAAAAAGAAGCGAAAGCAAATAAATTAGGCTTATGGAGTGGCAAATTCATGCATCCACGCCTATTCAGAAGGCTAAAAGAATCACAAAAAAACTAATATTTTTTAAATTAATTTCATTTTTACATCAATTTCTTATTGACTCCTGAAAAAACTTATGTATATTGCACAAAAAAGTTATGTTTAAATCTACAAAACAGGTGAATTAAAATGTATGCAGTAATTAAAACAGGCGGAAAGCAATATAAAGTAGCATCTAATGATGTTATTAAAATTGAAAAAATTGCTGGTGACGCTGGAAATGAAGTTGTTTTTAATGAAGTTTTAGCAATGGACGATGTTATCGGTACTCCATTAGTTGCTGGTGCAAGCGTAAAAGCTACCATTGTTAAACAAGCTAAAGACGCTAAAGTTATCGTTTTCAAAAAGAAAAGAAGACACAACTACCGTCGTAAAAACGGTCACAGACAAAATATCACAATCGTAAAAATTACAGATTTGTGTAAATAATTAACAGGAGTTATAGAAATGGCACATAAGAAATCAGGCGGTAGCTCATCCAATGGACGCGATTCTATCGGACGCCGTTTAGGTGTTAAAAAATTCGGTGGTGAAGCTGTAATCTCTGGTAACATTATCATCCGTCAACGTGGAACAAAATTCCACCCAGGAGCAAATGTTGGCATGGGTAGAGATCACACTATTTTTGCAACAACTGATGGCAAAGTTGAGTTCAAAACAAAAGCAAATGATAGAACTTATGTTTCTGTTATTCCTGCTGAATAATTGAACTTCAATCAAAAGAATGATAGGGGGTGTCAGACATCCCCTTTATTTTTCAAAACTCTATACTAAATAAATTGGTGCGGAAAAATGAAATTTTTAGATCAAGCGAAGATATATTTAAAATCAGGTGATGGCGGACGCGGTTGCGTTTCATTTCGTCGTGAAAAATATATTGAATTTGGTGGTCCAAATGGTGGCGACGGTGGTAAAGGTGGTAGTGTATACTTTATAGCCGTAGAAAACCTAAATACATTAATTGACTTCCGCTACCAACAACACTTCAAAGCTCAAAATGGACAACATGGTATGGGTTCAGAAATGAGCGGTGCAAAAGGTGAAGACCTAATAATCAAAGTACCAGTTGGTACCGAAATTGTTGCAGATGATGGTGAAACAGTTATTGCTGATATGGTTGAACCAGGTCAAACATTTATGATTGCTAAAGGTGGTGACGGCGGTAGAGGTAACGTTCGTTTCAAAACATCTACAAACCAAGCACCACGCTATGCAGAACCAGGGTGGCCTGGAGTTGAAATGTGGGTATGGCTACGTCTAAAAATTATTGCGGACGTAGGTCTAATCGGCTTACCTAACGCAGGTAAATCTACATTTTTATCAGCTGTAACAAAAGCGCGCCCAAAAATTGCTGACTATCCTTTTACAACTTTACACCCAAATCTTGGAGTCGCTTGGGTTGATAACAAAGAAATTATTATCGCAGATATCCCAGGGCTTATTGAAGGCGCTCATGAAGGAATTGGCTTGGGTGATAGATTCTTAAAGCACGTAGAACGCTGTTCAGTATTTTTGCATTTAGTTGATGCAACATCAGAAAAAATCACAAAAGATTATCGCACAATCAGAAAAGAATTAGAATTATACGAAAGAAAATTAGCAGACAAACCTGAGGTTATAGCATTAAATAAAACCGATTCGCTAACCAAAGAAGAAATTGCTAAAAAGATAAAATCACTCAAAAGAATAACAAAATCACCAATCTATGCAATATCAGCAATTGCAGGAACAAACACAACTGAGTGCTTAAGAGAAATTTCTAGCTTTATTCCAACAAAAGCTACCAAAAAAGATACTGCTGTAGAAGAAACAGATGAAATTATGGAAACAGCACCAAAGAAACCTTGGTCACCATTAGACTAGAATTAGGAGATATATAATGGATAATACAAGCAAAGAGTTGCTAGCATTAATAGAAAAAGTACTTGATGATAACAAGGCTGAAGATATGGTTACAATAGACCTAAAAGGCAAAACATCAATTGCTAACTATATGGTAATTGCAAGCGGAACATCAAACCGTCATGTTGCAGCATTAGCTGATAAAGTAAAATATGAATTAAAACAAGCTGGTTTTACAGCTTCATCTGAAGGTGAAGAAAAAGCAAACTGGGTTTTGATTGACGCATTTGATGTTATTGTACACATCTTCTGCCCAGAAGTGCGTGATTTCTACAATCTTGAAAAAATGTGGAATACAGCTGCAGAATTACGCAAAAATTAAGTTATTTTATCGACAAGTATAAAAAACACTTGATTAATTACATTTATGCGTGTATCAAGATTGAGCAATTGAACGAAAACTGTTCAATTAGTTAGGGGTATAGCTCAGTTGGTAGAGCATCGGTCTCCAAAACCGAGTGTCGTGAGTTCGAATCTTACTGCCCCTGCCATAAAAAGACGTCCCTTTATGGGGCGTATTTTTGTGGCATTTCGGGACAGTTAATAAGAACTCACGAAGAAGTGAGTTTGAACCGCAGTTTGTAGGCGGGCGGAAGAACGCCGATTGGCTAGGCCAAACAAACAAGGTCGACGCAGATTTTTTCTCAAAAAATCAAGTCAATCTTACTGCCCCTGCCATTAGAAAACTACCCTATTATGGGTGTTTTTTTGTTACAGATTCTTCTTTACATTTAATTCAAAATATGCAATTATCACAAGCATTAAATAAGTACAATTATGTAAAATTAAATAATAAGATTATGATGTTTAAAGAACAACTTGATGCAAGAAATATTGCTATTGAAACAAATGGTAAATACACAATAGCAAGAACTTCCGGCGCATACGCAACTGCAGAAGATTTTGCTATTCGCGTTGTTTATGGATTAAAACCGTATCTTGCAAAAAAACTCAATATTGCTAGTGAAGAAATGGTATTAGTCGCTATAAGCAAAAACAACAAAGTTGTAGTATTTTGCGACAACAGCCAATATAGAGATTGGCTCTATCCTCGCTTTGGCAAACCATCTCTAGGTCATGCTCAATTCTATGATGACGTAGCACCCGAGTTAATCCTCAAAAAGCTCAAAGAATTGCAAGATTAATTCTACTCGCTGTATTGCCTAGGCAGTACAGCTTTTTTATTTATAAAAAGACTTAAAACATTTAACAAACACAAAAAAGTTTACTGATTATCCAGTGAACTTTTCTAATAAGGAAGCAGAACAAAAGCTCTATACTTCATATTTATTGCGACTTAACCAATTAGACAGAAAAAACAATTTAACCGCCTATTTTTTTTATTAAATTAAACTTTATTTGTCAATGTTTCAAAACAAAATACTTGATTTTTTTAATAAACTGTGTTCTTATATCCAACATGTATGAGTATTATTCTTAAAAACAATTATAATTATGGAACTTTCAAGAGAAGAACAGCTCAAACTGTTTGAGCTCCCTAATGCACCCGATGTGGTGATGAAGTACATCAAAAAGCACACTCTATGCAAAGAAGCTCAGATGAAAATGTTTGAACTTCCAAACATTGGTAAGCTGATAATCGAGCACGCAATGCACACATTCTGCACCCTTTGCAATGAAGCCATGGTAAAGATGTTTGACTTGCCAAATGCACGCGAAATTGTCCTTCAGTTCATAGAACTCGAACCGCTCTGTGATAAAGCTGAAGTTAGACTGTACGAACTATCAAACGCAAAAGAAGTTGTTTGGGCTTATATGAAGCGCTGGAAGATGTGCGAAGAAGCTCAGATGAAAATCTTTGAGCTTCCAAATGCAATCGATGTACTTGCAAAGTACAGCCGACGCTACCCACTCTCAGAAAAGGCTGTCGCAAAAGCCAAAGAGTTGAACTGGATATAAGCTAAGCTGAACGATGTTAAAAAAAGGGCCAATCAATTGATAGGTCCTCTTTTTTTACACTAATCTAAAGTTTAAGTAATTCTTTCCAATTAAACTTTGATACTTCATAGTTTTTACTTACATAGAGTGTATATGCATAAACCAATAGCCCATACAAACCTACACCATTAGCTCGGCTCATAAGATCATCAAAATCACTCTGCAGTTCTGTTCTTATTCTTTCCACCTGCATTTTTTTTGATTTTCTCAAAAAACAACACGCATCAACATTGCTAATAAATCTTCTTCTCTTAAGAATATTAACAAGTCTCGTTAGCACTCTTTCAAATTCTGAAGCGAATTTATTATCTACAACTAATCTAGGCGCCCATTTTAATGCACTCTTAAAATAAAATTCGAACCACCTATATGCTCCATCTGAAACAGATAACGGCCATATTGAATTTTTTCCAAGAATTTTATACGCAGTTTCGCTTAAATTCTCGTGTAGACGATTTGCATAAACCCTTCCGGCAACATGCTTCAGAATTTCTGACAAGCTCTCCAAAAATTTATCTTCAGATAGCTTGCTTAAATTCAATACAGCCTCTAAAGGCAAATCTCTAAAACTTAAAAAGTCACAATTCCCTGAAGAAATCCTCTCTTTTGATAAAAGAAGCTTCCTAACTTTAAAAACAAATAATTCCATTTTCATAAAAATTTTGTTATAATAGTATTCATTGAGCAACGGAATATAAATCTATTAAATTCAAATGTCAAAATATTTTATATAAAACTATTCCTCCCAAACAAAAGATATTAAAGACAATAAAAAAAGCCTATCAACTGACAGGCTCTCTTTACAAAAAACTATTTACTTCGAGATTCTGCAATCTTCTGATTAACAATATCTTGAGCTGTAAGTCCTTTAGCTTTTTCAACATTTTTATCATGATTTTCTCTAAGTTTATCCTTCTCATCTACAACTTTTTCAAATTGCTTTCGTGTCATATCAAAAACCTCACCTAATTTTGTCATTTCACCAACAACAAGCCCCTCCTTAGTGCTAGATAAATACTCTCTAACAGAAGTAAGTTCACCCTTTGTAACTTTTCTAACAACCATATTTGCTTTCATTCGCGCCAATTTTAATTCTTTTTTCAGCTCATTCGCTGATAGCTCTCTTTTACTTCCATCGACCAAAGAATATTCAGTTCCACTCTGCTCTTCATCTTTCGACACTAGACGTGTTGAATATTCATTATCTGATATCAAATAAAATTCTGTACCCGCATTATTAACTGTTGCACTAAAACTTTTATCCCCTTTATTTGACTCCAAATGAGCTGTAACATTTCCAGCTTCACCTTTTGCTCTAGCAGAAAAAGATTTTTTTACACTATATTTTTCAGAATCTCCAACACCAGAAGGAGCCCCATCTTCCTCTGCATAATCATATTTTGCAACCTCATCCCTTCTATATCCAGTATCCCATAAATTCATCTCTACATGAGTTTCGGATTTCTTATAACGCCCTTTCTTATCAAACTTATCATAACCATTTGAAGATTGTGTACTTTCTGCTTCAAATTCATGCCCTAAAACATGATCAATAGCTCCACTTTCCGAATAAAGAGCAGATGAAGTGTTTTTTTGGGACAATTTAACTAATCCTGATTTTCTCGTTTTTTTATAATTCTCTCTAACCTTTGTTTCTTTACTATCACCACTAGCTATATCGTAATTTTCAACACTACTCTCGTGCTTAGTATAAGTAGTTCTCCCTTTTTCTACAGCCTCATCAACAAC
>JAZQTW010000056.1:0-15907 GCA_045630985.1 Alphaproteobacteria bacterium
ACTTTTGAATGTCTTTTCTTAACAACTCAATGTCTTGACCCTTCTTACCAATTACAACACCTGGTCTTGCTGAATGAATTGTAACTCTTGCTTTTTTAGTAGGACGTTCAATAACAATCTTGCTAATACCAGCTTGAGCTAATTTTTCTTTCAAAAATTTTCTAATTTTCAAATCTTCGTGGAGGTAATCTGTGAATTCCTCATCAGCATACCAACGAGAATCCCACGTGCGGTTAACGCCTAAACGAAGACTGATAGGATTTACTTTCTGTCCCATTTATTTTACTCCCCACGCTCAGCTACAACGATAGTCAATTTAGAGAAAGGTTTTAAAACCCTAGCACCTCTACCACGACCACGTGCATGCATACGTTTCATAACAATACCATTACCAGTATATGCCTCAGCAACTACTAACTTATCAATGTTAAGTTTGTGGTTGTTTTCAGCATTAGCAATAGCAGATTTCAATACTTCTAATGCAACCTTTGCAATTCTCTTCTTAGAAAAGCTAAGTTCTGCAACAGCTTTCTCAGCGCTTAAGCCTCTGATTGTTTGTGCAACAAGATTTAACTTACGAGAGCTAGAGCGAATAGAATTATTCTGAGCCATTGCTTGGTTGTCAGAAAGTCTTCTTGTATCTTTACTTTTTCCCATAATTAACCTCTCTTAACTTTTTTATCTGCAGCGTGACCATAGAAGGTACGTGTTGGAGCGAACTCACCTAACTTATGACCAACCATTTCTTCAGTAACAAGTACTGGGATAAATTTATGACCATTGTGCACACCAAATGTCAAACCAACAAAGTTTGGCAAAATAGTAGAACGGCGAGACCATACTTTAATCACTTCATTACGAGTAGATGCTCTTGCTGCATCAGCTTTCTTAAGAAGATAACCATCTACAAAAGGTCCTTTCCATACGGAACGAGTCATCAGTTTACCTCCTTATTTCTTTTTATTTACATGACGAGATCTCATAATAAAGCGATCTGTCTTCTTGTTAGAACGAGTTTTAGCACCCTTAGTAGGTTTACCCCAAGGAGTAACTGGATGACGACCACCAGAAGTACGGCCTTCACCACCACCATGTGGGTGATCTACTGGGTTCATTGCAACACCACGAGCAACTGGACGAACACCAAGCCATCTAGAACGACCAGCTTTACCCAATGAAACGTTTTGGTTATCTGGGTTTGAAACCGCACCAACAGTAGCCAAACATTCTTCACGAACGATTCTTAATTCGCCAGAAGATAATTTCAATTGAGCATAACCTGCATCTTTACCAACAACTTGAGCATAACAACCAGCAGAACGAACTAATTGTCCGCCTTTACCTGCTTTTAATTCAACGTTGTGTACAATTGTACCAACTGGCATGCTCTTTAAAGGCATTGCATTACCTGGTTTAATATCAGCTTTCTCAGAAGAGATAACTTTATCACCAGCTTTTAATCTTTGTGGAGCTAAAATATAAGCCTTTTCGCCATCTTCATAGTTAATTAAAGCGATGAAAGAAGTGCGGTTTGGATCATATTCGATTCTTTCCACTGTTGCTTCACAATCAAATTTATTACGTCTAAAGTCAATTACACGGTATTTGCGTTTGTGACCGCCACCGATTTTACGACTTGTAACGTGTCCAAAATTATCACGCCCACCAGTTTTTGTAAGACCAACTGTCAAACTTTTTTCAGGTTTGCCTTTATAAAGCTCACTTCTGTCAACAATGATAAGTTGACGAAGACCTGGAGTAGCGGGCTTAAATGTTTTCAAAGCCATGACTAAATTCCTGCTGTAACATCAATATTTTGACCTTCGGCAAGAGTAATAACAGCCTTTTTGTAATCAGAGCGAACGCCCTCATAACCTCTAAAGCGTTTTACCTTACCAGCTTGTGTAACGGTATTTACTTTTTCAACTTTAACATTGAAAATAGCTTCAACAGCCGCTTTAACATCATCTTTAGTAGCAGAAAGAGGAACAGTAAATACCACTTTACCACCTTCAGAAGACATCATAGACTTCTCAGTAATTACCGGACGAAGTAATGTATCATACATAGCTGCAGTTACATTGTTTGTTTTATCTGATTTTTTCATTGTAATCTTTCCTCCAAGCAAGCAACAGCGTCTTTAGTTAATACCAACTTCTCTTTTCTCAAAATATCGTACACATTAGCACCAATTGTAGGTAATACATCTACACCAACAATGTTACGGCTAGCTAATGCGAAGTTAAGATCTACTTCCTTACCATCGATAAATAAGCAGTTATTCAATCCACAAACATTCAATTTAGCAAGTAATTCTTTTGTTTTAGGATTAGAAAGCTTTGCTTCATCAACAATGATAAGATTACCTTCTTTAGCCTTAGCTGAAAGAGCAACCTTCAAACCTAACTTTCTAAATTTCTTAGTTAAGTCATGAGAATGGTCTCTTACAACTGGACCAAACACTACACCACCTTTTCTAAATTGTGTACCCTTACGGCTACCTTGACGAGCATTACCGCTACCTTTTTGTTTGAAAGGTTTAGCTGGTGTTAATGCAACATCAGAACGACCTTTAGTCAAGTGGTTACCGCATTGACGCATAGCTAATTGCCAATTTACAACGCGGTGTAAAACGTCAGCGCGAACTTCAACACCGAAGATAGCATCGTTCAATTCAATGCTGCCAACGTTTTCATTATTCAAATTTAAGATGTCCTGTTTCATTTTCAAATTCCTTAAATACTATGCATTATCAGCTGTTTCTTCTTCAGCTTTAACTGCAACAGGTTCATCAACCTTTTTCAAACCAGCAGGCATTGGCAATTTAACATCTGCAGTTTTTTTGATAGCATCAGTAACATATACCCATGTGTTTTCACCACCAGGAACGCCACCTTTAACCATAATCAAACCACGGTTTGCATCAACTGAAACAACTTTAAGGTTTTGAACAGTAACGCGTTCATCACCCATGTGTCCAGCCATTTTCTTGCCTTTAAATACCCTACCTGGATCTTGTCTTTGACCTGTAGAACCATGTGAACGGTGAGAAATTGACACACCGTGTGTTGCTTCCAAACCAGCAAAGTTGTGGCGCTTCATAGGACCAGCAAAACCTTTACCGATAGATGTTGCACAAACGTCAACAAATTGACCTGCAACAAAGTGTTCTACGGACAATTCATCACCAATAGACAATAAGCAATCTTCAGAAACTCTGAATTCAGCTAATTTCTTTTTAGGCTCAACATTAGCCTTGGTGAAAAACCCTTTCATAGGCTTAGATACATTCTTTGCCTTAACAGCACCTGTTCCTAATTGAACAGCACTGTATCCGTCTTTTTCATTTGTTCTGACACCAACTACTTTTAAGCCTTCAACAGCTAAAACTGTTACAGGTACATGTGTACCATCAGCTTCAAAAAGTCTAGTCATTCCAAGTTTTTTTGCGATAAGACCAGTACGCATTTTTATTTTTTCCTTTTCAATAGGTTGATTTTATATTTCAAAAACCAACATTAAAATTATAACTTAATTTCTACATTCACACCAGCTGCCAAGTCTAATTTCATCAACGCGTCAACTGTTTGTGGTGTAGGATTTACAATATCAAGAAGTCTTTTGTGAGTACGAATTTCGAACTGTTCACGAGATTTTTTATCAACGTGAGGAGAACGGTTAATCGTAAACTTCTCAATTTTAGTTGGAAGAGGTATTGGACCTCTTACTTCAGCCCCAGTTCTTTTAGCTGTATGAACAATCTCTTTAGTAGACAAATCTAATAAGCGATGATCAAAAGCCTTGAGGCGAATTCTTATGTTTTGTGTATCCATCATTTTAACACTTTTCCTATAACTAAATGGCAAAAAATTCCACAATGGAACCTGCCATCTAAAAAATTACTGCAAACTTTCGCAACAACTCGTCTGCATTATGGGTTATATTTGATTCGCAAGAAAGTTAACACTTCCTTAACTTTTTGTTGCTTGAGCTTTGTAACATTTAAATTTTAATTATGCAAGAAAAAAATGCACAAAAAATCAAAAAAAATGCAAAAAAAATCACTTTTAAATCCCTTACAGAGATTCACGTTGAATCATATTGACAAAAAATCATCGTTTTTTAAAAAGAAAACACTTTTCACCTTAAAAAATACAAAAAAAATACTATATAAATATAAAAGGAGAAAAAATGTTCAGTTTAATTTTATCATCATTAATTATAACAGCCGAACCAAATGAACCCACAAAAATTATAGGTTCAGCCAACACACCAGATGGTCAAAGAAAAGAGGTAATTGTTGAACAACCATACAATTCACCTAACCCTTTGGGTTATATTGCCCCAGAAAATAATACAACAATTCAAAACACTAACAATGCACAAACACCACTACAACAAACATCAGCACAAAATATGATTACCACTCAATCATCTTCAGTAAATCCGCGCGATATGAATCCACTGCATTATAAAGATAAAATAGAAAACACTATTTACCAAAGCGGTGATAGATTAATCATAATTCAATCGATTCCTTTAAAATATATAAAAGAGGCTCTAGAACCAAACATCCAACCTACAATTTCAGACTTTCCCGCTTGGTAAACTTTACACTAATTTACTATAAAGCACTATTAAAAACAAAAACTTTATAAATATTTACAACTCAACCCCTGCACCACTAACAACTTGAATATTTTTTGCAGTTACACCTTCATTTTGCACTGAAACATCTTTCTTCACATCAACACCTTCTCTATTTTTTAATTTATTTCTAACCCTAGCCGCATATTCTTTATTATAAACAAATCTATCTTGTGGAATTTGTTGCAAAACTACTTCTTCAGTAGCTATTCTATATATTTCCTCTGTTTTACTCTCAACATCTACTTGTCGCCTATTTTCAAAAAATTCTATATAATTCTTACGACTTTCTTCATCAGATAAATCAAATGTTTTTATAACATTTTTTCCATCTTCTGAATGTTTTTTATCAATATCAATTGCTTGAGTTGCCCCTATTGCCTCTATTTCTCTAGCATCATGCGTAATATAAATTATTGTTTTTTCTTTACCCAACTCTTTTAAATACTCGACAATATTATTAGACATCACTTCATCAACACCAGAAGTTGGCTCATCTAAAATCATAATTGGACTATCTTTTATCAACGCACGTGCTAATTCAATTCTTTTTTGCTGTCCTCCAGATAAATTTCTAGAAACACTTGTCGTTTCATCAATCTCACCGGTTTCTCCATTATTGCCAATTCCCAACAATTTTTTTATTTCTCTAACTTTATTAGAATCTGCATTTGGATTTTCCATCATAATATATTCGCCAACACTCAAATAAGTAGCCTCTGGCGCTCCTTGAAAAGCAACAGCAATATTATTAACTGTAGTATCTAGATTTTTATAATCTTCACCAACAAACTCCCCGCACTCATAATGTCCCAATTTAACACTTCCTGTCGTAGCATATGCACCTTGTTTTAATAAAGTTGTAAGAGTTGTTTTACCAGCACCACTAGCCCCTCCTAAAATTGTAATACCTGGTCCAATAACTATTTCACTTTGTGTTTTAAACAAATCATCTCCAATCAAAGGCGCTCCAGATACAGAGTAATCTCTATGCTGATAAGATAAATCTTTAGAAAGAACAATAACATTATCTCTAGCATTAGACTTCTGATTTCCTCTTTCAAAACCTTTATCTTTTTCCTTAAAATCAGCTAATCTATTAGCAAACATATTAACAGCCTGCTCTCTTTCTATTTTTGAATTTATATAACTTGTTATAGCATTTGAAGCCATTGCAAAACAGCTACTGGAAGCAGCAACAACCCCTAATCCTGCACCCATTACTGCAGACATACCCCCCTGTAAATAAGAAAGTGCTAGAGGAACAACAACCGTAACCCCACCCCAAAATGTATTAATTTGCACATTATTATCCCTATTTTTAAGAATGGTTTTATTCTTTTTGCGATTTGCTTCTATTTCTGTATCAGAAACGCTATTCATTGCACTGTCCATAGAATTTGCAAAACCTTTTATACTTGAATAATATTCTGCATTATCTAAAACTTGAGATTGCTGGTCACTTACTTTTGCTCTTGCTTTAGAATTTTCATCATTACAAGCAACATTCCTTGTAATTTGTTCTTTATTTATTTTACGCTGATGAAGAACCGTTGCTGCCGTAGCAACTCCAGAAATCGGCAAAACCCAAGGATTAGCAACAGATGAACTAACTACAGCTAATAAACTTACGCCCATTGTAATTTTATTACTCGTATTACGTGCTTCTTGAAAAACAGCCGTAATAGCATTTTTAGACATATCATCAATAAAACTTTTAATCGTCTGTGATGAAGTATTTTTTAACTCTTGTGCAGAGCGTTGAATATATCTCTTATTTAGCTCAGATCTAATTTCTTTTTGTATTTCAATAGCCCATCCATCTTTTCTAGCATCTTTTCTATTTTCAGCACTTTTAGCTAATGCCTCAATTGGTTTTTCAGCCAAAACAGCAATATATCCAACCGCTGGAACAGCCTTAACACTTTTCACAACTGTATCCAACACACCAAACAAACTAGTTCTTAACTCTTCCCAGATAATTTTCTTTTTTAAACCAGTCTTTTTAACAGCTTCTGCAATAATTTCTTCAACTTCAGCTATATCTTCAGGTTTGGCTTTTTTTTCATCACTCATTTATACCTCCAACATGTAAAAAAGTGTATCACAAAAAAGGTAACGTGTCAATTTTTATTTAATTTCAGAAACATTTAGCACAAAAGAACGCTTTATATCAAAAAATTAAAAAATAGCTCTTTTTTCTGCTTGACTTTGATATTTTTTATATGTAAAAGAGGCTAATATTGATGGCGAACGTAGCTCAGTTGGTAGAGCCCCGGTTTGTGGTACCGGTTGTCGTCGGTTCGAGCCCGATCGTTCGCCCCATTAAAAAGCGTTCTGTATGAACGCTTTTTTTATTACAAAAAACTATCTCATTAATTTAAAACATTTTATCTAGAAAGAATTATCAATATAAACAAAACAAAATTTTTTTATCTTTATAAGATGAAATTAACAATTTATTTTCTTTTTAATGCGTATTATAACGCAGTGTAAGTTTTTTTAAGGATTCGGAAAAGAGAAATGTATTTATTGAGAAAATTATTTTTATTCATTGGGTTACTATGTTTTACAACAACTTCCGCTAATGCTGATACATCTTCAATTGTTATAGATGCGCAAAGTGGAAATGTATTGTATGCAGATAACGCAGAAAAATTACGCTATCCTGCCTCTCTAACAAAACTAATGACTCTATATATTACATTCAACGCTCTAGAAACAGGAAAATTAAAACTTACAGATAAATTAAAAGTTTCTCATACCGCAGCATCTCGCTCTCCTTCAAAACTTGGAATACCTGCCGGATCATACATTGATGTAAAAACTCTAATTCAAGCCCTAATTGTAAAATCTGCAAACGACTGTGCTACAGTTCTAGCAGAAGCATTTAGCCCAACAGAAGCTGACTTTGCAAAATTAATGACACAAACAGCAAGAAAACTTGGTATGCACCATACAACATTTAAAAATGCTTCAGGATTACCAAACTCACAACAAAAAACCACCGCAAAAGATTTAGCTATATTAGGTGCGGCAATTTATCATCACTTCCCTCAATATTACCACTTATTCTCACTAAACCAATTCCAATATAACGGCGTTACATACAAAACCCATAATTACCTCTTAAACGATTCGCTCGGTACAGATGGAATGAAAACAGGATACACTGCAGCATCTGGTTTTAATATCTTAACATCTGCTCAACAAGGAAATTACCGTGTTATCGCTGTAACACTTGGTCATAAAAAAGTTAAAGACCGTGATGATAGTGTATCTAAAATGATGGAAATTTCGCTAAATCATATGCATAACAATCCAAACATTAACATTTCAAACCTCAAAAGTGCTATAAACAACTCGCTTAGAGGTGGAAAAACCAAAACAGCTTACAACAATACAAAAAAGTATAATCGTTAATTATCAACTATGCAGAGTATAAAATCTCACATAATAGTATTAGATGGGAAAGCTAATTCTGGCAAAAAAACATTTTGTTTTGAACTAGCTCTTGCATTAATATACAATAACAAAAAAACAGCTATATTGTTATCAAACGATTCGCCATTACATAAAACATTGGCCAATCGTCCAACAGATCTTCCAACTCCAGAAATTATATACAGAAAGGACTTCTTATCAAAGGCTAATAATTTTGATGCAGTTATAATACCAGAAATTTCAGCAACCGATGAGTTGGCAGTAACTGCTCAAACATACATAACAATGAAACCCAAAACAAAACAATCATCAAAGGAGTTTCAAAAAAATTTACAATATATAAACTCATTATGGGAATTAAAAAAGAAAATAGCTTCAAAATATAATCGTAGTTTAGACTGGGTGATATGCGAAAATAACTTAAAAGAAAAACCAGAAGAAACACCCTCAGAAGAAATTTCTAAAATAGCTAGGATGTATGGCTTTCGCCTATGTCCTCCATTAAACAAGAGAACAGCATATAAAAATAACTTTCTTGGACTTTCTGCGCAAGATAAAACATCTAGTAAATTCAGCAAATATCTTACTTATGATGATATTTGCGCAAAAAGAGAGGTTATAAAACTTGCAGAATTTATTTTCAGCTAATAAATAATCTTTACAAGCAAAGCTTTTTGATTTATGCTAAGCCCGTCAATTTAGTTTTTTAATAACAAAGGAACGTAAATGATTGAAATAATTAAAACAACTCCATTCAAAGATCAAAAAATGGGAACTGCTGGTTTAAGAAAAAAAACCAAAATTGCAATGCAAGAAAATTATTTAGAAAATTTCTTACAAAGTATCTTTAACACCATACCAAACCTTAACCAAAAATCATTTTTAGTTGGTGGAGATGGACGTTATTTCAATAAAGTTGCTATTCAAAAAATTATCAAAATTGCATCAGCAAATAGTGTAAAAAAACTATATATCGGAAAAGATGGTTTAGTTTCAACCCCTGCTGGCTCTTGCATAATTTTAGGAAGAAAACTAAACGGAGGTTTTGTACTATCAGCTTCACACAACCCTGGTGGAATAGATGGAGACTTTGGCATTAAATATGCTAACGATTCTGGCGGTCAATGCCAACCTTCAGAAAGCCAAGCAATTTTAGAACAAACATTAAGTATAGCGGAATACAAAATATCAAATTGCCCAGACTTCGATTTAACACAAATTACCACATTTAAATGTGAAGAAACTGAAATAGAAATTATTGACCCATACATAGATTATATTAATTTAATGAAATCTATATTCGATTTTTCCAAATTAAAAGAACTTGCAACATCTTCTTTCCGTTTTGTATTTGATGCAATGAACGGTGTTACCGGTCCTTATGCAAAAAAAATATTTGAAGAAGAATTAGGAGCGCCTCATGGCACAGTATTAAACTCAACACCTTTAGAAGACTTTGGTGGATTACACCCAGATCCAAACTTAATCTACGCAAAATCTTTAGTTGATTTAATGTTCTCAAAAGATGCTCCAGATTTTGGTGCAGCAAATGATGGCGATGGCGATAGAAACATGATACTAGGAAAAAGCTTTTTTGTTAGCCCTAGTGATTGCTTGGCTGTATTAACAGACAACTATAAACTAATCCCCGCATATAAAAATGGTATCTACGGTGTTGCAAAATCTGCTGCTACATCTATGGCTGTAAAACATGTTGCTGAAGCTCTAAATATTGGTTATTATGAAGTACCAACAGGATGGAAATATTTTATACATTTAATGGATTCTAATCGCATTTCTTTCTGCGGAGAAGAAAGCTTTGGAACAGGTGCATCACATATCCGTGAAAAAGATGGTATATGGGCAACACTATTTTGGTTAAGTATTATTGCCAATACACATAAATCAGTTAAAGAAATCGTTGTAGAACATTGGAAGAAATATGGTCGCAATTATTACCTAAGAAATGACTATGAAGAAATACCACAAGAAATAGCTGATAAACTAATGTCAGACCTAGAAAATTCACTACCATCATTAATTGGAAAAGAATACACAGGATATATTATCTCTGACGCTCACCCATTTATATACAAAGACCCAGTAGATAATACATCTACAAAAAATGGATTAATTATTCACTTTACAAACGGTTCAAGAATTGTATATAGATTATCTGGCACAGGAACTATTGGAGCAACACTAAGAACTTATATTGAAAGATATGAAACAAAAGATTTGCTAGAAGATACAGAAAAAATGCTTCAAGATTTAAGTAATATATCTCGCGAAATTGCAGATATAACAAATCGAACAGGCAAAACAAAACCAGATATTATAACCTAAACTGAAAGTTCAAAATGTTTAAAGATGAAAACATAAGACCAGATAAAATACTAGAGCGTAGATTACTACTCCTTGTATCTATGCTACTAGCAACAATTGTTAGTATTGGTTTTTTGTTTGCTTATCCTAGTTACCTAAGATCCATAATACTAGCAATATTCATCTTTATTACATTAAGTATTTGTTTAACTATAAGTATTTTGCAATCTGGTGAAAAAGCCATATTGTACGGAGGTCTAGCAAATGAAATACTTAAAAATAAAAAAATATGTTATACCATTGTAAATACAGATGGAAAGATTATTCTACAAAATGAATTAGCCAAATCCTTCTTAAAAGATATGCCTATATTTACATTTTTAGAGAATCATCTAGTAAATAATGATGCAAATCAACATAAATTAAAACAACTACAAAATTCTGCAAAACTACTAAAAGAAGACACTCTTGAAGTAACTCTTAAATTTGACGAAAAAACAATATTTTCTGGACAAGAGTGGTATCGCATAAATTTACGCCCAATTAGTTTAAACAATAACATTTCTGAAAAAGTTTCTAGTTTTGATAAAAAATATAATATTTATCTACTTTGGAGCATAGAAAATATAACATCAGAAAAAACTATGGATTCTATTTTTCAAGAAGAGCGACGCTCATATTATAATTTCTTAAATTTTATGCCAGTAGGTATTTATTTATTAAACAGAAAAGGAAAAATAGAATACATAAACAAAACACTAAGTTTAATGCTTAATACTCCTAAAGAAGAGCTTTTAGGTAAAGATATTTCAAACTTTCTCCCAATCATCTCTGGTACAGAGAAAAAAATTAATGCTAATTGCAAACAATACAATTCTTATATTAAAGGAGCAAACAATAAAACATTAGAATACCTCATAAAAATAGACCAATTCAAAGAAGGTTCTGACATTCAAACAAGAGGTGCGGTAATTGGCGATATTACAACGGACAGTTCTCTAAAAATTGCTTATGAAGAAATTATATCTGAAGCAACTAGTATATTTAACCTATCTCCATTTGGTATGATGATTTTAGATTTAGATTTGATTATCAAAAGAACAAATCAGCACTTTATGGATATTTTAGGTATACCTTCAGCTTCACAATTGTTAAACAACTACCTAACAAACTATCTAGATGAAGAAAGTATAACAAAAATCAAAAAACAAATAAATACTTTTACCTCTCAAACAGGAAACCTTCAACCTGCATATTTTGATCTAAATATCAAAGATAAAAACAAAACAAAAATACTACGATTATACATTTGCCCTCTATTTTCATCTCAAATACAAACAAGAGAAAATATCAAAGGCATCGTCTTGTTCTGTCTTGATACAACCGAGCAAAAAAATCTTGAAACACAATTTGCTCAAGCTCAAAAAATGCAAGCTATGGGACAATTGGCTGGAGGTATAGCACACGACTTCAACAACTTACTAACCGCAATGATAGGTTTTTGCGACCTATTACTACAACGTCACAGCATTGGCGATTCATCATACGCTGATATTATTCAAATCAAGCAAAATGCAAACTGTGCCGCTGAATTAGTTCGTCAATTATTACAATTCTCACGCAAACAACCACTAAAACCAGAACTAAATAACATTACAGACATCTTAGTAAACTACACTCCTTTATTAAAAAGAACTGTTGGTGAACAAATTGAGCTAAAATTCCACCATGGTGAAAACTTAGAATACATAAAAGTAGATAGAGTTCAGTTTTTACAAGTTGTTTTAAACCTATGCGTAAACGCTAAAGATGCTATGGATAAAAAAGGTAAGCTTACCATCTCAACTCAGATGGAAACACTATTAGAGCCATATCATTTTGGAGCAGAAACCATAGAAAGTGGTAGTTTTGTAAGATTAGATGTAACAGATTCAGGTTGTGGTATTCCATTAGAAAATATGGCTAGAATTTTTGAACCATTCTTCTCTACAAAACAAAATGTTGTAGGTTCTGGTACAGGTCTTGGTCTAGCAACCGTATATGGTATTGTTCGTCAAATGGAAGGCTTTATTAAAGTAAATAGTACAATAAATGTAGGAACAACTTTCTCCATTTATTTACCAGCATATCCTATTGAACAAAATCTAAAAAAAGATGATGAAGCAAAACAAAGAAAAACCTTAAATGATAAAAGAGGAAGAGCTATCCTAACACCTGAAGTTATGAAATCCCCATCTACAGATAAAGTAATTCTAGGACTAAGTTTATCGGCCACAGAAGATATAAATCAAAATCCAGAAAACATCGAAAATACACGTATATTATTTGTAGATGATGAAAATTCAGTTAGAACTTTTGCGTTACGAGCTTTACGCAAAAAAGGATACGATGTTGTTGGCTGTAACTCTGCAGAAAATGCTTTAGAAACATTAGAAACAGATAAAAATTTCCAACTATTAATAACAGATATGGTTATGCCAGGACAAAATGGTATAGAATTATCAAAACAGGTATTAGAAATCATACCAGATATAAAAATAATTCTAGCATCGGGCTATTCTGAAGATATTCTAAAAGGAGAATTTGCAGATATAGAAAATATGTCATTTATTCCAAAACCATTTAGCTTATCGGATTTAACTCAAAAAGTTTACGAGGTAATAAATTCATAATGTCAACACCATACAACAATAAAACAGGACAATATAAATTAAAGTTTACCTCTAACCCATATTTAGGGGAAGATGATTACCTTGTTACACAATGCAACGAAAATGCATATAAGTCCATAAAACTATGGCCCAATTGGCAACATTTTTCACTTGCAATTTATGGCCCCCAAAGTTGTGGTAAATCACATCTTGCAAACATTTGGATAACAGAAGTACAAAAAAGCCTAAAAAGACCAATCCAAATACCAATAATTCCTGCTCATAATGTTAATATGAAAAATATTAATAAATTAGCAAATGAATATCCATATTTGGTTATAGATAAGTTAGATTCTTCCATAAACGAAGAAGCTTTCTTCCATCTTTATAATCACTACAACGTACCAAATAGATATATCTTATTTACATCTGAAGTTGCACCATCAAAACTAGCATTGAAGTTACCAGATTTACGTTCTAGATTAAATATTATTCCATGCGTAGAAATATACCAACCTGATGATGAAATGTTAATGGCTCTCATTGTAAAACTATTCAATGATAGACAGATAATAATATCACAAGATATTCTTGAGTATATCTTACTACACACTGAGCGCTCATTTGACTATGTTTCTCGCCTAATTGAAGAAATTGATGATATCTCTTGGACATATGGTAGAGCTGTATCCGTACCAATAGTAAAAGAAGCTATTGAAAACCTAAGTAAAAACCAACAACTGGAACTATTTATATGAGTACGCACTATAACCAAGACATAAACGGATGGATTATATTAGATAAACCTCAAGATATGAGTTCCAATCAAGTTTTACGCAAAATACAATATTTATTAAGAGCAAAAAAAGCTGGTCATATAGGAACACTAGACCCTTTTGCAACAGGTGTTTTGCCACTAGCTTTTGGTGAAGCAACAAAACTCATTCCGTATTTAGAAGGAACAGAAAAAACCTATGAGTTCACTCTAAAATTTGGTATTTCCACAACAACTGATGATACAGAAGGAGAAGTTTGTGAAACATCAAATATAATTCCTTCAGAAGAAGAAATAAAAAATATTATTCCATCTTTTATTGGAGAAATATCACAAACTCCACCAAAATTTTCTGCCATCCATATCAATGGAGAAAGAGCCTACAAATTAGCTAGACATGGCGATGAATTTGATATGCCACCACGCACCATAACAATAAAAGAGTTAAAACTATTAAATTATAACAAAGAGCAACACGAAGCTTACTTTTCAGTAACATGTTCCAAAGGAACTTATGTTAGAACATTAGGCAAAGATATTGCAAAAAAACTCAACACATGTGGTCACCTTAGCTCTCTAAGAAGAACAAAAAATGGCTTTTTTGACCTCTCATGTACGATTTTACTGGAAAATTTAAAAAATATATTGTATAAGAATGACGGCGCAAATCCTGTTTTGCCTGTTGAAACATTTCTGTGCGACATCACGGTTATTGCTTTAACCGAAACAGAAGCGCTTAGACTAAAAAACGGACAACACATTGAAAATAAAAGGTTTACTCCCTTTTCAAATGTATCTGCCGGATGTCTAAACAACAAACTTATTGCCTTAATCGAGTATAGAGATGAAAAGATTTATCCGATTCGGGTTTTTAACATTTAACTTATTTAAAAAGGAAAAATAGATGTCGATTTCAAATGAAAAAAAACAAGAAATTATTGCTCAATATGGTCTTAAAGAGGGTGATACAGGTTCTCCAGAAGTTCAAATTGCTATTTGGACATACAGAATCAACTCTTTGATTGAACACTTCAACTCTCACAAAAAAGACTTACACTCTCGTCTTGGTCTTATGAAAATGGTTTCACGCCGTCGTCACTTGTTAGACCACTTAAAGTCAAAGAGTGAAGAAAGATATCAAACATTGATTAAAAAGTTAGAATTACGTAAGTAATGTTTGAAAAAAAATAGCGGAGCAATGTGGCTCCGCTATTTCTTAAATCCTAGTATATCACTAGGTGAGGTATTTTATAGGAAAGGTAAAAAAATATGGTAAATTGGAACGTATGCCGCAAAGAAATGGAATGGGGCGGTCGTAAATTAGTTTTTGAAACAGGTAAAATTGCAAAACAAGCAACTGGTTCAGTTTATGCAACATATGGAGATACAACAGTATTAGCAACAGTTGTTGGCGCAAAAGAAGTTAAAGCTGATCAAGACTTCTTCCCATTAACAGTTAACTATCAAGAAAAATATTATGCAACAGGTAAAATACCTGGTGGCTTTATGAAACGTGAAGGCAAACCTTCAGAACACGAAGTATTAGTTTCTCGTTTAATAGACCGTCCAATTCGTCCATTATTCCCTGATGCTTTCAAAAATGAAGTACAAATTGTATGTACAACAATTGCTCACGATAAAAAAACAGATTCAGATATCTTAGCTATGCTTGCAGCATCTGCTGCTCTTGCAGTTTCTGGTATTCCATTCTTAGGTCCTATCGGTGCTGCAAAAGTTGGTTACATCAATGGTGAATATGTACTAAACCCAACAATTGAAGAAATTAAAAACTCTGAATTAGAACTAACAGTAGCCGGAACAAAAGAAGGCGTTTTAATGGTAGAATCAGAAGCTAACGAACTTTCTGAAGAAACAATGTTAAACGCTGTAATGTTCGGTTTTGACAACTTCCAAAAAGTTATCGATTTAATTAACGAATTAAAAGCAGAAGCAGGTAAAGAACCATGGGAAGCTCCATCTTTCCCACCAGAGTTTGATGAATTATTTGCTCGTGTAGAAAAAGAATTCCGCACAAAATATGAAGAAGCTTTCAATGAAATTGATA
>JAZQTW010000057.1:0-9949 GCA_045630985.1 Alphaproteobacteria bacterium
TAGCTATCTCGTAATTTTCAACACTACTCTCGTGCTTAGTATAAGTAGTTCTCCTTTTTTTTACAACCTCATCAACAACTGTCGAAACAACTGCATCTTCAGCATCATTTTCTACAACATGACGATCTACTTCAATTTCGTATGTTTTTCCGTTTTTTGAAAAACTCTCTTTTACATGCGTTGTTTCATTTACTTTAGAATTATCATCTTGTTCAACATTTTTAACATCTGCAACATTAGCAAAACTAGTAGAACTTGCTAATATGCCAACAACAGATGCTGCAAAACCTCTAGCTTTTCGCATAAAAGAAGAATTTTCTTTCTTTTCTGTATTTTCAACACCCTCACTCATCAAATAATCCCTCGCACATCTCTAAATATGAAGCACATTATACCACAAAAATACACATTAGTCAAATAAAACAGTTGCACACACTCTGATAAGCAACTTTTTAAAATATCTACTATTAACATCAAAAAACATCTAACTTGCTAAAACTTTCTCTTGACATCTCATAAGAAAAATATTTATATAAGTTCTAATATTTAATGACAATTAGATATTAATTGTCTGTGTTTTAAAACTTATTGAAATGGTACAGCTATGGGAAAAACAAGTCCAATACAATTTTTTAGACAAGTTAAACAAGAAGTAAAAAAGGTTACTTGGCCTGCAAAAAAAGAAGTTACACGCGCAACTGTTATGGTTTTAACATTAGTTGCAATTGCATCAGTTTTCTTCTTTTGTGTAGACTGGTTCTTTGGTTCTATAGTACGTGCAATTTTTGGAAATTAGGAGTTTAACTAATGGCTGCTCGTTGGTATGTTGTTAATGTTTATTCAGGTTCAGAAAAAAAGGTTGCAGAGTCTATCCGTGAACAAGCAATATTGAAAAAAATGGAAGATCGCATTTTGGAAGTTTTAGTTCCAACTGAACAAGTTGTTGAAATTAGAAAAGGAGCTAAGGTAAACGCTGAGCACAAATTCTTTCCAGGTTACATATTAGTAAAAATGGAAATGAACGATGACACATGGCATGTTGTAAAAGATACTCCACGTGTTAGCGGTTTCTTAGGTAGCCACAATAAGCCTCAAGCTATTACAGAAAAAGAAGTTCAAAGAATTATGGCTCAAATTGAAGAAGGTGTTGAACGTCCAACAACTCAAATTTACTTTGAAGTTGGTGAACAAGTTCGTGTTAACGATGGCCCATTCGCCTCATTTATTGGTGTAGTAGAAGAAGTTGATAATGAAAAATCTCGTTTAAAAGTTTCTGTTTCAATCTTTGGTAGATACACACCTGTTGACCTTGACTTCACTCAAGTTGAAAAAGTATCTTAAAACAAAGGCCTCAAACGAGGCCTTTTATTTTATCTCAAATATCTATTCATAAAACTAAATAGCTGGCTCTTATATGAGGCAATATTTTCTTCATTCCAAAATTTAGAAAATAAGACAAACAAACCGTCTACAACACCCATCTTTTCCAAAAATACAAATGATGACTTATACCTCAAATCATATACGCAAGCCATAATCATCAAGGCATGATCAGCATGACTTTTAACATCTTTCTTATTCACAGATTTACAAGCCATAAAATCTTCTAAAACTTTTTCAGAGGGAATTTTTGTATCTAAAGGCCTTGGAGAAAAAAATAACGTTTCATGTTTAGCAAACTCTCTAAATAACAAATAAAAATTTGCCAACTTATCTGCATCTCTAATTAAATAAATATACTTATCAATAATTTTTTTCTCATTACTGCTTAAATTTATATATTCAACATCCTCATACAATTCTTCTATCAAATGACCATGATGTTTAATAGGCAAATATGCTGTTAACATATTTAACACAGTCTCATTTTTTAACATATCAGCACCATAAACTCCATGATCAATTCCAGATGTAACCCCTTCTTGAAAACGACCAATATCATGCAACAAAACTATAGCTTTAAGAAAATCAATCTCATCAACACTACATTTCAAAAAAACACTTTCATTTTTTAAAATATAATTCCCAGCCCCCAACACTTGATACGAATGCCTAATCTTTTCATCCATCAAACGTTTACCGTGATCATTTGCTAAATCATACTTATTTTTATATTCTTCAGATAAAAGTTTTTTTGCTAAATCTAAATACATTTCCAATCTCTCTCAGCTAAAACTCATAAAAACATAACATCAATAAGTAAAAAAAATATAAAAAAAGAGGAACTTTCACAGTTCCTCTCACTAACTTATACGATTCTAATTAGAATCCTTCAGTATCTAAGCGTTTACGAAGTTGCTTTCTAGATCTTCTTACAGCTTCAGCCTTACGACGAGTCTTTTTCTCAGAGTTTTTTTCATGACAACGTCTTAATTTCATCTCACGGAAGATGCCTTCTCTTTGCATCTTTTTCTTCAAAATCTTCAAAGATTGTGCAACGTCATTACCGATAACAGTAACTTGTACCACTTAAATCACCTCATTTCTATTTTATCTAAAGTTAACAATTTTTACCCCTTATAACATGTTTTTTTTAGATTGCAACAAAAAATAACATATTTAAGAAAAATTAACACTTAATCATATATCTTAATACAAACACGTATTCTAAATAGAGATTAACAATGGCAAACACAAACGATATATACGAATTACTAGAAAATGAAAAAAAAGAAATAATGGTGCTATTATATACAAATAGCCTACCACCAGAAAACCCTAGATTTTTATTAAATGAAAATTATCGTCGATTAGAAATATATAGAAATAAAAGAGAAGTAATTCTATTAAATGGGTTACAAAAAGAAACTATATCAAAAATTAAAGAGCTAAATATTATTTATGTCTGCGAACTTGATGCATCTACAAATACAGAAGATGAAAATAAAATAATTTATGCATACACAGCAGAACTAACAACAAAAGAAGAATTACACAATTTAACTAAAAACAACAGCCAAATTATAAATAAAAAAGCGCAAGAGTTAAAAGATAAAATTCAATCAAAAAAACAAAATCTTAATTCTTAAAAAAACTTATATCCAACATGCACTTTTATATTGTTTTTAATTTTAAATATTGCTAATCTACATACTGCTTTAAAACAATATTTATATAAGGGAATAAAAAGATGCTGGATATCAAATTTATTGTTGAAAATACAGAATTTGTAAAAGAAGGTCTTCTCAAAAAAGGGTATACCGAAGAAGACATCAATATCGATAACTTAATTGCTTTACACAAAAGTGTAACTAAGCTCAAAACATCCACACAAGCTTTAGCTGAAGAAAAAAATCGCCTCAGTAATTCCATCAAATCCGCATCGCCTGAGGAACGTCCTTCTATCATAGCAAAGAGTAAAGAGTTAGGTGAACAATTAAAAACAGAACAAGAGCTTCTTGTTCAAGAGCAAGAAAAGTTTGATAATATTATGTGGCGCATGCCTAACTTGCCTTGCCCAGAATCACCTGTTGCACCTGACGATTCTGGTAACGTTGTTATCAAAAAGTTTGGTGAACCAACAAAATTTAGTTTCACTCCTAAAGATCATGTAGAATTAATGGAACTAAATGATTGGTCTGAACTTGAACGTATAACAAAAGTATCAGGCGCTAGAACATATGCAATCAAAAATGAATTATCTCGTTTAGAATTAGCTATGCATATGTTAGTTTTAGATAAACTTGCAGAACACGGTTTTACAACAATTACTGTTCCATCTATATCTAAACAAAAACCACTTTATGGTATGGGATATTTACCATTTGCTAAAGATGAAATTTATTACATGCCTGCTGATGATTTGTATTTATCAGGTACAGCAGAATTGGTACTAAACTCTCTAAGAGCTGATGAGATATTATCAGAAAACGATTTACCTGTATTATATGCTGGTTTTTCTCCTTGTTTCCGTCGTGAAGCAGGTGCCGCTGGTAAAGATACTAGAGGTCTTGTACGTGTACACCAATTCTTAAAAACTGAACAATTTGTTATTTGTAAAAATGACATTGAAGAAAGTGATAAATGGCATAAAAAACTTCTCCAAATTTCAGAAGAAGTTTTACAAGATTTAGAACTTCCATATCAAGTTCTTGAAATCTGTACAGGAGATATGGGTGCACCTAAATATCGCCAATATGACTTAGAAGCTTGGACACCTTCTCAAAATTGCTATCGTGAAACTCACTCATGTTCAAATATTACAGAATGGCAAGCACGTCGCACCAACTTAAGATATAGAGACAACAAAGATGGTAGAGTAAAATTTGCACATACCCTAAACAATACAGGTATTGCAACACCTCGCATTCTCGCACCATTCATTGAAAATCATCAACAAGAAAATGGTAGCGTACGCATCCCAGAAAAACTACAACCATACATGAATGGTAAAAAGTTTATTGGAAAGAACGCCTAAAAATATCTAAAGGCTAAAACTATGTTGCTATATGTAGATAAAAAAAAGCAGAAACGTCAAAAAATAAAGATATTATGCTTTATATTTACATTTATCTTCATAGTTTTAGCCAATCTTATACACTATAAAAATTCTATACACCAAACACAAAACTGTTTAGCTTCATATAAAAACATAACAACCACTCACACTTGGTTTGATAAATCAGATTCTATCAATATATTTACAAAAAAAAACAAACAAACACCCTTTGTAATAATCGCACCGCAAGAAATAACTCGTGAAAATGCTGAAATATTAGCATATGCACTATCTAAAATTCCGCCAAAATCTACAATAAAACTCTCAACAAATCTTGCAAACAATCAAATACTGCAAAACCTAATTAAACATTTTGAACTAGTTTTATCACAAGCAAACACTAGCAATATTCTAGTTACTGATAATCTAAACGAAGCAGAAGAACTTATTCATAAAGAAAAACTACACCCTACATTTTTAACTTATCAAAAAGCAAATAATGATACAAAAACAAATAAATTACTTAATACTCTTTTTCCATTACCTGCAAAACCAGACACAACTCTAGAAAAAGAAATTGCATCACTGAAAGAATTTACAGCAATTTACAAACAAGACATTATAAATTCTCTTTTGCCTAACAATAAACATTCGTTCACAACTCACGGATTCTTTCTTAAAAATGCAAATGTTTGCATTACCTATCAAACATACAAAATTTGTGAAATCAATAACGATACATCTCTAGAAAAAAACATAAAAAAACTTATTGAAAATACTGTAGGCAATAATATTTCACAAATACATTTACTTACTTCATATAAAGAAATTCACACAACAGATACTTTAAAAGACAATGAAGGTATTATATTTGAATTTGAAGACAGAAAAGAAATACTACTCCCTTATGAGTTAAAAGAAATATCTAAAACAGATAACCCTTTTTATATAATAAAAAATAAAATGGGAATAAACCCCGATTACACATCAGATAAAATGAAATATTTTAAATTTAAAACTTTGGAGATTGAGCTAAATGACAAAATATAATGGATATGAATTAAATTACTCTATTGAAGAACTAACCAAAATGACATCTGAAGAAATGATAGATGTTACACTTTTATCAGAAGAAAGTAATGCTTATAAAAATCTTCAAGAAGGAGATAAAAAAGCTCTAAAACATTTAGTTAAAGCATCTCAAATACTAAATGATGTTAGCTTAGAACAAGACCATCCATTAAACATCATTCAAAAACAAGCTCTTGAAACCGCATCAAAATCAGGAGATGAACACGCAACTATAGCTCTTAAATTGTTTAATTCGCTAAACGGATTAGCAGGACTCAATGGTATAGATGAAAAACCTATAACAATATTCAAAGGTCTTACCACATCAATTGGTAAAAACTTCTATCCAGAAGACCTAAGCATTGAAGAATTTCATGAAATATTGCTTAAAATGTTTGAATTAGGAAATATATCTGAAATCAAAAAAATTCTATCATCACGAACAATGGTAAGACGTGATAACAACCTTCTAAAAGCTATCGATTACACAGAATACTTCGCCAAAGAATTTTCAGAAATGGCAAATGAATTAGAGGTAGCTGCACACTATTGCACAAATAATTTATTCAAAGAATTTTTATCATGGCAAGCACAAGCTCTCCTACAAAACAATGAAGATATGGATATGCTTGCTGACAAACATTGGGCAATGATGCAAGATACTCCACTAGAATTCACAATAAGCCGTGAAAATTATAATGACGAAATGACATCAACTGTTCTAGAAAACAAAGAACTTGCAAACTTAATACAAAAACACAATATAGAAGTAGTTGCCAAAGATATGCTTGGAGCAAGAGTTGGTATTATCAATAAAGAAGGTACAGATTTATTATTAAAATTTAAAGATATTATGCCCAAACTTAGCTCAAAAATGCCTTTTGCTGATAAATATGAACAAACAATCTCTGCCAACACAGATGTTAAACAAACTATGGTTGATGCAGATTTAGTGAGCCTAACCGGTGATTATGCTCAATGTCGTGGCGGAATGACAATAGCTCAAAATCTTCCTAATAACGACAAACTTGCATTAAAAACTGGTGGAGGCAGAAGAAATGTATATCATCGCCAAGTTCGCTTATCTGATGACCCAACTCGCACACAAAAAATGCTAGATGCCTTTTTACATAAAGATTTTCACAAATATTATGACAAAGAGGCAGACCATATTTTTGTTATTGGTCATGAAAATGGTCACTCTCTAGGACCTAAAAGCGAATATCAAAATTCACCAGGAATATACAAATCAATCATTGAAGAAAATAAAGCTGACACAATTTCAATCTCATTTATGCCAGAATATATGAAACAAGGTGTTATATCTGAAGATCGTCTAAAACAAATCTATACAACTTGGATTTTCCGTCTCTTATTGCGCGCCAAACCAGTATTTCCAACAGAAACATATAAAATTGTTGATTTAATAGAGTTTAATACCCTACTAAAACATAACGCTTTATACTTTGATGAAAACAAACTATTACATATTAATTTTGAAAAAATAAGTCCTGCAATGTACGAACTATTAACTGAAGTTATTGATATTCAATTATCAAAATCTCCACAAAAAGCTCGTAAATTTATTGAAGAAAAATCTACATGGAATGAGCTACACGAGTATATCGCACAAACTCACAAAAAACTAGGACTTAAAAAATACAAAAATATTGTAAGTTTTTTCTAAAAAAAAATTGCACATACTAAACAAAACTGCTATATAATAACCAAATTTCTTTTTAAAGGAGACTAAAATGCTTGATCGTTTTTATAAAGGAAAATGCTCTCTAGCTGAAGCTTTTTGGAGATATTCTATATTAGGATTAACCATTGGAGGGTTTATCGTTAGATTCTTAATGATACACTTAAAACAATCAGTTGGTTATGATATGAACTTTTTCCGCAATATCATTGATAATCTAATATATTACCGCATCAACACATCTGTAATGTTTTGGTTATTTACATATTGCGTTGGTTTTATTGCTTTAATAATATACAGTGGAATTTGCATTAAAGGAATGTGGCTTACATACAAAGAGTATGACAAAAGTAAAACTTTAGCAATCATCTGCATGCTAATTACATGGATATTTATTTACAAAGCAGTATCATTTTCTTTATATTAACGAAAAGAGCTGTTCACACAGCTCTTTTTTTGCATAAAAAAGGAGGGATAACCCTCCTTTTATTTTAGATATCTAAGTTCACAACATTTAAGGCATTTTCTTGAATAAACTCTTTACGAGGTTCAACCACATCACCCATCAATGTTGAGAACACTTCATCAGCTTCTTCTAATTGATCAATTTTAACTTGTAACAAAGAGCGAGCTTCTGGATCTAAAGTTGTTTCCCACAATTGTTCAGGGTTCATCTCACCCAAACCTTTATAGCGTTGAAGAGAAATGCCTTTCTTACCTGCGCTCATAATTGCATCTACCAAAGTAACAGGACCAGCCACAACTGTTTCAGCACCACCTTTAGCTACAAGTTTCAATGTCTTTGTAAAGTTTTCATCTAAGAAATTTTTCATATCATTTAGCATTCTTGCCTCAGCACTATCTAAAACAGATGCACCAACAATATGCTCTTCTCTAACACCACGAAGAGTACGATGGAAAGAAATATTGCCATTTTCTAAAGCTTCAGCTTTCCAACCTCTATCATACTCTGCTTCCAATTCATCCAAACGAACAGCAAGCTTATCTAACTCTGGTTGCAACATAGCTCTATCAGCTAATATAACCTTATCAAACAATCCAGCAATAGCCATTTGCTCAACAATATGCTCTGGAGCTTTTGTGCTTAATAAAGAAACAAGGTTTCTAGCTTTTTTAGTACTTTCAACATAAGCAACTAAATCCTGTCCCATTATGCGTTCGCCATCAGCTGTTTCCAAATAAGCATCTTCGCAACCGCCATTAATCAAATAATCTTCCATTTCTCTATCATCTTTTAAGTAAATAATAGAGTTACCGCGTTTAGCCTTATACAATGGTGGCTGAGCAATATAAACATAACCACGCTCAATCAATTCAGGCATTTGACGATAGAAGAATGTTAATAATAAAGTTCTAATATGAGCACCATCCACATCGGCATCGGTCATAATTACAATCTTATGATATCTACATTTATCAGCATTAAAATCATCACGTCCGATTCCTGTGCCCAAAGCTGTAATGATTGTACCAATTTCAGCAGAGTTTAACATCTTATCAAAACGAGCTCTTTCTACGTTTAAGATTTTACCTCTTAAAGGCATAATAGCTTGATTCTTTCTATCTCTACCTTGTTTAGCAGAACCACCTGCGGAGTCTCCCTCCACAATGAACACTTCAGATAAAGCTGGGTCTTTTTCTTGACAGTCAGCTAATTTACCTGGAAGAGAAGATATATCTAAAACACCTTTTCTTCTTGTTAATTCACGAGCCTTACGAGCTGCCTCACGAGCAGTAGCTGCTTCAACAATTTTGCCAACAATAACTTTAGCTTCTTGAGGATGTTCATCTAACCATTCTTTTAATTTATTACCAATTACACCTTCAACAACTGGTCTTACTTCAGAAGAAACCAATTTGTCTTTTGTCTGAGATGAAAATTTAGGATCTGGAACCTTAACAGACAATACGCAAGTTAAACCTTCACGCATATCATCACCAGTGATAACTGTTTTATCCTTTTTCAATAAACCATTTTCTTGAATATAGTTGTTAATAGTACGAGTTAAAGCACCTCTAAAACCAGCTAAGTGAGTACCACCATCTTTTTGAGGAATATTATTTGTAAAACACAACATACTCTCATTATAAGCTTCAGTCCACTGCATAGCTGCATCAACTTGAATATCTGAATCTTGACCAGAAAAACTAATTATATTCTCATGAAGCGGAGCTTTTGCCTTATTCAAATGGCTAACAAAAGCATTTAAACCACCTTCATAATGGAACACTGTTTCACGAGGTTCATTACCACGATTATCAATTAACTTCAAATACACACCAGAGTTCAAAAATGCTTTTTCTCTAATGGCACGCTCTAACACTTCATAACTAAACTCTGTTTGAGTAAATGTTTCTGGAGATGGCAAAAATGAAACTTCAGTACCATGCTTACCAGGAGTCTTTTCTGTAACATGAATATGCTCAACAACATTACCATTGCTAAATTCAGCTTCATATTGTTGATCATTACGCCAAATTTTTAATCTCAACCAAGTAGAAAGAGCATTCACCACAGAAACACCCACACCGTGTAAACCACCAGATACTTTATATGAGTTATTATCAAATTTACCACCTGAGTGAAGCTCAGTCATAATAACTTCTGCCGCAGATACACCTTCTTCTTTGTGCATATCAACAGGCATACCACGACCATTATCTCTAATAGTTGCAGAACCATCTGGATTTAAAATAACTTCAGTTTTATCACAATA
>JAZQTW010000058.1:0-60725 GCA_045630985.1 Alphaproteobacteria bacterium
AGATATATTTTTATATGCATCATATTTTAATTCACTTAATTGTTGTCTTAATATATCGATTTCTTTTCTTATATTTCCTAATATAGCTAATTCATCAGCAGTAAAAGTTTCTCTTCCTTCAAAAGTTTTTTTGGCAGTTAATTCTACTAAATTTTGTTTTACACCACTAATAGCTTGTAAAATATCGCTTTCTTTTATTTTATAACGATAAGTATCAGCTTTACGCATATTATCAACTTTATAAAAAGGACGCTTTTTGATAGTTTTACCTCTCAAAGATATTAGATCATCATTTTTGGTTAAATAATCTAAAGAATTAAGTATAAAATTTGCACTATCAAAAAGAGGTATATAATAAGTTTTATCTAAAAACTTTCTTTCTTTAACCCAATATGCATCATAAATGAAATCTGTATCAGCAACAGCTATTATATTAAAAGGATTAGATGCGTCATTACTTAAAAATTCTGCAGCTAATATATTTACATGATTTTGAGGTTTAAAGTCTTCAATAATTTCTTTAGGTTTTTTGTGTTTTTTTGCGTAATTATCACTCATTAAAGAAGATATATTACTTGATTTTATTAAAGGATAAAATAATACATTTGATCCCATTTTAGGTAGTACAATAGAAGCAGATGAGAATAATATATTATTTAGTTTATAAGTTATTCTATGATTAGGGTTAAAATCGGAATTAGAAATATTATATTGTAGTAAATCCTGATTAAAAGAAGGATTTTTACTATAGTTGATAGTGTCATCAACAGTTATAGAATTATTAAAATCAGCAACAACGCTATCTTTATAAAAATCAATTCCCCAATAACTAGCTAAATCACCCAAATCTGAAGATAAAAACTTACCACCTTCTGGAGAGTATAATAAAGATGCATCATCAGCTACATCTAATAAAAGCAACACCTTTTTATGTTTTTTTATCTTTTCAATAATATTTTCTTCCAAATGATGAGGATGAACAATCATTAAAACATCAAAATTTTGCTCCAAATCATCAATATTTTGTATAACATGAATATCATAAAAATCTTTTATCCTACGAATAATTTCCCACTCATTTATAGCTACATTTTCTATAATTTGACCACCTGTTAAAGGTAAAGAAGATAATAAACCTAATTTTCTTCTTTTATTATTTATTTTATAGATATTTGTTGTTAAATCTTGTTCAAGAAAAGGAAGTCTTTCAATTGAAAAAAATGGAATAACAGATTTATTTGAAAGAGTATCAGAAAAACTCATACCAAATAATGCGTTTTGATTTTCATCAATTAAAGGAATAGGTTGTATACCATCTGCAAGAGCCCTATCTTCAATTTTATCTAAAAATCTAGGGGTGTAAATTTTATAATCAAAATTATCTCCTCCATAAGATTTATACTGCTTAAGCATTAATTTAATACGATCAAAAACAATACGAATTTCAGGATTTCTTTTTTCTAAAGATGGAGAATAATATAATTTGGCAACAATAGGTCTCTCTAATTTTTTTAATACATCTTTTGTGTTTTTAGTTAAACTTAAATATTTTTCTTCTGTAAAATCATAGGCAACCTGTCTAAAAATATTATTTGCAATAATATTTATACTAAAGAAACCTATAAAAAATAAGCAAAATACTATAAAACTATAAAAAAATGAAGAAGAAGAAATTAGACTAGACGATCCTTTGGTTCTTAAACTAATAATTATAATGGTGGAGATATTAAAAAACACAATTAGAGAAACAAAGAAAATAACATCTCTAAATTCTAATAAACCTCTACTGATAGAAGAAAAATGGTGCAAAAAACTAAAAGACATGATTGTATCAACAATAACATCCGAGAATAATTCTCTAGCCCAGAAGAGAACATAATCAAAACCGCTCCAAAAAAACAAAAGATTGACAAAAACAGCTAAAACTAAGGATATAACAGAGTTTTTTGATAAAGCAGACATTGTTTGAGAAATAGCTAACATTGCACCTGCTAAAGCAAAACAACCTAAATAATTTACAAAAACAACCACATTATCAGGGTTACCATAAATATTAATAGTAATCCAAAAAGGAAAAGTAAGAGAAATAGCTATAATAGCAAAAATCCAAGATGCGAAAAATTTACCATAAACAAAATCTGTAATAGAAACGGGGGTTGTTAGTATTTGAATAATACTCTTTGATCTAAATTCCTCAGCCCATAATCTTGTAGAAATTGCAGGAATAAATAAAAGATAAATCCAAGGTTGATAGTCAAATAAACTCCAAAGATTAGCTTGTCCATTTGCAAAAAAATGACCAAAATAAACAGCACACGAACCGCTTAGCAATAAAAAACTAATCAAATAAACATAAGCTAAAGGAGATGAAAAATATCTCAATAACTCAAACTTTATAACCGTCTTAATATTGTTCATATTAAAATTACTCCGAATATGTTAATAGTTTAAAAGCCTCTTCAAGAGTTTTCTTTTTTGTTTTACTAAGAATGTCTTTTACAGTTCCATCTATAATTATTTCTCCATTGTTTATCAGAAAAATACGATTAGCAACTGTTTCTGCTTCATCTAATAAATGTGTTGATATTATAATCGTTTTATCTTTTCCCATATCTCTAATTAATTTTCGCATATGTTCTTTTTGATTTGGGTCTAAACCATCAGTAGGTTCATCTAATAAAAGTATACCAGGATTCCCAATAATACTTTGTGCAAATCCAACACGACGTAAATAACCTTTGGAAAGTGTTTCTATTTTTTGATATTTAACAGTTTCAATTTTTGCAATATTAATTATTCTCTGAAGCTCTGCATCATTCGTATTGGATAGTTTTAGTTGTATCATATATCTTAAAAATGATATAACAGACATGTCTTGATACATAGGAGCGCCTTCAGATAAAAAACCAATATCTTTTTTAGTTTTTAAATCATTTTTCTCAACATTGTTATTATTTACAAGAATATAACCATTTGTTGGAGATAAAAAGCCAGCAATCATATTCATTAATGTTGATTTTCCAGCACCATTAGGACCAAGTAGAGCTATAATATCTCCTTTTTTAGTTGATATATTTATATTTTTTACAGCCTTTATGTTTCCATAATTTTTAGAAACATCTATTAATTCTAATGTAAAATCATTATTATATTTAGTTTGCTTCATAAATTTCGCCTCCTGTCATAGTTTCAGATACTCCTGTTGTTGAAGGAAATGTTATAGGAAGAGAATATATCGTCCTAGCACTCAAAAATGCACAAATTTCAGCATTTAAGGTTTCTAAAGGTAAATCTTCGTGCTTAGATATTGTAACTTCAATATTAGGAACTCTTTGTCTTATAAATCTTACCAATGTTGGATTCATTGATCCTTTTCCGCATACAACAATTTTTTGAGGAAGCTCAGGGAGATATAAACATATAGAATAACAAATCGATTCTGCAATAAAAGCAGTAGCTGTAGCCGCACCATCTTCTAAGGATAATCCTTCAAGATGCTCAGCTTTGTCTGCAAAAAATCCTGTATATGCAGCCTTAGGAGGAAATTTTGCAAAAAATCTATGGTGCATTAATGAATTTACAATTTTTTCATGAACAACACCTATTGCTGCTAGTTTTCCATTATAATCATTATCCATGTGTGCATGTTTAGAGGTCCAGTTGTTTATAAAATTATCACCAGGACCACTATCAAATGATATAAATTCACCAAAAGAACCAATCCATGTTAATGATGTTTTTCCGCTAATATTAACATAAACTATAGGTTTTATATCATTTGCAGATATAGAATTAAAATAGCTTGCACAAATTGGAGCCCCTTGACCGCCAGAACAAATATCAGCATTTCTAAAATGAGTTACAGTTTTTATATTTGTTTTTTTTGCAATATATCGCCCGTTTCCTAGTTGATATGTGTAGTTAATATTCGGATTATGTAAAATGGTTATACCTTCAATACCAACAACATCAATATTTTCATCACATTCAGATTTGAACTCATTAATAAGTTGAGCATAAAACTCGGATACTTCCAAATCAACCTCTTGTAATTTTTGCTCATTTTCAGGGATATCTCTTTTTAAACCTAAAACACCTCTAATTTTATCTTTCATTTCATCTGGATATGGAACGGTATATGATTTTTTTCTTTCTATAATATCTAAACCATCAGTACAAATAAGAGATAACTCAACACCGCTAAATGTTGATGTTCCCATTAATCCCAGACAGTTTAATTCCTTTATTATCATATAAAAAATACCTCTTTTATAATTGCATTATCAAAATATTATGTTAATATGCCTTAAAATTTAGTTATAAGGAAGTAAAAATGACAAGTTTTAAATCAGAATTTTTGAATATTATGGTAGAAAGAGGATTCTACAATCAATGTACAAACGAACAAGGGTTTGATGAATACCTTGTAGAATGTGAGAAAAAAGGTGTTCCAGCTGTTGGATATCTTGGTTCAGACCCAACTGGAGATAGTTTACATATAGGGCATATTGTTCCATTAATGATGATGCGTTGGTTTCAAAAGTGTGGTCATAAACCTTTAACATTGGTTGGTGGTGCAACTGCAAGAATTGGTGATCCTTCAGGAAAAGATAAGCTACGTCCATTTTTAGACGAAGAAACTTTATCTAAAAACATACAGGGATTAAAAAAATCATTCATGAAATTCTTAAATTTTGGTGATGGTCCAAATGATGCTATTATGGTTGATAATTATGATTGGTTCAAAAATATTAACTACTTAGAGTTTTTAAGAGATATTGGAACATGTTATTCTGTTAATCGCATGCTAACAATGGATAGCGTTAAGACTAGATTAGAAAGAGAACAACCAATGTCATTTCTTGAATTTAACTATATGCTATTACAGGGATATGATTTTTGTGTTTTGATGCAAAAATATGGGTGTAGAGCTCAAATAGCTGGCTCAGATCAATGGGGTAATATTGTTTCTGGAACAGAATTAGGACGCAGAAGATATGATACAGAATTATTTGGTTTTACAAGTCCAATTCTAACAGATTCATCTGGTAAAAAAATGGGTAAATCAGAAGGTAATGCTGTTTGGATAAACGAGGAAAAGCTTCCTGCTTATGACTATTATCAATATTTCCGTAATATTGGGGATGCAGAAGTTGGTAAATGCTTACGTATCTTTACAGATTTACCAATCGATGAAATTAAAAGATTAGAAGCGCTTCAAGATAAAGAAATAAACGAAGCTAAGAAAATATTGGCTTTTGAAGCAACAAAGATTTGTCGTGGAGAAGAAGAAGCTAAATCAGCAATGGAAACAGCTATAAAAACATTTGAAACTGGATCTATTGGAGATAATTTACCAACAATAACATCTGATAAAAGTGGTATTGGTGTATTAGATGCTTTTGTTAATTTAGGCTTCGTGGCAAGCAAAGGTGAGGCAAGAAGATTGATAAAACAATCTGGACTTAAATTAAATGATAAAGTTATTACCAATGAAAACTATATAATAACAGAAAAAGATATAGAAAATGGTAATATAAAATTATCACAAGGTAAGAAAAAACATGGATTATTAGTTTTTAATGACTAATAAATCTTATCCAAAATTGGAAAATTAGCAGGTTTAAGTTTCCAATTATTGCTAGTACCAACGGTGGTTACGTGTGACTTTGCTCCATTTAACCACCAACCTACTTCAGCAAAAGTGCTTCCATAAGAGTAAATGGCTTCATTTGTAGAACCTAAAATATACATATCTGCAACAGCATCAATCATAGAAGAATAGTTTTTATTTGGTAGCTCAATAATCCTATCAGGGTATCTGTTGTAAAAGTAGTTAGCTATATCTTTAGACATTGCGGATAAATAAAATACTGTATCAGAAGGATATTTATCCATATGGTAAAAGAATAAAGAAATATCTTCATTTCTTTGCAGATCATCCCAGTCTTTTGCGTTTCTAATTTGAATAGCAACAGTATTTTGTGGCAGTTTTACCGTGTCGATTCGTTCTTGCACGGCTTTAGAAGGTTTTATTTTTTCAAAAATAGGAACATATATTTTAAGTATTTCTTTTGGGATATCATTAAATTTATTATTAATTATAAAAGGTGTAGTATTGGAAAAATCGCTCTTTACAACCATTAAATTATATTCATCAACATAAGGATATAAAATGTTTTTATCGTAAAAATTATCTATTAAATAAGGTGAATTAATTTCGTTTATTTTTATAGGTAATTTTAGTTTAAATAAATCATAAAAACTACTAGATACCCAGCCAGTATTAGGCCAATACATATTTACATGTTTGGGATTAAAATATCTTATATAAGATGCTAGCTTTTTTAATCTATTACCAAGTCCTGATGCTGTGTTGCATTTTATATTTACCACACTCTTCCTTCTAATAACATCAAACTCTTTTAATTCAGTATCAGAAGGTTTAATTGCAAAAGCATTAAAACTAATAATTAATGATAAAAAAAGATACCTTAAAAACATAAATTCTACTCTTCTGATGTAATATTAATTAGTCTATCTAAACTATTTATATCTTTATTATTATAACCTTTAGTTTCTTCAGTTTGCTTATCTGATGAGGATTTTTTTATTTGAGGTTTTACAAGCATTTCAAACATTTTATCTATTTCTTCTTGGTCAGATTTAGATGGTAAAGATTCTGTTTCTTTTACTGGCGTTACATCTTCTTTTTTATCTTTTTTCTTTTCTGCTTTATTTAATTCTTCGACAGACTTAAACGAGTCTTTTATAAAATCTTTTGGTAAAATCTTCTCAATAAAATCAGAGCAAATTTCAGCCATCATAAAGTATTGAGATTTTTTTAATGAACTATTTTTATCTTCTAATTCTTCAGGAAGAGTTGATTTCACTAATAAAAAGCTAAATCCTAAAATTAATACAGCTCTAATAAAGCCAAAAATCAAACCAAACAATCTATCCATAAAACTCAAAGTGCTTTTTCTTATTTTGATAATAAGCTTATCAGTACATATTATCCATATTGCATAAAAAACAGCCATGATAACAAGAAAAATTACAAACTGAGCTAACATTTTGCTAGCTATATATGTAGAAAACATAGGCATAAGTTTGGGTGTTAAAAATATAGTTAAAAATATAAAAAGACCTAAACCACAAATAGAAAGTATTTCTTTTACAAAACCACGAATAAAGGCTACAAGCATAGATATACCAACACATATCAATATAATAACATCAATATTATTTAAAGGCTCCATGATTATCCTCTCTAACTAAATTTAGATATTAAACGTTGAACATTACCAATTTCATGATAAGATATATCAGAAACAGGTTTTTGTTTTTTATCTTTACTAAATGAATTAGGTATAATTGCATTTGTAAATCCTAATTTTTGAGCTTCTTTTAATCTTAAGTTTGGTTGGCTTACAGCTCTAATTTCACCAGATAATCCTATTTCACCAAAAACCACCATATCAGCAGGTAGTGGCTTATTTGTCATTGAAGAAATAACAGCCATAGCTACTGCTAAATCAGCAGCTGGTTCAGATATTTTTAGCCCTCCCGCAATATTAAGATATACATCGTGTGTGCTAAAATTCATGCCACATCTAGCTTCTAATACTGCTAAAATCATGGCTAAACGGTTTGAATCCCATCCAACAACAGCTCTTTTAGCTCCATTATATCCACTATTTCCAACTAAAGCTTGTATTTCTACTAGAACAGGTCTAGACCCTTCAATTCCTGCAAAAACACAAGAGCCAGAAACACATCCTTGTCTTTCTGCTAAAAATAAAGCAGAGGGATTCTCCACTTCAGCTAGTCCATTATCTCGCATTTCAAATACACCAATTTCATCAGTAGCCCCATACCTATTTTTTACAGCTCTTAATATACGAAAATGATGTCCTCTATCTCCCTCAAAATATAAAACAGTATCAACCATATGTTCTAATACACGAGGTCCTGCAATAGAACCTTGTTTTGTAACGTGACCAACAAGAAATAATATAAACCCTTTTTTCTTAGCTATTTTAATTAGCTCATAAGCAGCAGCTCTTACTTGAGCAACACTCCCTGGGGTAGATTCTACCTCATCAATATACATTGTCTGAATTGAATCTATAATAACTAGAGCTGGGTTTTCTTTTTCTAATGTTGCAATAATATCTTTTACACTTGTTGTACTTGCTAATTTCACGGGTGAATCTGCTAATCCTAAACGTTTAGCTCTTATTCTAACTTGATCAATAGCTTCCTCTCCGGAAATATAAAAACATTTACTTTCTTTTTCTTTATTTGCTATATCTGCGCATATTTGTAATAAAAGAGTTGATTTACCAATTCCAGGATCCCCTCCAACTAAAATAACAGAACCTGGAACCAATCCTCCACCAGAAACACGATTTATTTCAGAAAGATTTGTTTTTAATCTTTGATATGTTTGGCTCTCACCGTTAAGAGTAACAAAATCTATTTGACAGCCTTGTTTTTTGTTAGAAATATTAGAAAATTCAGTAGATGACTTTTTTTCTTCAATAATTGTATTCCACTCACCACATGAATCACATTTTCCTTGCCATTTAGGATAAACATAGCCACAAGATTGGCAAACATAATCGATTGTCGTTTTTTTAGCCATATTACTTCTCCACATTAATAGGACCTTTAGATGAGCCATTTATGAATTGTTTAACATATGGATTAGATGTTTTATCTAAATCTTTAACTGTGCCATACCATATTATTTTACCTTCATAAAGCATCGCTATTTTATCAGCAATTTTTCTAGCAGACGCCATATCGTGTGTAATAGTTAAAGTTGTAGCGCCTAAATCCTTAGCTGATTCAATAATTAAATCGTTTATAACATCAGCCATAATTGGATCTAATCCTGTAGTAGGTTCATCAAAGAAAATTATTTCGGGACGTGTAACAACTGCTCTTGCTAACCCCACGCGTTTTTGCATACCGCCTGAAAGCTCAGAAGGGTATAAATCAGCAATATCACTACCTAAACCAACTTGTCGTAAAACTTTTATCGCTACAATTCTGGCTTTTTTCTTGCTATATCCTCTATTTTGGATCAAATCAAAGGCAACGTTTTCCCATACTGTTAAGCTATCAAATAAAGCGCCACCTTGGAACAACATTCCCATTTTTCCATGCATTTCTTCTATTATACGATGATTTTCACCAACAATTTCTATTCCATCAATACAAATAGAACCTTCATCAGGGTTTAATAAACCCTGTATACATTTGATTAAAACAGATTTACCAGTTCCTGATCCTCCAATGATTACAAGAGATTCTCCTTTATATAAATCTAAATCAACACCATTTAAAACTTGTTTTTTTCCAAATCTTTTATGGAGATTTCTAATACATATTTTTACTTCTTTTGTCATTTATTTCTCCATTTATCTAGAAAAGAACATTTCAGTAATAAGGTAATTGAAAATAAGAATAAGTATAGAAGAAGATACAACAGCGTTAGTTGTTGCATTGCCAACACCCTGCGCTCCTCCTTTAGATTTATATCCTTGATAGCACCCCATTAGCGAAATAATAAAACCAAATACAGCTGCTTTTGCTACACCTGTTGTTATATCTAAAGCTTCTAAATCATTTATCGTTGCGTTGATATAGTTTGAAGCATTAAAACCAAGTTTATAAACTCCAACAACATATCCACCAAAAATACCAATAACGTCCCCAATTAATACTAAAATAGGCATAACAATCAATCCTGCCCATACTCTAGGAGCTACCAAGTATTTAAAAGGATTTGTTGATAAAGTTGTAAGAGCATCTATTTGTTCTGTAACTCTCATTGTACCAATTTCAGCAGCCATTGCAGCACCAATTCTACCAGCAACCATTAATGCAGATAATACTGGAGCTAATTCTCTAGTAACAGAAATCAAAACCACGCTAGCCACCATACTCTCTGCTCCAACAGTAGCAAAACCTGAATAGCTTTGTAGAGCAATAACCATACCTGCAAAAATTGTAGTTAATCCAACTACAGGTAATGAGTAAAATCCAATATCTAACAATTGTTTAAAGAATAATTTAAAATAAAAAGGAGGAACAAAACAATGATATAAAGATTTCAACATAAAAACAGTCAAATCCCCTAAAGAGGATAGAAATTTAACCAAAGGTTTGCCTAAAGCTCTTAAGAAAACTTCCCCTAAATGTAAAATCATTTTTACCTCTAAAATATTTTTTATAGTTAAGAAACCATGTTATCAATTTTTACAATAATTTTACAAATTGTAGAACAATCAAATGGATAAATCTTTAGTTTTGTTATAGATATTCCCAGAAAATTGATGTTTTCTTCTTGTGGCATCCTTTCAACATCTTCTCTTGATGCACAAAGTTCAATACATAAATCAATTTTTGATTTTTTTATATAATCAAATTCATAGATTCCAACACCTCTAACTTCTAATTTTCCTGCAATATTATCTGGGGAGGTACCATATAAAATATTATTTTCCTTATTTAAAATAACTCTATCATCAGCTACAAGTTTTGCTCCTTTATCAATAATCATTCTAAGAGCTAAATCAGATTTTCCAAAACCGGATTTTCCTATCAAAAGAATACCAACCCCATTAAGATTTACTAATGTTGCATGAATACTATTCAAATACAATCTCCGTTAAGCGAGAAAATTGTTCATCATTACTTGCTGTTATTTCAAATAATCTAGAGTTATTATTTGTACTTATATTTATAGTCCATGTATTACTAGGAAGTAAAGGTTTAATTTTTTCTGGCCACTCAATAAGATTAACAGCATTGTAAAAAGCTTCATCTATACCTAATTCATACGCTTCTTCAAAATTATTTAGTCTGTACATATCATAATGATAAATATCAAAATCATCAAAAGAATATGTTTGTACAAGAGTAAATGTTGGACTTGGAACATCAATATTTCCAACTAAACTTTGAATAAAATATCTAGAAAAGGTGCTTTTCCCAACCCCTAATGTACCATAAAGAGCAAAAACATCACCTTTACGACACACTTTTGCGACTAAAGATGCTAGCTTTTTTGTATCATCTTCATTTTTACACTCAAAATATTTTTTATAAGTTATCATTTTTTAAAACCAAGATTTAAAATTAAATATATTTTTATTAAATTTCTTTTTTAATTTAAAATTGTTTCTATCTTTTTTTATATTTCTCCAATCTTCAGGTAAGTAAAATGTTCCTTGCCATAAGCCAGATTGTTCAGATTGGGCTTTAACCTGATATGGTTGATAAATATCTGATTCATCTCTATTGGCAATACCCCAGCCAGAAGCAACTAATGCAGCGCCAATATCATAATCGCCCCATACACAAGTTGCTAAATCTTGTTCATTTGGAGAAATTTTTAGTAAATAACAATCAATATAATTATCATCTATCCAATTTCTTATCCATGAAACTGCCTCTTCTCCACAGTTATATGTAGCTTCAAATCTATCAGAACAAATTTGGTCAATATCAGGAGCATCAACGCCAAACAATCTTACATATCTTCCGTTTATATAAAGAACATTTGCGCTCAAAAAGGTAGCATTCCCACTAATTTTAGGATAAGCATCTAAAGGATTAACTTTTTTTGTAATTTTCTTTTTATCTTCAGTTTTGTTTATTTCTTGAGCTTTAGCAGTTTCATTTTTTGAAGCATCTTTAGGAAAATAAGAATTATATAAAGCAGCAGATAGCGCTAAAGCAACTAAAGTAATCCAAAAAGAGTATTTAGGTATGCCTTGCATTATTGCTATATAGGATAAGGTTATACCTGTTAATAAAAATAGTGTACCAAATAAAATGCGCCAAAAGCCAAAACCACTAAGAAGTGTAATGCCTATAGCAATAAGCATTAACGCAACAATACCACAAACAATTCTTTTAACCCAAAGCATATTCAATCCTTAATTATATAATTGCGGTATAGGATTACTGTTTATCCTTTTACTATATTTAATTTTATCAATCTTTTTAAAAAGATCAATAAAATTTGTATTGTTGAATAATTCTTTCGTATCAGAATATATTATTTTGTTCAAAATAGATAACTGTTTGCTAAAATCTTCATCGTTTACTGATTTTGATACATCTGTTATATTTTTTATAGATGAATTATTAAACTTAAATTTAGCCCAAACAATCAATTCTTCTCTGGCTTTTTTATAATCATGCCTTTTTATAGCTTTTATCACATTGTTTTTATATTTGTTTTTATATTTTATTTTTCTGTAAAAAAGAATAGTTAGTATTAATGCAAGAATAGCAATAGCATAATATATATATCTATCAAAATTAGTTATATTTTTTAAATTTGTGTTTGTTAAATTTTTTTCAGCATCTTTATTCGATAAATCAATTGCAGTAGAGTTAATTTTTGAAATTTCTTCGTGTTTTTTCGGTTGAGGCATAATATTGGGATTACTATTAACAATAATTATTTTTTCAGGAGTAATACTTTTTTCCATTTTGTTTGTATTTATATTAAACCAATCTATTTCAATGCTTGGAATAATAATTTCTCCATTTTTATTTGGAATATACACGCTATTAATAGTAGCTGTAGTTTCAATTAATCCTTTAGATACTTTTGATGAAAGCATAGGTTTTTCTGGATATATTTTTACATTATCAATTGGAGTAAATTTTATTTGAGGGAAAATTGTTTCATGTAATCCACTTGCAACAATAGTAAGTGTTTGATTAAAAGCATCTCCTTGCTGTAAATTATTAATATTCTTTAATTCGGAATTTAAAGTTAAATTAGACACAGGTAACCAATGGTCTCCTTTATAATCTGAAGGAATAGGTTTTACATTTGAAAAAGCTTCATTTGTTTGCATTTTAACAGGAACTTGTTGATTAAAAACATTATTAAATCCAAATAAGTCAAACTCATCATTAAAAGAAGGGAGTGTTAATTCATTGTTTTTTAAATAATATCCATCAATAATAAATCTTGGATCTTTAATTTTTCCGCTTCTTTGAGGAAAACCAGCAAAAGCATAATGAATAACGTTAACATGTTTACCATTAATAACATCTTTATCTAATATAGGTGTTTCTAAAAGCGGAACAACCAACCAATCACTCTGAGATTCTTTGTTTATATTAATATTTTTTATTCTTATCCCTATACTATCATATAAAGTTACTAAAAAGGTTACTTGTTGCTGTATATAAGGATTATTTGTATCCGATGTTTGTTTTATTTGCAAAAAAGGTGCATTTGAATTATGTTTGCTATCATCAATATATGCTGTATCTGTTGTTTCTTTAACTTCAATATCTAAGTGATTTGAAATCAAATTATCTAACTTTATTGGATGAATTTTAATTTTTCCTTCTTTTAAGGGTATAAGACCTATTCTCCATTGTTTTAGTTGTGATACATTGCCATTCACAATATTTATAGAGCGTGAAACAGAATTTGAAACTATTTGAAAATCATTCTTTAACGCTTCTAAATCAGGATTATGATCGCTATTACCGTCATAACTAATCGTTAAATATAGAGGCTCACCACTTATTAATACATTTTTATCAGTGCTTATATTTAATTCGTAACCCAAAGCATTAAATGAAATTATTGTAAAAAATAAAGCGAGCAAAATTCTATAAATTTTCATTATTATACCTATCCTTTAAATGTTCTTTTTTAATAAATTCTCTTAATAGTCCTCCAATATCTTCTGGAATTTCTCTATAGATACGCTGTAATGCTATTGCTTCTTCATCATATTTTTCGTCTTTATTCCCTTCTTTAGTGCTTATAACTCGAAAATCTTTAACATTATCATTATCTCTTGAGGGAGATAATTTATTTTCTTGTCGCTCAGTCTTGTCTTTATCTAAACTAGAATCTTTTTTTTCTGATTTATTAGAGGTATCATCTAATTTACTTTCGTTATTGTCTTTATTTGTATCTGTTTGATTTTTTTCTGATTGTTCGTTTTGTTTGTTATCAGTTTTGTTATCCGATTCGCTAGAATTGTTATTGTGTTTTTGATCATTGTTTTTATTGTGTTGTTCCTGGTCTTTATCACCTTGAGACGATTGTTCTTGTTTATCACCATTATTAATATTTTCATCATTATTGCTATTTTTATCATCATTATCATTATCTTTACCATTTTCATTTTCTTTATTATTATTGTTGTTGCTATTGTCGGATGAATTCTGTTGTTGATTATTTTCACAGTTTAACAATTCAGGTTTTTCTTTTGCTTCATTAAATAGTTTATTTAAAATATCAATATTATATTGAGCATCTTTGTTTTGGTGATTTAGTACAAAACTTTTTTCAAATGCCTTTAGAGCTTCTTCATATTTACATAATTTTACCAAAGTAACTCCTTTATTATAAAAACCATCAGAAGATAATACATTTTCAAATTTATTTAAGGCATCTTCATATTTTTCAAGCATATATAAGCTTACACCTTGCCAATTTTCATCTTTAAATTTATTTAATGCATCCTCATACTTACCTTGTTTGAATAAACTAAAGCCTTCTTGATTATCATTTAATAAAAATCCTGCATTAGCGTTAAAAGGCAAATAACATAAAACTAAAACAAGTAGACCTTTTCTAAAAAAGAGTAATAAACAGAGTAATGGTATAAAAACTAAGTAGTAACCAAAATCTAAATAAATAGAACGTAAATTTTTATTTTTTTGAATGTTTTTATCATCTATTTGTGTTATTTTATCCGTTAAAGGTTTTATAGATGTATCAAAAATTCTCATATAAACACCATTTGTAGTATCTGCTAATAATTTTAATTTATCATTACCATCATATGAAGTATCTATAATATTAATACTATATCCTAGAGCAGAAGCTTCCTTTGTTTTTTCTATCGCTAAATCAAAGCGATATCCAACATCAGATGCTAATAAAATAATATTACCTTTAGAATATCCTGCTGATTTAAATCTTTCTATAGCTAGCGATATAGCCCTATCTAATCTATCACCATTATCAGGAACAATATCAGGAACAATTTGATACAAAAGAGATTTAATTAAATTAATATCCTCAGAGATAGGAGATATAATATAAGGCTCTTCTGAGTATACTATTATACCATACTGTCCCTGTACAGAAATATTATCAGTAATATCAGAAATCATATATTTTGCTCTATCTAATCGACTTGGTGTGACATCGGTTAATTGCATATCTTGAGCTAAACTTAAGACAAACATATTTGGATTCTCTACAGAAAAAGAATTAATTTCTATTTTTTTCCACGATGGTCCTGCAACAGATATACAAGCAAAAATAAGTCCAATATATATAAATTTTTTTAGGTTAACTTTTTTCACTCCAGTTTCATTTACTATCAAGAAATTAAGTAAATGTTTATCGCAAATTTCAAACCACGAAGATGTTTGATTAGCCTTGATCTTCTTGAGTAGTAAGCCAAATGGTATTAACAAAAACAATAAAAACCAAGGACGTAAGAAATGAAAATTTTGAATAAAATCCATCATTTTAAATAACTCCGTGGAATAAACAACAGAAACATTGATAAAATTAAAGCAATAGTTAAAGGAATAAAAAATAATTCTTTCTTTTTTTGAATAATATTTCCTTGAGAACTTTGAGGCTCTAATTTATTTATATTTTGGTATATATGAATAAGACTAGAAACATCTTTTGCTCTAAAATAATTGCCTTTAGTTTTATCTGCTATTTCTTTTAGACTCTTTTCATCAAGAGTTGATCTAGAAAATTTTATTAAACCACCTAAAAAACTTTCATCAGCACCTACACCTATAGTATATATTTTTATTCCTTCTTTTTCTGCTAAATCTATTGCATCAACCATAGATAAAGCGCCATCGTTTTGTTCCCCATCAGTAAGTAGAATAATAACTTTGTTTTTTTTATCTTTTTCGTTTTTTAGATTTTTTAAAGCAATTCCTAGTGCGTCACCGATAGATGTTGAATTTCCAGCCATACCAGCATCTGTATTTAATAAAATATCCATAATGGCTTGTTTATCAAAAGTTAAGGGGGATTGCAGATAAGCTCTTGTTGCAAACAACACCAATCCTAACCTATCTTCTGTTCTGTTTTTTATAAAATCACTTACAACCAATTTAACAGCAGATAATCTATCTATATTTTTTCCGGATAGATGAAAATCTGGTTGCAACATTGATGTCGATATATCTATAACAAGCATTATATCTCTATTTTCAGTTTTTATCCTATGTGGTTCTCCAATATAAATAGGACGAGCAACAGCTATTACTAACAATATCCATAAGATAAAAAGATATATGAACTTCAAAGAAAATATAATACTATTTCCCATAGATGAATAATATTTATATTTAACAGCTGATTTTATATTTTTTATATCATTAATAAAAGGAAGTCTTATTGCATCACCATGTAACCCTTTAACTTTAGGTAACAAAGAGTAAAATATAAAAGGTAAAAGCAGGAGCCAAAATATTTCAGGGTATTCAAATTTATTCATAGATTGTCTCCAATCCATTTCTTACAAAAAGACTTTAATTCATTAACATATTTTGATTTAAAATTTTTTGTATTTTTATCCATAAAAGGAGCATAAATTAATAATTCTGCAGCTTCTTTTGATAATGATATGTCTTTATTTGTCAAAAATATAACCCATTCTTTTCCATATAAAGACGCCGCTTCTTTATATTTTATTGCACAAATACGTCTTAACAAATTTGATATACTAATAACAGTATCAATTTCACTTAGTGAATCGAAATTTTTTAATTCTTTTAACGCATAATATTTTTTACTGGTTTTTATGACAAATAAAATAATTTTTATTAAAAAAAACAAACAAATTATAAAAAACAAAATAACCCACCAACCATAGGCAAGAGGGAACAAAGATACAGTATCAGGAATGTGAATATCTTTTATTTCCGGTAAGTTATTCATTTTGCTCTATCCTTAATTCGTAAAATAAATTTAAGACAAACTTATTCAAATATCAAGAGTGTTTTTTATATATTGCTCTATAATAGGGGTAATTTTTTCTGCCAATTTAATATAAACATGTTTTTTAAAGTCAATAATATGAGAGACAGCAAAATTCATATTTTCCCATTTGAATTTTTTAAATTCAGGAATTTTGGTTTTAACAGATATCTCATCTATAGATCCCTTAAAAAAGAAAAGGGCAAAATAAATTTCTTGTCCATCAAAATAAATTCCATTTTTTTTAAATTTATCTTTGATTTCATCAGGAAACTCATAACAAATAGGCTCTTTATCAACATATACTAAGTCAACAGAAGATATATTCATTTCCTCAAAAAGCTCACGTTTAGCTGCTTGAGCTGGTGTTTCGTTTCTTTCAATTCCTCCTTGAGGAAATTGCCAGGCATCATCGTTTGATTCTACTCTAGAACCCAACAATACTTGTCCCTTTTTATTGAAAACAACAGCTCCAGCGCATGATCTATATTTTTTTTGCAAAATACACCTCTTAATTCGAGTTCGATTTAGAATAAAGAGATAAGGCTTTAACTAAATCAAGAGCTCTTATTAACTGATAATCAGTCGATTCTTCTTTACTTTTCTCCTTTTTATCTTTTACATCTTTATCATTGGCTGTGTCATTTTTTAATGCATTATTTAACTCTGCTTCACTGATGTTTAGAGCATAAGACTCCAATACCTCAATTTTAGCTGGCTTAACAAGTATATCTGGTTCAATTCCTTTTGCTTGGATAGAACGACCAGAAGGAGTATAGTATCTGGCGGTTGTAATACGCATTGCCCCAAAATCTCTTAAAGGAATAACTGTTTGAACAGAACCTTTACCAAAAGATTTTTCACCTAAAATAACAGCACGCCTATGGTCTTGTAATGCGCCTGCTAAAATTTCTGAAGCAGAAGCAGATCCTTCATTAATCATAACAACAATTGGTAAATCTTTAGCGATATCACCTTCTGTTGCCATAAACTTAACAGTATCATTTTCATTTCTAGAACGAGTAGAAACTATTTCTCCTTTTTCTAAGAATAAATCAGAGACTTCAACAGCTTGATCTAATAATCCTCCAGGATTATTTCTAACATCTATAACAATTCCGAGAAGTTTATTCTTTAATTCCTTTTTAGCTTTATCAATTGCTTCAGATATTGTTTGATCAATATCTTCACTAAAAGAAGAGATTCTAATGTAGCTTATTTCATCATTTTTAATTTCACTTTTTACAGATTGAATTTTAATTTCTTGACGTTTAATTGTGAATTCAAGAGGTTTTGAGTTTAATCGACGAATAGATAATTTAACTTTTGTACCAACTTTTCCTCTTAATTTACTTACAGCTTCATTTAAGCTCATACCAACAACTGTTTCATCATCAATATTTGTAATATAGTCTCCAGCTTTTATACCTGCTTTGGCAGCAGGTGTATCATCAATTGGTGAAACCACCTTAACAAGACCATTATCCATAGTTATCTCAATACCTAAACCACCAAATTTACCTTTGGTCTGTTCATTCATATAGTTAAAACTATCATGATCAAGATAGCTAGAATGAGGATCTAAAGAGGTTAACATGCCATTTATTGCTGATTCTATAAGTTTTTTATCAGTAACTTCTTCTACATAAGAAATTTTTGCCCTTTCCATTACCTCCGCAAAAAGATTTAATAGTTCATATGTATCAACATCTGCTTCCGACTTTTTAGCAGCATTTACATTTGTTATATTTAGTAAAGCTGCAAATAGTAATGAAATAAAAAATAATTTACTTTTTTTCATAATTTTTCCTATCAAATAAAATTAACCAGCAATCCAGGGTGCAGGATTTATGGGTTGTCTATCTTTTCTAATTTCAACATAAAGCTTAGAACCTGCTTGATTTGGCATTGTTCCAACAGGCTCTCCTGTAAGTAACATTTGACCTAATTCACAGTCAATACTACCTAAACCAGCTAATAAAGATAAATACCCATCACCATGTTCTACAATAATAAGGTTACCATATCCTTTAAATGGACCAGAAAAAATAACTGTTCCATCATAAGGTGCGATAACTTGTGCATTGGGGCGAGTTTTATAAACGATTCCTTTAGATGTCACACCATTAGAAATCATTTCGCCATAATCTGTAACTAAAGTTCCTCTAACCGGTTGAGATAGAGTTCCTTTAGCGCTAGCAAATCTTCCTTTAGATGTTTGCTCTTTAATAGTTTTGTGTGTTTTTGTATCAATAATTTTCTGTTTATTTTTTTCTTTTTCTAAAGCTAATCTACGCTCCTCTTCCAATTTTTTTCTTGCGATTTCTTTTTGACGCTCAATTTCTTCTAATAGTTCTCTTAAATCTTTTGCTTTAGAGGTTAAGTTTTCAGCAATTTTTTTTGTTTCAGCACCTTTTTTTTCAACATTAGTTCTTAAGGAGGTTTTCTTTTTTAAGAGGTTTTTCATTTCTTTTTGCTGTTTTTCTAAGTCAGAAGATTGTTTTTTTGTTAGAGCAACAGTTTCTTCCAACTTTTGTTTTTGTTGATATATATAATCCAAATCTGCTTTTAATTTAGAAGAAGTCTTATTTAAATAGGGAATAACTTCTCGTAATAATATAGCGCTTCTTATTATATCAACAGGAGATAAAGGTTGTAAAATTATCGATTCTGATGGATTTAAAGACATATTTTGTAAAGATGCAACAGTTTGTATAAGAGAATTATTTTCTTTAATAAAATCCGCTTCCTTTATAGATAAATCTCGCGATAGTTTACTTTGTTCTTTTTCAGAGTTCGATAATAAATCTTCATTACTTTGAATTTTTTTTGCTAAAGAAATAAGATTTTTATCTATTTTAGATAACTCCAGATTTAATTGCATTGCTTGAGCTTGTAATTTTTTAGATTCTAATTCTTTTTGTTGAGCCTCTTGCTCTATTTTAATTACATCCTTTTCAGATACATCCCTAGCATAGCTAATCTTAACGCTTAAATAATTGCTTAAGATTAAAAAATAAGCTATGCTAAGGAACAGTATCTTTTTCATTGTTGCCTACGAAATAATTAGAGAATTACCAGTCATTTCTTCTGGTTTTTCAATATTCATTAAATCTAACAAAGTAGGTGCAATGTCAGCTAAACGTCCATCTTTCATACTTTTAACAGAAGATTGAGAATTATATAGAACTGCTTGAACTTTTCCTACTGTATGAGCGGTATAAGGTTCGCCAGTTTTCTCATCAATCATCTTTTCTGCATTACCATGGTCAGCTGTTACAAGCAATACACCATCTACACTTTTAATAGCTCTCATTACTTGTCCTAAACAATCATCAACGGCTGCTACAGCTTTTAATGCGGCATCCATTATACCTGTATGTCCAACCATATCACCATTAGCAAAATTACAAATAATTACATCATATTTTTGTTGTTCAATAGCGTTAGTTAAAGCTTCTGTTACTTCATAAACGCTCATTTCTGGTTTAAGATCATAAGTGGCAACCTTAGGGCTATTTATGAGGATTCTTTCTTCTCCTTTAAATTCTTTTTCTTCACCACCGTTGAAGAAAAATGTAACATGAGCATATTTTTCAGTTTCTGCGATTCTTAACTGAGTTAATCCATGGTTTGCAACAACTTCGCCAAAAATATTAGTTAAAGATTCTGGTTCAAAAATAGTTTTCATAAAGCGCTTGTGGTCAACAGAATATTCAGTCATACCAACTAGCTCAACAAAATTTACAACTTTCTTTCGTTCAAAACCATTAAATTCTTTATCACCCAAAGCATATAATATTTCTCTTGCTCTATCTGCTCTGTAGTTAACCATTAATACAGCGTCACCATCGTTTGCGCCATTATAGTCGCTAATAACAACTGGAACAACAAATTCATCTGTAACGCTATTTTTATAAGATTCTGCAATAGCTTCAGATGATGTTGCAAAGCGCTTACCTGTCGCAGAAACGATATTATTGTATGCTAATTCAACTCTATCCCATCTTTTATCTCTATCCATAGCATAGAAACGACCAGAGATTGTTGCAACTTTTACATTGTTAAGATCTTTTATATTGTTTTCAAAATCTTCAACAAAACCAAGAGCAGATTGAGGAGGAGTGTCTCTACCGTCTAAAAATGCATGAACATTAACCTTTATACCATTTTTGCTCAATATTTTGCAAAGAGCTTCAAAATGTTTTTGGTGAGAGTGTACACCACCAGGAGACATTAAACCCATTAAATGACATGTTCCATTAGATTCTTTTAATTTTTTCATCATGTCTACTAAAATTGGCATAGTTTCTAATGTATTATTTTTTATAGCTAAATCAATCTTAGGTAAATCTTGCATAACAACTCTACCTGCACCAAGGTTTGTGTGGCCAACCTCTGAGTTACCCATTTGTCCTTCTGGTAAACCAACATCATAGCCAGATGTTTCAATTAAACAGTTTGGGCAAGTATCTAACAAATAGTGCCAATTAGGTGTGTTACCTTGCTCGATAGCATTGTCTGAAGTTTTTTCTTCTCTGTAACCCCAGCCATCCAAAATTAGTAACATTACAGGTTTTTGCATTATATTTTACTCCTATTAATTTAATTAATTCCATATACATATAAGCCAATCTAAAACAGAAAGCATTATATTTATCCATATTTTTTTAGGTTATAAACAACATAACTCTTGTTAAGACAAAAAGATAGTTTTATATTGATATAAAGTTCAATATTGTGGATACAAAAGTTTTATGAAAAAAGAACTAATATTTGTTTTACTTGTAATACCTTCAATCTGTAATGCAAAGGCATTAACAACTGAATATGCTATAAATATAAATAATTATTACGGATATACGGATTATTCCAAACCATATGAACATCTTTATAAAAACAACAATCTGAACACTTCCGTAAATTTGTATGCAAAAACTTCTTATCGATTCGAAAATGACAATACATTTTCTTTGATTGGTTATATAATGGCAGATTCTAATAAGGAAGTTGAAAATTATAATCAAGGAAAATGGGGCGAAGAATTTTACGGATTACTAGAAACGGGATTAGGTGAGTTCTCTTTTGGTCAGGTTCAAAATGTAGCGTACAACTTTGCAGTTGGAGCGCCTAATATTGGTAATTTTCGTATAAACAATACAGATTTAGTTAATTTTATAAATAATCCCAATTGGTATAAAAAAGGAAGTAACACTTCATATAAAACATTAAACTCAACATACTTAAATACAGATGGAGCATCTTTAAAATTAAATTATACAACGCCTGATTTTTATGGAGTAACATTAGGTTTTAGTTATGTTCCAGATATATATAGTCAATCAGGTTTGTTATCAAAAAAGGCTGATTATAAAAATAAAGATGGGTATGTGTGGGGCGCATATGGTTTTTGGGATGTTTTAGGTTTTGAACTGGAAACATCCTTAGGATTCGCTGAGTATAAAGATATAGATAAAGAATATTCCGCTGGTGTTAGTTTATATAGAAAAGGATTAACTTTAGGTGCTTCTTATAGAAAGACAAAAGCCAATGAGGATAGTTATGATATAAACTCAAATACTTTATATGATGCATACAGAGAAGGGGAGGCCTTTAATGTTGGGTTAAGTTATTCAATAGGTCCTTTTACTACAGGTTTAAGTTATTTCGATTCTAAATCAAATATATCAACTAATAGAGATAAAATAATAAGTTTTTCAAATAGTTATGAGTATAATAAAAATATAGCATTTTCATTTACAACTGCATATCTCAATAGTGAAGGGGAAGATGATAATGCTATAAAAAATAACAAGGGATATGCTTTTGTTATAGGAATGGAGATAAATCTATGACAGAAATTTGTATTATATCAGATAATTTAATATTTGCAGAAGATTTTGCTCAACAAATAGAAAAAGGTACTTCTTCTTGTAATGTATTCATAAACGAAGTTAGAGAAGATTCTATAATTTTTGTTGATGAAGATGAAAAAAAGATGAAACAACTTTATGAAGAAGAAAAAGCTCAATATTTTGTATTTTTTTCTTCAGATAAAGAGTTTGATAAATATGCTGATGTTGTTATCAAAAAGCCATTTATTTTAAAAGATATATTAAAGGGGCTAAATAATAATACATTATTACCCAAAGTTAATCGTAAAGAATGCATAAAATTTAAAGAATATAGCCTTTTTCCGATAAAAAAAGAAATAATATCGGCCATTTCAAATAAAACAATTAAACTAACAGAAAGAGAAGTTGATATACTTAAATATCTTTACCAAAATTCAGATGTAATCTCTACAAAAGAAAGCTTATTAGAAAATGTTTGGGGATATAGCACTGATGTAACAACACATACTATTGAAACTCATATTTATAGATTGCGCCAAAAAGTAGAGGAAGAAGGAAGTAGTCAACTTATTATCACAGAAAACAATGGATATAGATTAAATATTTAGTTATTTAACCAATCCTAAAGGTGTAAATGTAAAACGAATGTTTTTCCATTCATTATATTTTGATCCACTTTGAGCAGATAAAACCTTAAATACACCATGAGCATCTTGAGCAATATAAATAGCTCTTTCTGCGCTATCTGCTAATGCTTGAAAATATTTATCAGAACGATATCTACGCATATCTTCAATTTTTACATCTTGAATAATTCCTTCTTTGGTGAGGAATACATTTATAACAACCTCAATATTTCTATCATCTTTTCCGCCAACAGTAGTTTTCCAAGATTCTTGAATTTTAGATTTTACAAAATCAATACCAGAAATAGATAGTTCGCTAAAGTATGAACCTTTGCTGTTGCCACCTTCGATTCCCATGTTGTTTACAGGCTCATCATAAGGTATTTGTGCTGGAGCATTTTCTTCACCTATTTGTTTTTGTAAATCGTCAACAGAGTTCATTAAGCTTTGCAGAGGATTCGCATTTTTTACAGTTTTCTTGTTTTTATTTGTAGAAGAGTTTGTTTGATTTGTTTTCTTAGGTTCAGGATTCTTCTTTTGTTCTGGTTTTTTATTTGGTTTTACCTGAGGTTTTCTTTGAGGAATAGGAGCAGGTTTTTTCTTTTCTTTTATAGGTTCTTTAGATTCCTTTTTAGGATCTTCCACAGGTGTTTCTATAAGAGAAGGTGATTTTATTTCAACTTCTTCAACTTTTTCTGGTTCAGGTTCTTTAGTGTTGTTATTTTTTTGTTGTTGTGGAGTGCTAACAGTGGAAGATACCTCTTTGTTTGGTTCGTCTTTTCGAGTTGCAACCTTTCTTTCTTCTCCTCTTACTGCTAACTCAGGGATGTTTGTCATATCAGAAATTTTAACATCATTCAAATCAACAATAATAGGAGGCTGCTCATCAAATTCACGTTTATTAGATAAAAATGATATATCAATAACACATAGTAAAACTATGGCTATATGAAATATTATTGAACTATAAACGTATTTTTTTTGCATAAACGAGAAAATCCTTCTATTTTTTACGTGCTTCTGTTTTTAATCCAACCTTACTAAATCCAGCATCTTTTAATAAAGCCATTAAGCCAATAACACTACCATAAGAAGACGATGTATCGCCAGAAATTGTTATGGTAACATCCTTATTTTCACCTTTTATAGCAACAATTTTATCAATGATTGTATCAGGAGATATTTCTGATTGACCAATATAATAAAGACCATCTTTATCAACACTAATATTTATAGAGGTTTCTTTTCCGTTAAGCGTACCTCCGCCAACTTTAGGCAAATCTAATGGTATTCCAGATGTCATTAGTGGTGCTGCTACCATAAATACCACTAATAAAACCATCATTACATCCATTAGGTTTGTCATGTTGATATTTGCATTACGACGACTACTGCGTTTTTGGATTCTACCTGTGTACATAGGCATTTTTATTCTCCAGCTAAATCAGCTCTAATTGCTGTATCATCAATTTCACGAGATAAAATACTAGAAAATTCAGCCATAAAGTTTTCTAATTTTTTAGAATAACGCTCAATATCTGATGTGATAATGTTATAAGCCACGTATGCAGGAATAGCAGCAATTAAACCGAAAGCGGTGGTAAATAATGCTTCAGCAATACCAGGGGCAATAGATGTTAAAGAGTTGCTTTGTGTTGCCGCAATTGCATTAAAGCAGTCAATAATACCCCAAACAGTACCAAACAAGCCTACCAAAGGAGCAACAGAGCCTGTCGAAGCTAAGAAACCTAAATTATTATCAAGCTCATCAAGTTCTTTATCCATAGAAACCATCATAGATTTTTCGATTCGTTGTTGTAAAGAAACACCTCTAAGACCTCTATCTGTCTTAGATTTCATTATGTTTGTTCTTCTCCACTCTTTCATTGCTGCAACAAACATTGCAGACATTGGATCTTGTGGGGTACCTATAGAATCATACAATTTATCTAAAGAACCGCCTGACCAAAAACGTTCTTCAAAATTTTTTGATAGGTTTTTAACTTGACGTAATGTGTTAAATTTTTCAAAAATGATAGCCCAAGACCATACAGACGCAGCAATTAATCCAATCATAACTGCTTTTGTAACAAGGTCAGATGACCAAACCATATCCCACATAGAGATTTGGTTAACAACTTCGGTAGCAACTTCTGTTTCCATTTTTTCCTCTTTTTTAATAAAATAAAATTTCTTTAGCATACTTCATAACATATAATTATGAAAAAACAACTAATTCAAACAAAAAAAGAAATGTTCTGGGTAGAACATTTCTCTCTATATTAAACTGTTGATCCATGGGAAAAGCCATGAACAAAACTCTATTACGAGTAACAACAGTAGCAGCACACCGGCAACACCTATCAATATAAGTAGAATATTGCCAATCCTCTTTCCCACATCACCAAGGGTTAATATGACTACAAGTAGCCAAAAGAACACCTTTCGTAACACTATATTGTGAGCTTCAAGCCACCACAACATATCAGGAAAGAACCATTTTTCGTGAATTAACCACTTGGTGTCAACCCACATGCACAGTCTTGTTATCAAGAAAGCCAGGATACAAGCCCACGCAAATTTAAATATAGCCTCCTTCATAAAAATTTGTTTTGTCTAATTATATCATATTTTTTGCAAATTTTCAAGTTTTAAAAATAAAAAAGGTCTAATCAAAGACCCTTTTGTTTTCCATCATCCCATTTTATATGTGAGACACAATCATCACTTTTAGTGTTTTTTATTTTGCATTTATTTACATGAATATCAGGAGAAACATCCAAGTTATAGCAAATATCACCACCTGTTGTTATATTCTTAACAAGTTCTCCATTTGGTGGGACATTTCTAAATATAAAAGCAAATGACATCTTTGGGTATGCTAAAGATAACCCTATAACGTTTATATCTCGGTCTATTTCAGATTTTAGCTTTATAGAAAAACGACATTGTAATCTACCAGCTAAATTCTTAAATATTTTATAGTTACCCTTAACAAAGCTTAATTTAATATCACTATTCAATGGAGAAAACTCCACAGTGTTTTTTTCTTCTGATACTTCTGACTGAGTGACATAATTTGAATAAGATTTAATTGTATCAGCGGCTTCGCTTATAGCATCATCAAATTCAGCAGGTTTACCGATATCTCGTTCATCAGGAGGGAATTCATTAAATAGTTCATTAAACAATTCTTCACTATCTTCAACTGTCTTATGTGATGATGGTTTAGGCGTTTCAAGATCATCAAGCACTTGAGCGTAAGATGGTGCACAGACACAACATAGTAAATAAAAAACGATTAACCAACAACTTTTCATCTAAAAGAACTTTCAATTAGTTGATATCGGCCAAAGTTTTACCAGAAACGCCCATGTTTTCAACAATCTTATTAATTACAATATCAATATCTGAGAGCTCTCTGTTTTCAGATTCCCTACCTCTCATTGCTAACTCTGTTGCAGAAATATTTTTGAATTGACCAAAATATTCAGGATTACTTGTATCAACAAGTTGGAATAAAGAAGTACAATCTTGAGAAGTAGCAGCAGACATACTATCGGCACTACGTACAATATCACAAGGATTAACAGTAAAATTTGCTTCTTTTAATAATAGATAACATTTTTCACTATCAATGTGTGATTTTATAGAAATTTGTGTATCCGCACCAAATGCATTAACCGTTACAGCTGTTTTTAGAGGTTTTGTATCAAATTTATTACCTAAAAATTCTTTTTGTTTATTAAGTTCTTCTACACCAATAACAGACTCTACATATTTATCAAATTTAAATTCAGATTCAACTTTATCAAGCCAATCTAAGTTAATAGTAAAAGATCTAAAGTTAATAGACGTTCTATTGTATAGAGTTACAAAAAAATCACAACCTGTAATTATCCCTTCATTATCAACAGGCTTTATTTCATGAATTTTGAAAATAACAGCATCATCACGTGTGGTTGGTGTTATAGCGCCAGCACCTTTAATAGGTGATTTATTTGGGGACACTGCAAATGCTTGAGTTACAACAAGTAAACTAAACATTAAAGCCGTAAAAAAGTTATTGTATTTTCTCATATTAAACCTCTCAAGTTTTTATCTTTGTAGCGATGATACAAAAAAGAGTGTTTAATTTTTATTAATCTAAACAAAATAAATTTAAAAAAAGTGGATTATTCTTTAAATTTATTTTTTAAACGTAATAAATCTATCCAAACTTTAGATTTTTGAGAAGCACTTCTTAACAAATAAGAAGGATGGTATGTGGCAACAACTTGAATCTTACAATCTTCAGAAATTATATACTCCATCCATTTTCCTCTAGCTCTAGATATAGTATCATCGGATTGCATAACAGACTTAAGAGCAATACCTCCTAGCAAAACTATATATTTAGGTTTTACTAACTCAATTTGCCTTAATAAAAAAGGTAAACATATGGCGATCTCTTCATCAGTAGGGGCTCTGTTTCCAGGTGGTCTCCACGGTAAAACATTGGTTATAAAACAGTCATCTCTTTTTAGTTGAATAGAGTCAAGCATTTTATCTAATAATTTACCACATCGTCCAACAAACGGAGCTCCTAATCTATCTTCATCAGCACCAGGAGCTTCACCAATAAACATTATAGTAGCGTTATCACTTCCTTTACCAAAAACAGTTGAGGCAGCAGTATTTTTTAAGTTACAACCTTCAAAATTCAGCATAATATTTTTTAATTCAGATAAATTTTGCACGGTAGCACAAATATCTTTCGCATTTTTGGAAGCTGAATATTGTTTTGAGATAGCATTTTTTTCTTTTGTAATGACTTTAGTAGAGTTTATTTGTTGGGAATTATTTGTACTTAAAGTATCATTGTTGTCAGTAAGACAAAACGAATCAGAACAGGTTTCTGTTACACCTGCTATAATGTACCAATCAAGTAATTCTTGTATATTAATTCGTTTATCTATACTATTCATTTATATATATTGCACTTTTTATTATGAAATAAAGTAATTATTTACACAAATATAATAAATTTAGTTTAAAGTTAAGCAAAAAATGATAATATGTTAAAAATTTTGGGAAAATTATATTATATGTTAAAGGCGAGCTACATAATTACATTGTTAAGCGGTATAGGAATATTTAATTCTTGTACAGCAAATTTGGTTAATCCTCAAACAGCACATCAATATGTGAGCGTTAGAAAACAAGAAACTTTATATGGAAATTATCTTGCAGGAAGAGTGGCTCTTTTACGTCAGGATTACAATAACGCTGCTAAATATCATGTAAAAGCTTTTGAAAAAGGCTTAGAAAACGAAGATGTACTTAATAAAACATACATGATATTGACCGCAACAGGGCATATAGATAAAGCAGAGAATTTTGCAGATAAAGCTCGTAAAAATGGTAGTGACGATGTTTTTATTGATGTTATAAAGGCAATAACTTTATTTAAAAAAGGTGAATATCGATTCGCAAGGGAGAATATTAATAAAGTAAAGGAAAAACCATATACATCATTTATAAATCCTTTATTTAATGCATGGACATATGCTGGTGAAGGAAACTATTTTCAGGCAATGAATGAAATTAAAGTGCTATCAGAAAACCTAGATACACAAACAGTATATAATGTGCACGCAGGTCTCATTTCAGAATATTTTGATAAAAATAAAGAGGCAGAGATCTTCTATAATAAAATAATTTCAGATAAAGCAACAGATGTGTCTTTTAGAGTTCTGCAAATTATGTCCAATTTCTTTGTGCGAATGGGTAAAAAAGATAAAGCGAATGAATTGGTTTCAAAATACTATGGTAGTAGCAATATAAAAGAGATGCTCAGTTCTTTAAGTGATAAAATTAAAGAAGGGGCAATATCAACCAAACCCATTATAAAAACAGCAAATCAAGGTGTGGCTGAAGTGTTTTTGGAAATAGCATTATTATATAAATCAATAACTGGTGGTGAAGATTATGCTCATCTAAACATGGCTATTTCGGAGTATTTTAATCCACAAAATGACGTAACCAAAATAGCAATGGCTGATATATATGAAGAAAAATTCATGTTAAATGATGCTAACAGATATTATGATAATATTAATAAAAAATCAGAATTATACTATCCTGCGCAAATGCGTAAAGCCAACAATCTTATAGAAGTAAAAAAATATGATGAGGCTATTATTATACTAAAAAAACTAAATAAAAGTAATGCCAATAATTTTAGATTGCTATATAATTTGGGAGATGCGTTACGAATTAGCAACAATCATCAAGAAGCGATAAAATATTATAATAAAGCAATAGATTCTATTTTTTATGAAACAGAAAAACATTGGCCTGTTTATTATTCGCTAGCCATATCTTATGATAAAAGTGATCAGTGGATGGAGGCTGAAAAGAGTCTTAGAAAGGCTTTGGAATTAAGTGGTAGACATCCACAAGTTCTTAACTATTTAGGATATAGTTGGCTTAAATATGGTATTAATTTGGATAATGCTGCTCTTATGATTTTAGAAGCGTACGAAAAAGAGCCTAATGATAGCGTGATAATGGATAGTCTTGGATGGGTTTATTTTAAAACAGGTAATTATAAAAATGCTATTTTATATTTAGAAAAAGCTTCAGAATTAAATCCTCAAAACGCTATCATAAGCGACCATCTAGGTGATGCTTATTGGCAAGGAGGTCGTAAAAATGAGGCAAGATTTTTGTGGCAAAGGGCTTTACATCAAGAAGATGAGGCTGAAGAATTAAATGCAAAAAAAGTTAAGAATAAAATAGAAAATGGGTTAAGGCAAATAAATACAATAACCCTAAAAGACGAAAAAGTATATGAAACATTAAAACAGCTAGAAAATATAGCCAATTAATTATTTCTGATAATTAGAAATTAAATCAAATAAAATTTTAGACCATTTTTCAACTAAAATTTCATCGCTTGCTTCTACTCTAAGTTTTATAACTGGCTCTGTTCCAGACTTTCTAGCAATTAAAGTACTATCGCTTCCTAGCTCGTCTTTTGCTTTGACAAGAGCTTGTTTTACGTCATCATATTCTACACTTTGTTGCATATACTCTTTGGTTGAAAATCTAATATTTTTAATTACACAAGGATATGGTGTAAAAATAGGGAATATGTCACTCATTTTTCTTCCGTCATCAAGATATGCAAGAGCTAAAATAATCGCAGTAGCAAGGGCATCTCCTGTTTTTGCGTAATTAGATAAAACAATATGGCCAACAACCTCTCCACCTAAAACAGCTCCTTTTTCTTTCATTAGATCAATAACATAACGTTCGCCTACTTTACTTTTATCGTATATATACCCATTATTATTTAAGTAGTTACCAAGGCCTAAGTTAGACCACTCGGTTGTTATAACTGTGTTGTTTGTTAGTTTGTTTTGCTTTTTTAGATATTGAGCTAAAAAGCAAACGAGTTGATCGCCATCAATTTCAGTACCTTTATCATCAATAAGAATGATTCTATCGCCATCTCCATCAACAGCTATACCAAAGTGCGCGTTTGCTTCTACAACGGTTTTAGATAGATTCTCTGTGTGTTGGGTGCCGCAGTTTTCGTTAATATTATAACCGTTTGGAGTGTTATTTATTGCAATAACTCCAGCTCCTAAATCTTTAAATGTTTGTGGTAAAATGTAGTGATAAGCACCGTTTGCGCAATCTAATACAATTTTTAACCCCTGTAATGCTTTATAGTTTGGGGCAATGTTGCGCATTTTTTCTATATATTCTTCAATAACAGTATTGTTATAGACAACTCTCCCGAGGGGAGAAGGGTTTTTGACTTTTTTTTGATTTATTGAGTTGTTGTTATTGTTGGTTGAGTTATAGTTATTGCATTGTTCTTGTTCCAAAAACCCTTCAACTTTTGCATAAAACTCATCAGGAAATTTATCGCCATTTTTATCAATAAGTTTTATGCCATTATCATGATGTGGATTATGTGATGCTGTAATCATCAAAGATATATCTACATCTAAATTTTGTGTTTCAAGCGTTAAAAGAGGGGTTGGAACGATTCCTAAAGATATAACAGAAACTCCATTTGATGTAAAACCAGCAGTTAGAGCCGCTTCTAGCATATCTCCAGAAATGCGTGTGTCTTTACCAATGGCAACTTTTTTCTTTTCTAAACAAGCAAAGTTGCTTAAAACTTCTGCTAAGTTAAATGCAAAACATGCATTCATTGGGTAAACGTTAGCAATTCCTCTTACGCCATCTGTTCCAAATAATTTATTAGTCATTATTTTTAGCTCCAAAATCAGTTTTAATCGAACTTAATCTAAATCCTTAAAACGGATAATGCAAGCTTATTTGTTTTTTTACATAACGTATCTAAGTCCTAGGTAAACTTCTTGATTTTCAAGAGTTGTCTTACCATTATACTCATTTAAGTCACTGTTTCCCATATCAAAATAACGATATCCTAAATCAACATTTAAACGATTTGTAACTTTAACAGAGATACCTGCGCCTAAAGACCACATAAAGCTATTATCTTTTAGTTTATGATTTATGCCGACTGTTTTGTTGTATAGAGATAGCTTACTTCTTGTGTATCCAATTCCGGCATTAATATATGGTGTAAACCATGAATAAGGGAAAAAGTCATAATATAATGCGAACATATATGAATTTGTTTCAAAAGTACCTTCGGTAATAGATCCAATGTTATCAGTATTTTTCTTTCTCCAAATATATTCGAATTCACCTCTTACATGTTTGTATCTATATCCGAGAGCGCCACTAGCGAATAATCTTTCTTTATCTACAACATAGTCAGAAGGGCTGCTATTAACGTTACTACGATCATCCTCTAATTTGTATTCTGCTACACCGATACGACCAGCAAGATAAAATCCGTCACATTCTGCGTTAGCTGTTTTTATTGATGCACAGGATAATGCAGCAATAGCTAAAAAAGTTAATATTTTTTTTGTCATAAAAAACTCCATAGTTCAATGTTTGCGAATCGAGTTGTTGACAAAATAACACAAAATTTAAACAAAACAAGTAAAAAATTAATAAAAAGTAAATTTTTTTTTATTATTGCACCTAAAACCCCTTAAAATCATTGCTTTTTTAATATTTTATGATAAACCATATTACACGGTGGTCGGATAGCTGCGCATAATTTATGTGAGGAAAGTCCGAGCGTCATGGAAACAAGGTACCAGATAACGTCTGGCTAGAGAAATCTAAGGGAAAGTGCCACAGAAATATACCGCCAAATTTATTTGGTAAGGTTGAAAAGGCGAGGTAAGAGCTCACCGCAACAGTAGTAATATTGTTGGCAAGGTAAACCCTATCTGACGCAAGACCAAGTTAGGAGTGCGATTTTTTTCGTAACATGGAGCGTTTCCACTCCACTCCAGAGGTAGGTCGCTCGAGCTAAATGGTGACATTTAGCCTAGATGAATAGCTATCGCTTATAATCTTTACTATGTAAAGCAAATGATAAGTACAGAACTCGGCTTATAGACCACCTAAATTATTTTTTAGGAGAGATTAATGCAGTGCACTATTAAAAATATTGTTGAAATAAAGGGTGTTGGATTACATTCTGGTATCGATTCGGTTTTAAAGATTGAACCTGCAAAAGAAAATACTGGTATAGTTTTTAAAAGAAGTGATATGGAAAATGCTCTTCCAATCAATGGACTGTATTCAAGTGTTGTTGATACAAGAAACTGTACTTGTTTAGGAACGGATTCTAAAAACATTGTGAGCACAATTGAACATCTTATGTCTGTGTTATATATTTTAGGTATAGATAATGCAATAATCTCAGTAAATAACCCAGAGATACCAATACTTGATGGTAGTGGAAAAGTTTTTTATGATATATTAAGCAAAGTTGAAAAAATAAAACAAACATCAAAACGTAAATATCTAAAAGTAAAAAAAGAAGTTGTTTTTGAAGATGGTAAAGGTGCAAGCGTTAAATTGTTACCTGCTGATGAGTTTGCTATAGAATTTAATATAGATTTTCCCTCAAAAATTGTTGGAAAACAATCATTTGATGCTAAGATAGATGAAAGCATTTTTGTTAAGAAAATAGCACCATGTCGTACATTTTGTGAAAAATATCAAGTGGATTATCTTAAATCTATAGGTCTAATAAAGGGTGGTTCGCTAGATAATGCGGTTGTTTTGGACGGTGATACAATATTAAACCCAGAAGGTTTTAGGGTAGAAAATGAGTGTGTAAATCATAAAGTCATGGATACTATAGGTGATTTATATACATCTGGATACTATATTATAGCAAAAGTTGTTGCTAATAAAAGTGGTCACTATCATAATAATGAAGTTCTAAAAAAACTTTTTGCCTCAGAATATAATTATGAGTTAGTATAAGGGAGAGATAGATATGAAAAATATACTACATTGTTTAGTTGTTATGTGTTTGTTTTCTTTAACATCTTGTGCAACACGGCAAGAGGTGGTTATATCAGAAAATGCATCTGCAGAAGAATTATATAATCAAGCATATAACTATTTAGAAAGAACATCATATCAAAAGGCTGCAGAAACTTTTGATAAAGTAGAGACAGAGCACCCATATTCAAAATGGGCAACAAAATCAAAAATAATGAGTGCATACTCATATTATAAAGATGAAAAATATGATGATGCTATCAATGCATTAGATAGATTTATTCGTTTACATCCGGGTAACAAAGATATTGCCTATGCTTACTATTTAAAAGGCGTGTGTTTTTATGATCAAATAGCTCCATCGCAAAAAGAACAATCATCAACAAAAGACGCATATGATACCTTTGCTCAAGTAATAACAATGTTTCCAGATAGCGAATATGCAACAGATGCTAAAGCAAAAATGGCTCTTATTGAAGATCATTTAGCCGGACACGAAATGAATGTTGGCAGATATTATTTGTATAACAAAGAATATATTTCAGCATTAAACAGATTTTCAACAGTAACAGAATTATATCAAACTACATCTCAAATAGAAGAGGCTTTGTATAGAGAAGTAGAAATATATACACTATTAGGACTAAACGCAGAAGCTAAGAAAAAGGAAGGTATTTTACGTAGCAACTATCCTAATGGCAAATGGACAGAGATGGCATCAGAACTAGTATCAAAAGGGTAAAAATAATTAAATGCTAAAAACACTATCAATTCGTAATGTTGTTTTAATAGATAGTCTAGATATAGATTTTTCTAACGGATTAGTAGTGTTTAGCGGTGAAACGGGCGCCGGTAAATCTATTTTGTTAGATTCGCTTGGTTTGTTGCTAGGAAATAAAGCAGAGACATCATTAATACGCACAGGAGCTGATAAACTTAGCGTAACAGGTGTTTTTGATGTGTCATCAAAAAATAAGATATATGATATAGCAAAAGAACATGAGCTAGATATCGATGGAGATATTATCATTAAAAGAATTATATCTTTAGATGGAAAAAATAAAATCTTATTTAATGATCAAATCATTACTCTAAAGCTATTAAAAGAGTTGAGCCAAAATCTAATAGAAATACATGGTCAGCATGATAATCAAGGGTTGCTAAATAGTAATACTCACTGCGATATATTAGATGAATATGCAAAGTGTGATAAAGATAAAAGTTTCACAAAATATTGTTATGAAAATTATAGAGAAGCAATAAAAGAGCTAGAAAAAAAAGAACAAGAGATACAAAAAGCTAAAGAAGACGAAGAAAATATAATACACTGGGTTAAAGAATTAGAAAAAATATCTCCACAAAAAGGCGAAGAAGAAGAATTAAAAATTCGCCGTAGCGAATTAATGAATGCTGAAAAAATTATAGAAAAACTAAATACAGCATATTCATGTTTAAATGGTGGTAATTCAATAGTAGATTCTATATCAAAAGCAATAAACTCTATATCTAGAGCAAATGAATTTGTTAATGATAAGTATAAAGATATCGAGCAAAATCTAGAAAATGCAATGTATAGCATAAATGATGCTATTGAACAAATAGAATCAAGCTCTTCTGATATTTCATATAATCAAAATGAAATAGATAATATAGAAACACGACTATTCGCATTAAGGGATTTAGCAAAAAAACACCAAACAGATATCGATTCTCTTCCTGAAAAATTGGATGAATTAAAAGAATTGTTGCAAAATCTTCAAAAAGGTGAAGATTGTTTACATAATTTAAAAATAAGAGTAAAAGAACTTAAAGATGAATATATTAATAAGGCTGAAGCTTTAAGCAAAAAAAGAAAAGAATTTGCAGAGCAATTAAATAAGAACATAATGAAGGAATTACCTCCATTAAAAATGGAGAAGGCAAAATTTCAAACAACTATATCGCAAAAAGAAGAAGATTTTTGGTCAACAAATGGTTGGGATAAAGTTTGCTTTGAAGTTTCAACAAATCCCAATACTCCATTGGGCCCACTAAATAAAATAGCATCAGGTGGTGAGTTATCTCGTTTTATGTTAGCTCTAAAAGTAAATCTTGCTCAACAAGGTACGCAAGAAACACTTATTTTTGATGAAATTGATGCCGGTATTGGCGGAGCAACAGCAGAGGCTGTTGGCGAAAGATTATCTAAATTAGCTAAAAATGTGCAGGTTTTTGTTGTAACACATTCTCCTCAAGTAGCGTCATTTAGTAATGAGCACTTTAAGGTAGAGAAAAATACAATAAATAATGTTACAACAACAAGTATACAAAAACTAACTTCAGATGGAAAACTAGAAGAAATTGCAAGAATGCTAGCTGGTGAAAAAATAACAGAAGAAGCTAGAGCTGCAGCAAGAGTTCTACTCAACAAGGACGGTCTCTTAAAAATTTAAGGAATATAGTCCATTATCTCTAGTGTATCTGCTTTTCTCGTAAAATATTTACCAGATCCAACCACAGTTACCTTTGATTTAGCTCCATTTAACCACCACGCAAGCTCACAAAATGTACTCATATAAGAGCAAAGTGTTTCATTTGTTGAGCCAAGTATATACATATCCGCTGTAGCGTCTATCATTGATTTGTAGTTTTTATTTGGTAGTTCTATAATACGATTTGGATATCTTTTATAAAATACATCAGCAATATCTTTAGACATGGCGCTAAGAAAAAATATGGTATCACTTGGATATGAATCCATAATATCAAAAAAGGTTTCAAGTTTTTCATTCCCGCCAAACCAGTTTTTGTAGTCTGGCGCATTTCTTACTTGCACAGATACATAACTGCTAGGAATATAAACAGAATTTATTCTTTCAAGCACTTTTTGAGATGGTCTTAATGCTAAGAAATATGGTTTATAAATATCGATCACTTCTTGAGGTATTTTATTATACATCCTATCAATAGAAAAGGGTGGTGTTGTCTTAAAATCATTCTTTGCTACTAGAAGTCCCCAACCTCGCACATATTTAAATAAAGGATTTGCCTTGGGGTTTTTATCGTTTATTAAATGTGGGTCATTGATTTCCCAAATATTAGCAGGATAATGAAATTCAAACAACTCTGAAAACTTAGCAGACACCCAACCTTTATCGGTCCAATATAAATTAATTTGACGAGGATGATAATACCTTACATAAGAAATTAATTTTTTTAATCTGTTACCTAACCCATGATAATTCTCAAAGTGCAAACTAAGAGTTTGGGTATCACTATTATATCCATATAAAGCAAAAGCTGATTTGATGTATATAAAACAAATAAGTGTAAAAAATAATATAAATTGCTTCATATTATAATCTTTTCTGTCTCTTTTTTAATCTAGCCAATTTATAACTTACAACAGATGTATCTCGACCTGTTTTGGCCAAACGTTCGTACATTCTTTCAATTTCTTTTTCGAGATATGCTGTTTCAATTTCATTTTCTAAATTTGCTTTTTCTTCATCATTACCAAATCCTCTAATTGCACAAACATCTCTGATTATATCAATTACTTCCATATTAGAACTATAATGACGTTTAATAAAATACGGTAACTCATAAACTAACTCGCGAGATGAAGCATAAACAGTTTCTCCTTTTTTACATTTGCCATATTTAGACTTTAATAAACTAAAAGCAACCTCCAATTCAAATTCATTGTCTACCACAATAAAAGGGACAGGATCCGCGAATCCTTTACTTGCCATAGACTTTAAAAATTCCAATAAATGATGAAAGAACCCATTTATATTGTATAAAATAAATGGCTTCTTTTGTAATAAACCGTCTTGCATTGCAACACAATCATATGCAAGTTCATCAAGAGTTCCAACTCCACCAGGAGCAAAAACCACAAAGTCAGCATCAAGTAAACGTTGTTTTCTTTCTTCTAATGTCTTTGCGAAAATTACATTTATATGTTTAAGCATAACATCATCAGAATCATAAAGCTTGTAATACTCTTCAGTTGTAATACCTTGTATTGGAAAGTCTTTTTTTCCACATTGTTGCTTTTCGTTCCAACCGTCCATAACACCTCTAGCAACAGCACCCATAATACCTGCATTAGAGAGACCAAAATCTAACTTAAAGCCCATTTTTACAATTTGTTTACCTAGATTGTACGTTTCTTTAACGTAAACAGGATTATGCCCACCACGAGAACCACCTGCAACAAAAACCCTAATACCATCTTTTTCATTCTCTTTAATAAAGGATGACAACAGTTCTTCGCTGTTTTTACAAGATTTTTTTCTAGCCATATTATAACTCCTCAATATCTCCTTGTTTTTGTTTCTCATAAAAATCTTTAACAAACTCATCAAAAGTACCATCAGCTAAAGATTTACGAATACCTTGCATCAATCTTTCATAATAACGAATATTATGCCAACTTAATAACATAACTGCCAATATTTCATTACACTTTTGAAGATGATGGATATATGCCCTTGTATAATTAGCACATAGAGGGCAATCACAGCCTTCCTCTACAGGACGATAGTCTTCGCGGTGGCGAGCATTACGAATATTTATTGGTCCATACGCTGTAAACGCCTGAGCTGTTCTACCGGAACGAGTCGGCATAACACAATCAAACATATCAACACCGCGAATTATAGCTCCAACAATATCATCAGGTTTTCCTACACCCATTAAATAACGAGGTTTATCTTCAGGAAGCATGGCAGGAGCATAATCTAAAACTTTAAACATTTGTTCTTGTCCTTCCCCTACAGCAAGACCGCCAATAGCATATCCGTCAAAACCAATTTCTTTAAGTTTCTCCGCAGATTCTTTTCTTAAATCTTCAAAAATACTACCTTGTTGAATACCAAAAATACCATAACCATCTCTATTAACAAAAGCATCTTTACTTCTTTTTGCCCATCTCATAGAGCGCTGCATAGATTTCTTAGCTTCATCATGAGTTGCAGGAAAAGGAGTACATTCATCAAAACACATTGTTATATTAGAATCAAGTTTATGCTGAATTTTTATTGATTCTTCTGGAGATAAAAAGAACTGTTTTCCATCAACATGAGATTTAAAACTAACACCATCTTCATTTAATTTTCTTAAACCCTTTAAACTCATTACTTGAAAACCACCAGAATCAGTTAAAATAGGCTTATCCCAATTCATAAATTTATGTAAACCACCCATTTTTTCAACTAAATCAGCGCCAGGCCTAAGCATTAAATGATATGTGTTTCCAAGTAAAATCTCAGCACCTGTAGATGCAACTGATTCAGGAAGCATAGCCTTAACAGTTCCACATGTACCAACTGGCATAAATGCGGGAGTGTTAACAATACCATGTTTAGTATGAAGTTTCCCTAATCTTGATTTATTATATTTTTTTAGTATTTCGTATTTTAAAGCCATGTTTTATCCTATTCTTCTGTATAAATTTTACTCCATAAAGGAATATCTTTCCCGATTCCTTGTTCTAAACTCTGCGACTTAACAAAAGCCATGACACCATTATCAAACATAATTCTAGCCCATTTTTTGTCAGCAGTATATCCAGTAACTCTAACAGTAGTATGTTTTTCTATGTTTTTATATATATCAAAACTTTCATCTGCACCATGTCTAGCAGTAGTATCATCCTTTAAATGATATAATTGTTTTTTATCGTAAATATTTACAGGAATGTCAAATATTTTTGCAACAGAAACATCGTTATAAGAGGTCTGCGTATTATTATATATAACCACCTCATTTAGTTTTGTTCCGCCTTTTCTTTGTTCTTCAACAGCTTTTAAATTAAAATAACTGCATACAGTAAAAATACCCAAAAACAGAATAACTGGATAAAAAAGTTGTATACGCCTTAGTTTATTAATATTCCATTTTTTTAAAGGTATTGACCTATTATCTTTCAGTTTATTAATGTATTTATTTATATAAACTAAGTCATTTTTTTCAGCAAAATCTCTAGCAAGTGTAGCCATTGTTAAAGCCTCATCAAATTTATTCTCAAGCTCATAGGCTAATGCATTATGTATAAATAATAACAAATTATCTTTTTTATTATTAATTTTAAATATATTAGAGAAAATAGCTTTTATGTTTGCGAACAAGGCTGTTATACCTAAAAAACCATAAAGCCAATTATGTTTTGTAATTTTTTCAATAACAGAGGATGCTTCATACGGACTACAGTAGTAAACTTTATCTATAGAAGAATGTAATAATCCCTTTCCAGTAATTTCAACTAGTCTAAAAGCTCTTATATTTATATCTTCTTGCCCATGCATATTTTTAAGTATGCATAACATTTTTATGTTTGGAAAATGTTCTTTATTATAAACCATAGAAAGTAAATTGTATTTAAGTCTCGTATTTGAATCTTTGAGCATATCATAAGCAGCAGATAACTGCTTGAATATATTCACCGCATCTTCAGATGTATTATAATCAGGGTGATACTTTTTAGCTAAATCTTTATAATTTTGACGTATCTGCTCTTCTGTTGCATTTATATCAATATTAAGTAGTTTATAAAAACCTAAGGCATCATATCTACTGTAAGTACTCATCCTATTTCTCCAAACAAAGCTTTTTAGCAATATTTTTTATATCAGAAGCGGCTTCTGATGTTGGATATCGAGTAAGAAGAAGTTCTTTATTTTTTATTGTGTCTCTAACTCTCGTATCAAACCTTATTATCCCTAATAATTCAGGATATTTTAAGCCTGTTCTATCAGATGCTTTACAAAGTTTTTCATAAACCTTAAAACCATCTTCGAAAGAGTTTACTTTATTAATTATTAAATAATAATTAGTATCAATTTTATATTCATTTAAAGTTTTTATTAATTCAAAAGTTTTAGTTATATCTATATTATTCTCAGTGCAAACTAAAATTATATTATCAGCAATTTGACATAAACCTAAAGTTTTTTCAATATTATCAGTTCCTGCATCAATAATGGTATGATTATAATCATTAGATAAAAATATTAAGTCTTCAACGAATATGTTTATTCGCCCTAACTGCATAGATTGTAAAAACTTACCACCAGATTTTGCTAATAAAAGATTGAAATTTTTATTCCTATAAGCATACAAGATTTGATTTATAGTTTTATTTCCTTTTGTGTAATCTTCAATATATAAGTCATTGTTAATAGGCAAATAAGAGCTGATGTTTGAAAAATTACCATTTGCATCAACAAATAAAACCTTTTGCTCTCTTTGATTTAACGCATGAGCTATACTAAGCGCACTCCAAGTTGTTCCAGATTGTTCAGCATCAGAAATAAATACTGAAATATTATGATTTCTAGACTTCTTTAAAAATAAATGCTCATAAATAACATTAAAACTATTAATCACGTTACACCTTTTAAAATTAAATGATAAATCATTTTTTAACATAATATCAGTTATAGTTTAAATATCAAAGATTCTTTTTTTTAATTAGAGGGTAATATGAAATATTTTTTATCACTGTTTATTTTAATGATATTTAGTACAAATGTATATGCCGTAACTGTGGAAATGTTTGGTAAAGAAAATATAGGGTATGTGCAACCACGATATATATTAAATGAAGAACACGGATCTGTTAATAATGCTCAAAAATTATATACACTAGCACATCATGATGTCTTTCCTTTTTCTTCTATAAAACAAGGTTCTGTTTTTTCAGAAGCCATCAAACGAATTGCCGAAAGAACTAATGTTTATATAAAGTTAATCTATGATGTTGGAAACTATAATGAAGCGGTAAAAACATTTGAAAGAGATACTCCTAATATTGATGCGTTATTTGGTGTTCCTAAAGAATATTACCCTTACTCAAAAAATGAATATATATATCCATCATTTTTTGAAAACAAGCTTCACGTTATTACAATAAGAGGAGGGGATGTTGTCATTAATAATAAAGATGATTTGCTTAAATATAAAGGTGTATACGTAAAAAAAGATAACCTATCTAATTTTATTGTAAAAGATTTTGCTAATTATAAAATTCAATCGGTTAACGACTATTCAAATGCTTTTGAATTATTGTTTACTAAAAAAATAGATTACATTATAGCAGGTTATTACCCTAGTCAGATTGAAGCTTATAAAATTGGAATAAGAGATTATATTGCATATAGTAAAGAAGCTATCTGGAAAAACCCGTTGTTTTTAAGAATAAATTATAAATTACTCAATGGCTCAAATATTAATCGTTTAAAAAGATATTTGAGAACTGACGAGTTTAAAAATATAAGAGATAGTGCTTTAAATAATGTTTTAGAGATATATAAGAAAAACACACAAGGTATTGTTCCCCCAATGTACATAGGAGGCAGAGGCAATGATATTGAAACAGCCGAAGAGGGAAAATAATATATAATAACAAGTACTTGAAATTTAAAAAACAACATGTAAAATAATAAAGTTTTTAGGAGAGATAAAATGGTTCTTTTGGTTCATCACAGCATAGTTCCCCAGTCGCGTAAAATTCGACTTATTATGGCGGAAAAAAAGATGTTGTTTGTTTTAAAAGAAGAAGAACCTTGGAATTTATCGCAAGATATAAAAAATATAAATCCTTCAGAAGATTTACCTATTCTAATTTTTGATGGATGCGTAATTTCTGGAAATTATGCAATAACTGAATATCTTGAAGAAAGCAATCCTCAGTACAAATTGTTGCCAGAGGAGCCTAAAAATAAAGCTGAAGTAAGACGTATTGTAGAATGGTTTGATAACAAGTTTTATAATGAAGTATATAAATACATTGTTACAGAAAAAATTACTAAACGATTTCAGTATAAATTAGCTCCAAATTCAAAAATTTTGAAGGCAGGATTAAACAATCTTCGATTCCATATGGAATATATAGATTATTTATCAGATAGAAATAGTTATTTGGCAGGGAATACACTAACTTTAGCAGATTTAACCGTTGCAGCACATCTATCTATACTTGATTATTTAGGGGATGTGCCTTGGGAAGAGTATAAAAATGCTAAATTATGGTATGCAAAAATTAAATCTCGCCCTAGTTTTAAGGAAATATTAAAAGATAATATTAAGGGAATACCTCCATCTAGCAACTATACAAATTTGGATTTTTAAAATGAGAAAATATTGTTTGTTTTTTATTGTTCTTTTATTAAATGCTTGTGTAACAGGTAAAGGTCAAGTGGTGTTTCATTGGGATAGGTATAATACAGGTGGTATTAAGTTTGCTAGAGATCACTCAGAATGTATGCGTCAAGCAGAAGCATTAAAGTTAATTCCAAGTTTTAGAAGCTGGTTCTATTCTGAGGAACAACGTTATGATACTGTTGTTAAATGGCATAAAGAAAAAGGTATTTGGGCTAGCTTTGTACCATATCCCGGTGCAGCTCCAGTTTTAGTTAATTCTGTTAGAGATGATACAGACGTTAGTCCTAGAAAATATAAAAAATGTATGCTTAAAAAAGGATATATAACTAGAGTAAAAGATATACCAGAAACAAGTAATCTATTTATTTATAAACCTCAAAGTGTTAATCAAGACACTCCATTAGATGATACATATAACTATTAAACATTAAATCGATTTATAAAAGAAAATTCCATATTATAAGATAATCCTTCTGATACGGGAATATGCTTAGATTGCTTTATTTTAGTTTCTATTAAAAAGAAACTAATTAAAAATAAAGCAACTAAGCATATAATTATAAAAATGGTTATATACAAATTTTTTTCGTTGAAATTTCTCATTATAATCACAAATTATTGCATTAACTCAATAGCTTTAGTTATTTTTCTAATAGAGTTTAATTCAATTTGTCTTACTCTTTCTTTTGATATATTATAAGTTTTACTCAAATCATCTAAAGTTATTATCTTGTCATATAATCGACGTTTAAACAATATATCCTTTTCTCTTGAATTTAATACATATAACGCTTTATTAAACATCTTTTTTCTATATTTTACAGTTTCAATATGAGCAAGATTTTCTTCTTGATTAGGCTTGTTGTCAGAAATAAAATCAATCCATTCGGATGAACCTTCAGAATCATTATCAATAATAGTATTTAATGATCCATCATGAGATTTAAGTCGCATATTCATATCTGTAACATCCTGAATGCTAACATCTAAAGATTTTGCAATATTTTTTAAGATATGTTGAGATAAATCTCTATCATCAATCAAGTTTAATCTATTTTTTATTTTTCTTAAATTAAAAAATAATTTTTTCTGAGCAGCAGTTGTTCCAAGTTTTACTAATGACCATGAGTTTAAAATATATTTCTGTATAGAAGCTTTAATCCACCATAAGGCATAAGTAGAAAAACGAAACCCTTTTTCTGGTTCAAATTTATCAATGGCATACATTAGGCCAATATTACCTTCAGAAATCATTTCACCTATGGGTAATCCATAACCTTTATATTTTGATACCACTTTTACAACAAGTCTTAGGTGAGATGTTATTAATTTATAAGCTATATTCTTATCTTTAGTAAGTTTATATTGAGAAGCTAAATCAAACTCTTCTTCTAAAGATAAAATAGGATATTTTTTTATAGATTGTAAATATCGAGACAAATTATCTTCTGGTGAAAACTCTAGTCCATCCATATTAGGTTGTTCTTTCATAATTATTCTCCTAAAAATTGACCAAGGTAGAGTTTATATCTAATTATTTTTTCCACAATCTAGACATTAGTTGTATTGTTTTTAAGTAATTTTTAAGAAAAAAATCGCGAAATTTAACTAAAGTTTATGTTTTCTCAAGACGATAAGTAGGTTTTTCATATCTTCAGGAAAATCAGTGGAAAATTCTAAGTGCTGTTTTGTAATAGGGTGAATAAAGCCAAGAGAATAAGCATGTAAGGCTTGACGAGAAAAATTTAATACCTCATTTTTAAAATCATCAGGCATTTTTAAACTAGATTTTTTACCTTTATAAACATCATCACCAACTAAATGGCAGCCAATACTTGATAAATGAATGCGTATTTGATGAGTTCTTCCTGTTTCTAAATTGCATTTTACTAAAGCAATATTGTTATTATAATTTTCAATTACTTTATAATGTGTAATGGCGCGTTTTCCACCAGAATGCACCAATGCCATTTTTTTTCTATCAAAAGAGCTTCTTGCTATATTCCCTTCTATAGTACCACTTAGAGGCATAGGAATGTTATAGGTTATTGCAAAATAAGTTCTTTCAATAGTGTGTTTATAAAACTGTTCAGCCAACCCATTATGTGCTAAATCATTTTTTGCAACAACCAAAATACCGCTAGTATTTTTATCTATTCTATGTACAATCCCAGGTCTCGCTACACCACCAATGCCAGAAAGAGAATCTTTGCAATGATAAAGTAGAGCATTAACGAGAGTTCCGGAATATGCTCCAGGAGCAGGATGTACAGTCATTCCAGCTGGTTTATTGATAACTATTAAATGTTCATCTTCATAGAGTACATCTAAAGGAATATTTTCCGCTAAGGGTAAAGCTTCTTGAGGTTCTGGTTCTATAATTTGATACATATCACCTACGCGTGTTTTAAAATCTTTATCGGAAACAATTTCATCATCGCAATATATAAAACCTGCGCTAATTAATCGTTGCACCTGAGCTCTAGAAAATTGTTTGCAATTTATAGCAATAAATTTATCAATACGAAGCCCTTTATCTTTTTCGTCAACAACAGGCGTATAAGTTATATCATTAAATTCTTTTTTCATAGTTGTCATTAATTATATTTTCACAAATTTACTTTAAGATATACCAATATACAATATAAAATCAAGAACAAATATTTAGGAGATTTATAATGAGCGATTCAACAGAAGGATTAGATTCTTTTATAAGTGACGCAGGTGATAATAATGAAAAAATAGAAACATCTAATAAAGAAAACAATGATTCATTAATAGAAAATGAGTTTACAGATTTACTAAATAGCTTTGTTAATCAGAACCAACAAGAAACAAATAATGAACAAGAAGAAGAGGGGCTTGATAGCTTTGTTTCTACCGCATATCCCTCCTCAACACCAGATAAAAACAGTATCGATAGCTTGTTGACCGCTACTACAGTAAAAACAGTAACTGCAAGTGATGTGTCTGAAAAGGTGTTAAAATCAGAAGAGCAAGATTTAGCTCGATCAGTATCAAATTTTCAAGATGCGATATTTACTATGGCAGATAAAAAGAATTTTAAGGTTCCTGAAACAGATTATGATGAAGAAATGCTTTTTCCAAACTATAAACCTAGTATAGGAAAAAAAATAGCAACATATTTATTGTCGTGTTGGGATATTGTATGCAGATATGACCCTGAAAATATGAAAAGATTATCTAAAGATGCAAATGATGAAGAATATTTAACTTTTGCAGAAGGGTTAAATGATACAGATTTGCAGTTAGCCATAATATCATATGTAGAGATCTTAATAAATATAGAAATGTGTGAGTTCTTGTATAAACAACGATTGGAAGTTATACAAAAAAACAAGATAAAAAGAGAGTTGTATGAAGAATATATGGAGATACAAGAGAGAAAAGCTCAATTTATAAAAAAATTAAAAGAAAAAAAATTTCCTATAGATGTCGATAAACTGATAAATAATTATTTTAGAGCAGCACAAAATGATGCAACAGGTGCATTTGATGCATTAACAAAGAATCCAGCAATGTTTGCCCCAATAGATTTTGATCAAATAAAACCCAAATTTTTTGGCTTGATAAAGGTAACTCCTGAAGATGGAATAAAGGCAAATCAAAAAATTGGTGAATATATTAAAAAACTTAAAGTTTAGAGTATTTTTAAAGTAGACAACTTTGTGTTTTTGTGATACAATGCAAAAAATACACAAAGGAGATGAAAATGACAGATGAAAACAATGACGAAGATTTAGTACAAATCATTTCAGATGATGTAGAGGAGTATGAAAATAGAACGTTTGATGAAATATCTTCAGACAACGAAGAAGATAATGGTGAGGGAGGGACAGACGATACAAGAGATACGCCTCCCCCATCACCTATCGATACAGATACTGTAGTAGCAGGAATTAGTTCAGCATATGGTATTAATCCAGCTGAAATACAGCCAGAGGCAGAGGTTTCCAGTAGCAAAGATGAAAAACCAAAAGAAAAGCCTAAAAAAGATAAAGATGATTTTAAAGAAAAAGATATAATGGCTGTTTTTTGGAATATGATTCTTAAAGCATATGCTTGGTGTATCGATAAAGCTGTTGATATTCCAATAGAATTTCTTGAGTGGGTTTTATATGCAAAACCTGTTCAAGAAAAAGCGCCTAAAGGAGATAGTTGGCTAGATATTACAAATGTCGAAAAGAAGTCTTTTATTAAGAATATAGATAAAACAAATAAAAACGCAAAAACTGTACATGAAGAAATCAATAAAAATGTGTGTTTAATTGCAGCAGGAGAGCAAGCATCATGGTCTAATTTAGCTAATATTAATGCTGGCAGTTTAGGTGATATAAAAAGATATACAGAAGATGTTCTTGTACCTGCATATAGATGTTATCAAATTAATCCAGATGCCCCTGAGGCCAGAGCTTATGTTAATTTTAATAAAATTCCAGAAATATTGGAGAAAAGTGGTAAGAAAATAAAAATGATAGGCAGTTTAGCTTATTCACTAGCTGCTATAAAGATTCTTGCAGATGAAGATACGGGATGTATGCCAGATGGATTTTTATCTAAATATAATGAATTAAAAAAGAAAATGTCTGCAAGAACAATTGATTATGTAGGGGTTGGAAATGTTGCAGATGAGTTAGCGGCTACAATTCCAGCAGATAATACATTCGATGCAATTAGAGAACACGTAAGAATTATAAAACAAAAAACTACAACATTAGATAAAAACAGTATTTTAAGCCAAATTGAAGCTATGAATAAAAATATATCAGAAGATAAAGAAAAAAAATATAAAAGAGCCAAAATAACTAAAAATTCAACACAATACATCGATAAGATTTTAGCAAATTTTGATAAGATTTATGAAAATTGTGGTACAGATGTAGATAAACGAAATGAAACAATAAGAAGCTACTACGAACATATTAACAAAAATATAGCATCTGTCGCTTCTGTAGCTAGCCAAGCTGACGTAGAGGTAAAAAGCAAAATAGCTGTGAGTGATAAAAAGAGGAAAAAATTGCAAAATGCGCTAGATGCCGTAGATTCTTTTGAATTTGATGGCAGACCTATTGGTGCATATGCAACAGCTGCAAGGCGGTCACAAAATATCTTTGAAAACCAAAGAATCATATATGATTACATGGTAGGACGAATATAAATAGCGGAGGTGTTATGAAAAAAATTACCAAATTCTTGAAATTTAGTATAATTAGCATGCTTGTATTAGTTGTATTTATTTTTATAGGAAGATTCGTTTTTCATATGTTCTGGAATTTTGATATTCTCGATAAAAAGGACTATAATGCTTTATACAGTTTTTGGGAAAATGGCGGAGTTTTTAAGACGTTTAAGGATTGTACTTTAGCAATATCTTTAATTGCTTTTCCAATTATATGGTTTTATGCGAGTAAAAAATTGTACAAATACGGCTTAGGCAAATTTCTCTTACTTCCAATAATTGCCGTATATAGAAAAGCTACTCGTCCTAAAAATATGGAAATAGAACATGTTTCTATAAAAAATATTGGTATTAAGGATAAAACTATTGATGAAATAATTTCAGAAAAAATAAGAGTTAATGAAAATGGAGGTAAGGCTAATACATCTTTAGATATAAGAAGACAGATTTCTGCAAAAATTGAAGAAAATGTAAAACAATAATGACTTGTTAACTAAATTGTATATATAATGCAAAAAAACAAGAACGGAGAATAATTTGAAACCACTAATAATAATACTAAAAACATTAATAGTTGGCTATCTATGGAGTATAATATTTATAGATGGTTTAAGGGTGGTTTTGCTCATAAATTGGCATTTTGATATATTTTTAAAAGAACATTGGATTTTATTAGGAGAAAAATGGAATAGTGGAGAACCTATAACAGCATCAGAAGTTGGATTCTTTTTAATTTTATTAAGTAGTTTGCCATTGTTATTTGCAGGGTGGATAGGGTTATGCCTAGTAAAATGGAGAAGATTCCTTAAGCATGTTGTGTATAGTCCTCTATATCTATATAGAAAATTAACCTTAAAAACAAAACCAACTGTTGTAATTAAGAAAAAAGCTGTAAAAGAAGAAACACCAGTAATAAAGAATACAACGGTTATTAAAAAGACTGCTATTAAACCGCAGCCACTTCCCTCTGCAACGTTAATGCAGTCAAATATTTATACAAAGCAATCACAAGCAACATCAACTATACCAACATCTAAATCAACTTCTTCATACTCACCAGCTAAAAAGAAGCAAGAAGCTCCAATTAATCATGCGTTGTTTAATTTTGATGAAGATGATTTCGATTTTGATTTTGACTTTGATAAAAAAGATAAACCTAAACCAGCAGAGACACCTTCTCCATCAATTTTAACACCAGAAGAAAGTGTAAGCGATTTTGATACACGTTTTGAAAATATCAAAAAAGAAGAAAAACGCAGCAAACACAGTGATAAAAATGCTAATAAAAAAGAGAATAAGCCTAAAAAAGAAGAAAATTCTAATATCAACAATGTAGAAATATCATCTAATAGAGAATCACAGACACCTGTAATTGATGTTTTAACACAAAAAGGTTATGATATTATTCCTTCAGCTATTATAAAAAGTACAAAAGTTGATTGTATTGCTGTTTCAAAAGATACATTACAAGTATGCCTAGTTGATAAAGAAGTTGGGGATTGGCTTGCCGATGAAGAGAAATTTAACGACGAGGAACCTTTATGGTTTTCTGAGAGTAGCCATAGAATTTCTCCTGTACGTTTAGTAGATGTTGTTTGTGATGCTTTAAGAACTAAATTATCTGTTACAGACCTAAAGTTTAAGGTTATTCCTCATGTTGTTATCCAGTCTGGTAATGTTATCAATGCAGAAGATATGTTTGAAATTTGGGAAGAGATGAATATCAATGTTACTCGTATAAACAGAGGAAGCCCTAAAGAAATTCGTCTATTCTCTAAAGCTATAGAAACATGTGAAGCAAAAGTAGATAAGGATACTTTAGAAAAATTGAGAAAATTATTTAGAAGCATGGCTTAATTAGAGGTGAAAAATGGCAAAAGAAAGAGGAAAAGAATGGGAAGAATATGATAATGCAGTGCGTTGGATTACAATAACATTCTTTATATCCATAGGTGTTAGTGTTGTTTTATTGTATTTAGCTCATCCTTTGGCTTATCTAATACAACAAGGAATTTCTAAAAAAAGTATAGATGTTGTAGGATTATATATCAAAAAGACTGTTTCAGACCCAGGAGTTTTGTACAGCCAATATGCAAGATGGTTTAAAAGAATATTTAAATTAACAGGAACAACGAAGATTAGTTCTTGGATACCAATTTTACCATTTATATCTTTACCTATAATATTAATAACAGGTGCCATAAAATGTCCATATAAATTCCAATCAAACGTACATGGTTCAGCTCATATTGCAACATTAAGAGATATTGAGCGTATGCCTTTGTTAGGTTTTGATGGATTTTGTATGGTTGTTGGGCGTTTTCAAGGCAAGATGTTGAAACTAAAAGAAACATTGTCAACATTATGTTGTGCTCCTCCAGGTACAGGTAAAACAGCCGGAGTTGTTATTCCTACAATTTTTAACTCAGAAACAATGAGTATTATTGTAAATGACCCTAAACCTGAGTTGTGCTACACTACAACAGGAGCTAGAAGTAAAGTTGGTCCAGTATTTGTTATTAACTGGGGTAAAGAGGATAATCCTCTAACGGGTGAATATTATCCTAGTTGGAACCCATTATCACCAGGAGCGTTACCTGCCCCTGGACCTGCGCGAGATTTGTATATTGACTCAATGTGTAATACTTTCGTAGAAGATCCTAAAGGTGGTGGCGATGCATATTGGTCTCAAGCTGGTAGAGGCGCATTGTGTGGTCTAATTCAATTTGTAGCTTCAAAATGTGAGAAAGCATTAGCTAATGAACGCTTTATTCAAAAAATTGTTGAAGGAACAATGACAGAAGAGGATAAAGCAGAGTTGATGAATTACTATGAAGAAATGCAAAGTGGTAATTTACAGAATAATGCTATAAGAGCAATGCAAGATTTACAAAATAATAATTTGACCATAGAAAATTATTTACCAATTGGTACATGGAATGCATTTCCAGATAGATGGGTTAACCATGAGGCTTGTTTAGCCATGATTCTAGAATGGATAACTACAGCAACAATTGAGCAAAGTAACGAAATTAAGCGCCGTCAAGAAGAGGGTGACCAAATGGCTGCAATGGCCGATCTTATGGGAGAGTTACTAGATGGAGCCATCAATGAGGCTAATGATTATGGTTATTCTCGTAGATGTATCCAAGAATTGAGTGGATTGAGATCAAAACCTGATAAAGAACGTGGTTCTGTAATGTCTATGGCATTTAATGGTATTCGTATTTTCAAAAACTCTGCTGTTGTATCAAGAACAAGTTTTTCAGATATTAAATTTAAGGATTTGCGTGGACTTAAAGACCCTGTTACAGGAGAATGGAAACCAATCGCCGTTTATCTGTCAGTTAACCAAACAGATGCCCAAGCATTGAACCCCATTAGTGCTGTTTTTGTTGACTTGATGAGTGCATATTTAATTTCAAACCCACCAAATTTTGTAAATGCAACAGATGGTAAGATGGGACCATTCCCAGTGTTATTCGTACTTGACGAGTTTCCGCAAATGCCAAAACTTAAAGCTGTAATTGATGGTCCTGCGGTGGGGCGTGGTCAAAAAGTATCATATCTATTGATAGGTCAAGATTTAGGACAAATTTCGGGTAAGTACGGTAAAGATGACCTTGAAACAGTTATTTCAACAACTGCATGTAAGGTAATTTTATCACAGAACAATGAGCAAACAGCAGAACGTTTCTCAAAAATGATTGGCCAAAAAACAATTCAAACAACATCATATTCTAGACAAGAGGGGAGCTTAAATAAAGAGTTTAATCCTTTTGCAAAAAATGTAAGTTATCAATTAACAGGTGTAGCTGCAATTAAATCAAATGAATTACTAAGTTTACCAATGTTAAAACAAGTAGTGCTTATGCAAGGTCATATTGAAACACCAATTATGGCAGATGCTCCTCGTTATTATCTTGATAAAAAGATGTTGGCGCAATCAAAAATTCCACATTCGGCATGGGTGCCAGATTGGATTGTTGCTCAGAGAAATACCCAGAATGAAGATATTCTATCTAAATTAGGAATCGATTATGATCCTAATGCTGAAGAGGAAACAGATTTTGAGGAAGACACAGAATAGAAGTAAGAACACGGAATATAAAACATTTTCTTTGCTATCTGTTCTAAAAAGTAGCATAAAGTTTGCATATACCCATAAAAAAGTATTTTTATCATGGTGTTTTGCAAACTTTATTTTCTTATATGTATTAAGCTTAATACCAAATGGTTGGAAGAATTCTTTAAGCATATTATGGTTAATGGGATACTATTTATTTCTATGCACATTTGTACGATTTATACAACAAAGACAGCCTTATTTTTCATTAATCAGAATTTTTAATGGATTAATACCGGTTAGTAAAATTATGTTTATGAATATAAGCATATTCATACTAACCATAATATTTCAATATGTTCCAATGCTGATGGGTTTTCAGCATAAATATTTGGATTTCTTTGAGAAATATATGGGAATATTACAAAGCCATGAGGGGCTTCCTGAAAAAACACTGCTATATCTTTTTATGGTAACGATATCTCCATATACAATATGCAGACCATGTTTGGCATGGATATCATCACTTGTAGGTAAGAGTCGTTCAATAATGGATGCATACAAAAAAACAAAGGGCAATTACTGGAAATTCTTGCTTTGCTTTGTTTTTTTAAGCGCACTGTTCTTAATCACATATTATATTGATACTATATATGGATTAAAAACAAAGGTACTTATAATGTCTATATGGATTATCTATGCTAATATCGTTTTCATTAATCTATATAAGATATTTTATAAGAGAAAAACTAAGCAATCATAAGGTTAAATTCTTCTTCAGAAATAACTTTTACACCTAGCTCTGTTGCTTTAGTTAGTTTAGAACCCGCATTTTCTCCAGCTACAACATAATCAGTTTGCGAAGAAACGGATCCAGAAACTTTAGCTCCTACAGCCAATGCCTTGCTTTTTGCCTCACTACGTGTCATTGTGGTTAGAGTTCCTGTAAAAACAACAGTTTTTCCAGATAAATCAGAGGTTGTGTTCTCTATTGTTTGAAATTCTTCAATATTAATAATATTAATAAGCTTATTTATAACCTCTAAATTATGAGGCTCTTTAAAAAATTCAACAATATCATTTGCAACTATAGGACCAATTCCATCAATGCTAATGAGTAACTGAAGGTCAAAATTAATCATAGCAGTCATAAAATTATCAAAAGAATGATAGTGTTTTGCAATCAAGTAGGCGGTTGCTGAGCCAACTTGTCTAATTCCCAAAGCATAAATAAATTTTTGCAAAGAAATATTCTTGCTTTTATTTATGGCTTCGAAAAGATTAGATACAGATTTTTTACCCCATCCTTCTCTCTGCTCAAGATTTAATGATGTATTTATCGAAAATAAATCTGTAGGTCTATTTCTTTCTTCTAAAGTAAAAATATCAAAAGGTGTTTTTATAATTCCTTCGTTATAAAAATCTTCAATAACTTTATCTCCTAAACCCTCAATATTAAAAGCATCACGAGATACAAAATGTTTTAAATGTTCGACCGCTTGAGCAGGGCATGATAAACCACCAGTACAGCGTCTAACTGCTTCATCTTCTTCTCGTATTGCATGAGCACCACATTCTGGGCAAATATCAGGGAATACGAATTCCACTATATTTTCTTTTCTTTTTTCAAGTAAAACCTCTACAATTTGAGGAATAACATCTCCTGCGCGTTGTACAACAACAGTATCTCCAATACGAATATCTTTGCGTTTTATTTCGTCTTCATTATGTAATGTTGCGTGTGAAACAATCACGCCACCAACGTTTATTGGTTCTAAATCAGCAACAGGAGTTAGTGCTCCTGTACGTCCTACTTGTATGCGGATATTCTTTAATGTTGTAATTGCTCTTTCTGCAGGAAATTTATGAGCAACGGCCCAACGAGGAGTTCTTGTTAAAAAACCAAGTCTTTTTTGAAGGTCTAAACTATTAACTTTATAAACAATACCATCTATGTCATATTCAAGGTTAGATCTATTTTCCATTAATGAACGGTAACTATCTAATAGTTCTTCCTCATTGTTGCATAACTTATTATATGGATTTACAGGAAAGCCTAATGATTTTACATAGTCTAAAAATTCAATTTGAGATTTCCATCTAATGTCAGACACTTCACCCCATGTATATACTAAAAAGCTGAGATTTCTCTGTTCAGTAATTCTAGCATCTAATTGTCTTAAAGAGCCGGCAGCAGCATTTCTTGGATTGGCAAAAAGCTTCTTCTTTTCTACCTCATTTCTTTTATTGAGTGCAAAAAAATCAGCTTTGGACATAAAAACTTCACCACGAATTTCAAAAATATTCGGAGTATCTTTATCTAAAAATAGAGGAAAACCTTTTATTGCTCTTAAATTTTCTGTAATATCCTCACCAATTTTTCCATCACCACGAGTAGATCCTTTTACAAAAACACCATTTTCATAACGAGCGGAAAAGGATAAACCATCAATTTTGGGTTCTGATGTAAATTCAATATCTTCAGCTGTGTTAAGGAATCTTTTTATACTCAATATAAAATCATGAACATCTTCGTCATTAAAGATATCCGCAAGAGATAACATCGGAACTTGTAATTCAACCTTTTTGAATTCACTTTTTATTTTTGCGCCGATTCGTTTGGAAGGGCTGTTTGGAAGAATTAAATGTGGAAATTTTGCTTCAATAGCTAAATTTAAGTGGCGCAAACGATCGTATTCCGCATCGCTAAGATAAGGATCATCATTTTGATAATATGAAATATCTGCTTTTTCAATTTCGCTTGCTAAAAACTCAAGTTGTTGTTTTGCCTCAGTTTCTGTTAAATTTTTAATGTCAATCATATTATCACTCCAAACTATTCTAAAATGTAATATATAAAATTAGTTGACAAGTTGCCATAAAATAATGCATAATACCTTCAACTTTTTTAATGAGGATGAAATGTTACGTAGTTTAACAATAAAGCAAATCAAGATAAAACGTCAGGAAAATATGTTCCCGCCGTTTATTTTGTGTTGCTAATAAATTGTCTTCACAAAGTGTTTAAAAGCGGGAATTGTTCCCGCTTTTTTTATTGCAATAATATTTAGAGGAAAAAATGAGTACAGAAATTAGAAAATATCAAGTGAATGGAGAAATGGTTTGGCAAGGCAATATTAATAAAGTTAATGGTCATAAGCTAGAAAAACCAGTTCATTACTATATTAGACCTCTAAATATAAAAGATGCGGAGGCTATGGGAAAACTTTCAGAAACAATTTACGCAAATCTTGGAGAGGGGCAAGAGTGTTTTATTCATAAACACTCTAAAGAATACTATAACGGTGTATTTAAAAATGAAAACATACGCTACGTAGGTGCTTTTGTGGGTAAAGAATTGGTGGGAATGTCTTATATTAAAATTTGTGAAAATCAGAATGATTTGCAAGACGAAATTCCAAATTGTGAATATGATTTCTTCAATAGAAGACAAAGCCAAGATACTAGAGTAGCTACATTTGGCGCAGATTCTGTTCATCCTGCGTATAGGGGTAATGCTATAAATACTGCGATGATTAATTATCGTATGGAACAGGCTGTGTTGCTAAATTGCACAGATTGTGCATCAATCGTAGATAGAAATAATCGCTGGAATATGACACCATATTTTGCCTGTCGCTTTAATCTATTTCAAACAGCCATAGATCCATCAGATGGAGGTAAAATATCTTTGCTACACAAACCAATTGATAAAGCAACAGTACTTTCTCGTGTAAAAACAAGAATAACACTTCCTTTTGATAGGTTTGAATTAATCGATGCTATGATAAAAAGAGGGTTTGTTGGTGTTGAGTTTGATAAAAAAACAGCAGAAATAACTTTTGCTCACTCAAACTATTATAAACAGAATACATATGGCTATGATAATTCTCAAGTTTATCAAAATAGGCTTGCTTTTGCATTATAATAAAAATAAAGATTTCTCTTGCGAAATATAATAATTTGAATTAATATACATTTCGTAATATTAATTTTTATTGGAGGCAAAAATAGCTACGGAAAATAATAATGCGCCAGTACGTGAAGCTGACGGACCACGCATAAATAGAGAGATCAAAGCAAAAGAAGTTCGTTTAATTAACTATAACGGTGAGAATTTAGGTGTTGTTTCAATTTCTGAAGCACTTAGTATTGCTCAAGAAGTTGGATTAGATTTGATTGAAATTTCTCCTCAGGTAACACCACCAGTTTGTAAGGTATTGGACTACGGTAAATATAAATACGAACTTCAAAAGAAGAAAAACGAAGCAAAAAAGAATCAAAAAGTGGTTAATATCAAAGAGCTAAAACTCCGTCCAATGATAGAAACTCATGATTATGAGGTAAAGTTAAAACAAGCTAAAAAGTTTTTAAGCCAAGGTGATAAAGTAAAATTCACTATGCGTTATAAAGGACGTGAAATGTCTGCTAACGATATGGGTAAAGATATTCTAAATAAGCTTGTAGAAGATTTAGAAGGATTATGTAAGGTAGATGCTGCTCCAAAAATGGAAGGCAAACAAATGTTTATGATTGTATCTCCAGCATAGTAAATAGCTTAATATACAAACGCAAAATAGTCATCTAGCAATAGGTGGCTATTTTTTTTATAAAAAAGATTGTTGACATAAGAGCATTTTTGCGCTATAAGAAATATTATGAGTGAGGCAAGCGCTCGGGATGTCCGCCAAAGTGATACATTGCCATGATGATTTTATTACATAAATTTCTTTTAAGTAGCTTATCAATGCTAATCGGACAGGCGATAGGATAGGTTATTTAGAAAGGAATATGATATGACAAAGTATATTGAATACTTCCAAGTGGAAGCAAAATGTTTATTAAAAGACTTTAAGAAAAATCTCCCAGAAGCAAAATCAAGATGTGAAAAATATTTTAGTGGTAAAGGTGAATTATCATTAATGAATGCTCAGCATGTTATTGCCAAAGAGTATGGTTTTGATAGTTGGAATGATTTAATTAAACAAGAACCTCATAAATTAGCTGAAGCACTAATTGTTACAAAAAATAAAACGCTGAAAAATCCATTTAAATTATGGTGGGGAGGACGCATTACAACCGGATATGAACAAAATATATATCCACTACATAAACCAGAAGACTATCAATTAGAATATGATGCAAAGAAAAAAGCTTTTTATCGTGGTTCAAGTAATCAAGGAGATTGGACTGAATATTTATCTTTTGAACATTTAGATATTTCAGAGTATGATTTATCGGGTGTGGATCCATTAAAGATTCGTTATTCAGAAGATACTAAGTGGCCAGAAGATAAATCAATGCTCCCTGTTGGGTTTAATCCAAGAGAGTTTTTAGAAATACGCAAAAATCCGGGGTTAGGTATCAGAACTCTTCACAAGCAAGGCATAAAAGGACAAGGAAGTTGTATTGCTATTATTGGAGGTAGTCGATTGTTTAACCATATAGAATATCATAACTCATTAAAAGGATATGAAGAAATTGGTTTTAATCCAACAGATTATGGTGGAGGAGCTGATGGTCGCATAGTATCATTGTTGATTGGTAAGAGTTGTGGTATAGCCCCTTTATCTGAAGCCTATTTTTATGCTGTAAATACCAGAGAGTGTGTTTATAGTAATTATGCTATAGCTATTCAAAAAATTTGCGAACTTCACAAAAAATTAAAAGACGATGGCAAATCTGGTATTGATATTGTTTTTATCGGAAGAAGTTTGTCAAATGAAAACGATCAAGGTAAAGAAGGTTTTGACGATTGTCAACAAGCTCTAAAAGAGTTGAAAAATTTAAAGATATATACAGAAAAAGAATTTTATAATCATTATGATAATACCGATAAATTTGATTCTGCAAGAATTTTTTGCAGAGTCGGTGGAGATATTGATAATCCCAATGATTATGAAATAACAGACCAAAATTTTGTTAAGTCAGCAATAGAACATGCTGTTAAACTTTTATTTTTTCCAAGTGGAGCTAAAACTGTTGCTTTAGATGTAAAAATGGATGGATATGCTTTTGATCATAAAGCGAGTAGCCATATAGGAACTTATCCTGTTGGCCTTTACCTACTAGCAAAAAGCGTAAAAGAAAATATAACACCGCTTGAGTTTTTTAAGCTAGGGATAAAAACAGGTACTTTCAAAGAAGGTATTGGCACAATCATCAACCCCGTCGCCCTAATTGAAAGCTTGAAGTAATTTAAATACAATAATAGAACAATAAGGGAGAAACCTTATTCTCCCTTATTAAAAACAAAAGGATACAAAATGATTCATTATATCAAACATCAAATATTTTTAATTTCTTAAATTATAAGCCTAAAAACAGGCAAATACATTTTATTTGTTTTAACATAATTTAAGAAGGAAATTTAATCTATGACTGATAATAATAAGTTGGCTCACTCGTTTGAGCGACCTTTAAGTTTTTTTGCTTATGAAAAGCAAAAGATTAAAAAATTTTATGAATTTATCCAAGGTTACAAGATAAAATCTCAAAACAATATAAATCCCTTTGTTCTATCTTTTAATATCTATAAAGAAATGGATTATATTTGTAAGAAGAATTTATACCTTATGATAGCTATAGGGATTGCATCAGCTATGCTAGAAGGGTTAATCCCTTATTTTGAAATGTTAGTATATGGCTCAATGCCTGCAATATTAGATAATACTCCAAAAGCAATAACAACATTTTTGCTATATTGGGTATTATTAAATGCAGCTAAAATGATTGAACCTGTTTTTAATAATTTAAGGTATTGTTATAGAGATGTGATAAAACACAAATACAATGAGGCAGAACAAACTAAGGGTTTTGCAGATATCATACGCAAGCCACGTCCATTTTTTAAAGTTAATTCACCGTCATCTTTGAATGACATGGTAGAAAAAATAACAAACAATAAAGTGGAACTATTGAGTGATGTATTAGATGAACTAAGAGGAATTGTTGTTTTATGTATAACAGGAATTAGTGTTTTTCTTGTTTCAGCTAAATTATTCTTTGTTATAGTAGTCGCTTGCTTAATATATGCAGAGTTTAGCGGATACGCATCATATTTATTGCGAAATAGAGAAAATAAAAAAAGACTAATAAAGATAAAAGTAAGACAAACAAATAGAGATATAATGGCAAATTCTGCACTTGTACAAGATGCATTAAATATATCTAATGAACAAATTTGTATGAGACAAAGAATGAAAAAAGATACCAAAGCATCTCTAAAGCTTCTTTTTGCAGATTATAAAATGGAGAATATTTCTTCATTTATCGTATCTACGGTGATTGCTTTTTTTATCGCAACAATAGCTTTGCACGATATTATTGTTTCAAAAGATATAGGTAGATTGGCTTTGATTTATAGTGCTACATCAGTATTTAGATGGCGTAGTTATCAATTAATTCTTTGGTATAAAAGATATCTATTAGATAATCGCAATGAGATTGTAGATACACAAAAGCAACTTATAACCCCACATGCATTAGAGCGTAAAACCGGTTCTAAAAAGCTAACACCAGAAGATAATACTATAAACATAAAAGACATTCGCTTTTCTTATCCGAAAATCAAAGATGTAACCACGCTAGGCGCTGAAAAAGAAACGATTGAACGTGGAAACGAGGTTATAAAAGGCATCACAACCACAATAAACCCAGGAGAGATAACCGTTGTTGCCGGTACATCAGGTGAGGGTAAAACAACTCTAATGAGTTTAATACGCCACGATTATGACCTGACATCAGGCTCAATAAAACTTGGTACAAAAACTCTAACCGCTCTTTCCGATAACGAGATAAACAAACAAATAGCATTTGTTGATCAAAACGTTCACTTCTTTGATCAAACCTTGTTGTATAACTTAAAATACTTCAAAGAAAACGCATCAGAAGAAGAATTGCAAAAAGCTTTAGATTCTGCTGGCTTAACAGAGGATATATTAAATCTAAAAGATGGTGTATATCACAGAATTGGACAAGATGGTAGGGCCCTATCTGGTGGTCAGCGCCAACGCTTGGCTTTAGCTCGTATATTCTTAACGAACCGTCCAATAATGATATTAGATGAGCCAACAACAGGGTTAGACCAAGTATTAAGCTTTAAGGTAATGAAAACCTTAAAAGAAAAAGCTAAAAATAAAACGGTATTGCTTGTAACACATAATCCAACCGAAATAGCTCTTGCAGATAGGGTAATTGTTATAAAAGATGGCCAAATAGAAAGTGATGGAACACCACTTGATTTAATAGAAACATCTCCTTTCTTAAAATCAAGTCTAACAAAACAAGATATCTTAAGTAAACAAAAACTATTTTCTAAAATAGCTTAAAGCAAAACAAAAGGCTCTAGGTTTTCTAGGGCCTTTTAAAACAAAAAAAGAGGAGCTATCTC